>NZ_CP135916.1:1327142-1658928 GCF_032391395.1 Sphingomonas sp. Y38-1Y
TGCGGCGCGTCAGCGTCTTGATCCGCTCGACCATCTGCGGCGCGACGTCGGGACGCAGCCAGATGGTGACCCGGCCGCCCGTCGACAGGTCGAGCAGCCAGAGATTTTCCTTGTCGGTCGTGGCCGGCGGCGCCTTGCGACCGGCGACGGGCGCGTCGACGATCTGCGCGGTGGCGGGCATGGCGGCGCCCAGGCCGACAAGAGCGAGAAGCGAGAGCAGGAAACGCATGGATACCCCGAAACGGTCAGTCGCCGCGCGGGATAGACCAGATTGCGAGGCAGGGAAATGGGGCGCGCTCGCCCCGTTGCCAGCCTCCCTCGACGGGCATAGCTTCGATCGCGGGGAAATCAGGGGGAAGATCATGCGGCGGAGTCGTGGCGTGTGGGCGTGGATGCTGGCGGGCGCGGTCGTCGCCTGTCCGGCCGTCGGCGGGGCGGCGTCGGCGCAGAGCGGATCGCCGGCCAAGAAGGTGGTCCGAACGCAGGACGACCTGCCGCGGCACAGTTATCCGGTGACGGGTACCGCCGCCGCGCTGCTCGGCGCCGACGATGCGACCTTCAATGCCTGGGCGGCGCGGGTCGACGCCGATGTTATCGCGACGCTAGCGGGCTATGACATTCAGGACCGCGCGACGCTGCGCGACCTGCTCTCGACGCATCTCGCCTATCAGATGCTGACCGGCGAGGATGCCGGGGCGATGGCGACGATGCTTCGCATCCGCAGCCTTCAGGACAAGCCTGACGCCAAGCTGACCAGTGGCCTCAAGATCGAGGCGATGCTGAAGGCGCGGGCGGAGACCAAGGCCATGAGCGGCGCCGCGTACGAGGCGGCGTTCGCGCGACACTATGCGGCGCTGCTCAAGCCGCTGCCCTGGCCGGTGGTCGGCACCGCGCTCAAGGAAGCGCGCGGCAACGCGCAGATCGTCGGGCGGACGACTGTCGAGGGCTATATCCTCCAGCAGATCGAGCCGATCGTCGCTCGTGACCACCGCGTCAGCGACAAGCCGGCGGGCGAGCTCATCTGGGCGCGCTCGATCCTGCGCCACGACGTGCCCGTCGCCCAACCGGTCGTCGCCGCGCTGACGCCGATCATCCGCGCGAACAGCGCGCCCAAGGCCGACATCTGGGCCGCGCGCGAAGTGACGCTGACATCGGCCGACAAGACGACACCCGTTGTCGCAGCGGTGTGGGACAGCGGCACCGACCTGTCACTGTTCCCGGGGCAGGTCTATACCGATCCCGCGCCTAGGAAAGGGGCGCCATACCACGCGCACGGCCTTGCCTATGACATCGACAGCAAGCCGACGACCGGATGGCTGCTTCCGCTGACCCCCGCGCAGTCGGCCGAGTTCAAGACGATGATCGCCGATTTCCAGGGCTTTGCCGATCTCCAGCAGGCGATCGACAGTCCGGCCGCCGACGCGCTCAAGGCCAAGCTCGCCGCCATGCCCGCGACCGAGCAGCCGGCCTATTTCGAGAAGCTCGCTCTCTACCGCGACTATGGTCACGGCACGCACGTCGCGGGGATCATGGCGCGCGGCAATCCGGCGATCCGGCTCGCCTCCGCCCGGATGACCTATGACTGGCGCAACATCCCGGCGCCGCCGACCGACGCCTCTGTCGCGCTGAACGCGACGTCGTGGCGCGAAACGGTCGCGTGGTTCCGCGCGCACAAGGTCCGCGTCGTCAACATGAGCTGGAGCGACTCGCCCGACTGGCACGAAAGCGCACTCGAAAAGAACGGCATCGGCAAGGACGCCGCCGAACGCAAGGCATTGGCGCGGCGCTATTTCGAGGTCGGCAAGGCAGCCTTGTACGAGGCGATCAAGAGCGCGCCCGAGGTGCTGTTCGTCTGTTCGGCCGGCAACACCAATGGCGACAACGGTTTCGAGGAATCGATTCCGTCCGGGTTCGAGCTGCCCAACCTCCTCACCGTCAGCGCGGTCGACAGCGGCGGGGACGAGGCGAGCTTCACCACCTATGGCAAGAACGTCGTCGTCAGCGCCAATGGCTATCAGGTCGATTCGGTGATCCCGGGCGGCGCGCACATCCAGGAATCGGGCACGTCGATGGCGTCGCCCAACGTCGCCAACCTCGCCGCCAAGCTGATCGCGCTCGATCCCACGCTGACGCCGGCCGAGACGATCGCGCTGATTCGAAAGGGCGCAACCGCGAGCGCGGACGGGCGGCGCAACAACATCGACCCGAAAGCGTCGGTGGCGCTGCTCAAAGCTCGCTAGAGCCAAAGACCCGTTCGTCCTGAGCTTGTCGAAGGACGTGTTCCAGGAGGGGCGCTCGCGGCCCGTGCTTCGACAAGCTCAGCACGAACGGAAGGGGGCTTGGGGAAGGAGCCTCAGCTGCCCTTGCGGCCGAGCTTGTCCACCCGCGCGCGGACGTCCGCGGCCACATCGGGCGTCACGAACTTGCCGATATCCCCGCCATACAGCGCGATTTCCTTGACCAGGCGGCTGGCGATCGGCTGCAGCGAGACGTCGGCCATCAGGAAGACCGTCTCAATCCGATCGTTGAGCTGCTGGTTCATGCCGGCCATCTGATATTCGTATTCGAAGTCGGCGACCGCGCGCAGCCCGCGGACGATCATGTCCGCCCCCTCGCGCTCGGCGAAGTCCATTAGCAGCGAATCGAACGCGACGACGTGGATCTCGCCGTCCAGCTCCGCGACCTCGCGCCGGACCATCTCCATGCGTTCGTCCAGCGTGAACATCGGCGACTTGGACGGGTTGGTGGTGACGCCGATCACCAGCCGGTCGACGATCCGCGCCGCTCGCCCGATGATGTCCATGTGGCCGAGCGTGACGGGGTCGAAGGTGCCGGGATAGACAGCAGTGCGTGCGCTCACCGGTCGCGCTCCAGCGTGTAGCGGGCGAGGTCGCGGAGCAGGTCGGCTTCCGCGCCATAGGCGTGGAGGTGCGCGACCGCCTGGTCGACCAGCATCCGCGCCTGTTCCCGCGCGCGATCGACGCCGAGCAGCGAGACGAACGTTTCCTTGCCCGCGGCGCCGTCCTTGCGAAGCGCCTTTCCGACCTTGCCCTCGTCGCCTTCGATGTCGAGCAGGTCGTCGGCGATCTGGAAAGCGAGGCCGATGTCGCGGGCATAGCCCTTGAGCCCCGTGCGCCCCTCCGGCGCGATGCGGCCGAGGATCGCGCCTGCCTCGACCGAACAGGCGATCAGCGCGCCGGTCTTCATCGCTTGGAGGCGGGTGACGGTCGCGAGGTCGAAGCTCGACCGCTCCGCCTCCAGATCCATTGCCTGGCCGCCCGCCATCCCCGACGGCCCGGACGCGTGGGCGAGGCAGAGGATCAATTCCGAGCGCACAAAGGGGTCGGGGTGAGTCTTCTCGTCGGCGAGGATCTCGAAGGCGAGGGCGTGGAGGCAGTCGCCGGCCAGGATCGCCGTCGCCTCGTCGAATGCCTTGTGCACCGTCGGCTTGCCGCGGCGCAGATCGTCGTCGTCCATCGCCGGCAGGTCGTCATGGACGAGGCTGTAGACATGGATGCACTCGATCGCGGTCGCAACGCGCGCGGCGGCCTGGCGATCGACGCCGAACAGCCGCGCGGTCGCGAAAACGAGCAGCGGGCGCAGCCGCTTGCCGCCGCCGATCGCGGCATGGCGCATCGCCTTGTAGAGGTTCGCGCGCGCGTCGCCTGGTACGGGGAGCAGCGCGTCGAACTGCCGGTCCATCTCGGCCGTGATCTCGCGCATCGCGTTCTTGAGCGCGAGGCTGGGCGCGGCGAGCGTCATGCCCATTACGCGCCGAAGGACGTGGTACCGGCGGCGCGGCCGTCGGCGTCAGTGCGGATCGCCTCGATCCGGGCCTGTGCCGCGTCGAGCCGCGCGGCGCATTGCCGCTTCAACTGATCGCCACGCTCGTAAAGGTCGATCGCTTCCTGAAGCGTCGCCTCGCCGCTTTCGAGCCGCGCGACGATGCGTTCGAGCTCCTTCAAAGCGTCCTCGAACGAAAGCTCGGCGATGCCGGATTCCTCTGCCATGCCCTGCCTATGCGGCAGGTTGTGCCCGACGCGCAATGGGGAGCCATCCCCCGTCCCGCGGGTTCTGATCGGCAAACCAGTCGAGGGAACCCTTTCATGTTCGAGACCGTCAATCCCGCCACCGGCGAGAAGCGCCCGCCGATCGAGGAACTGGACGAAGCCGGCATCGACGCCGCGCTGGATCGCGCGCACGCCGCCTATCGGACATGGCGCCGGACGCCGATCGAGCAGCGGACCGCATTGCTCGGTCGCATCGCCGACGCGTTCGAAGCGAACAAGGACCGGCTCGCGCGCGCCGCGACCGAGGAGATGGGCAAGACGCTGAAGTCCGCCGTCGCCGAGGTCGAGAAGTGCGTCGCGGGCTTCCGCTATTATGCCGAGGCCGGGCCCGACTTCCTCAAGGAATCGACGGTGCCGCTGAAGGGCGGGCGCGCGATCGCGACCTGGCATCCGATCGGCCCGGTGCTGGCGATCATGCCATGGAACTTCCCCTATTGGCAGGTCGTCCGCTTCCTCGCGCCGACGATCCTGGCGGGCAATGTCGGCCTGCTAAAACACGCGTCGATCACGCAGGAATGCGGCGCGCTGATCGAGGAGATGGTGCGAGCGGGCGGGGCGCCGGACGGGCTGTTCCAGAACCTTCCCATCAAGTCGGGTGCGGTCGAGGCGCTGATCGGCGATGATCGCGTCGCCGCGGTGACGCTGACCGGCAGCGAGGGCGCGGGGCAGAAGGTGGCCGAGGCGGCGGGTCGCGCGCTCAAGAAGGTGGTGCTGGAGCTTGGCGGGTCGGACCCGTTCATCGTCCTTCCCTCCGCCGATCTCGACGAGGCGGCCAAGGTCGCGACCACCGCGCGCATCCAGAATGCCGGCCAGTCGTGCATCTGCGCCAAGCGGATGATCGTCCATGCCGACGTGTTCGACGCATTCCTCGACAAGTTCTCCGAAGCGATGCGCGCGGCCAAGGTCGGCGATCCGATGGACGCGGGGAGCGACATCGGCCCGCTGTCGAGCTTCGAGCAGCGCGACACCGTGATCGAGCAGGTGGCGCGGGCGCGGGAGGAAGGCGCGCGGCTGTTGTTCGGCGCGGAGAAGCCCGACCTGCCCGGCGCGTACCTGACGCCCGGCATCCTCCTCGACGTCGATCCGGAAAGCGACTTCGCCAAGGAGGAGCTGTTCGGCCCGGTGGCGATGGTGTTCAAGGCGGACGACCTGGACGCCGCGATCGCGCTCGCCAACGACATTCCGTTCGGCCTCGGCTCGTCGATCTGGACGAACGACGATGGCGAGCGCGAGCGGCTGGTCCGCGACCTCGAATGCGGCATGGTCGCGGTCAACCAGATGCTCGCCTCGACCCCCGAGGCACCGTTCGGCGGGATCAAGCGTTCTGGGCATGGGCGCGAGCTGGGTCCCTGGGGCCTGCACGAGTTCATGAACCTCAAGGCCGTCATGCTGAAGGATTGAGGAAGAGGAAGGGGCGCCATGTTCGTCAACTTCAACCCCGACTGGCCGCCCCCGCCCGAGCCGCCTGCACCGCCGCCGCCCCGCCTGGACAAGCAGGGCGAGGCGCGGCTGGGCTGGGTGATCGCGCTCAACCTGGCGATGCTGATCCTGGGACCGCTCGCCGGCGCGACGGTGCTCCAGGCGCTGGTGGCGCTGTTCGCGGGTTGAGCGCGGGCGCGACTGCCGCTAGGGCGCGCGCACCAGAGGGCCGGGCGGCCGCGGGCGGGTTAAACCGCGCGAGGAAAGTCCGGGCTCCACGAGACAACGGTGCCGGGTAACGCCCGGCGGGGGCGACCCCAGGGAAAGTGCCACAGAGAGCAGACGGCCAAGGCTTCGGCCCGGTCAAGGTGAAAGGGTGCGGCAAGAGCGCACCGCGCGCCCGGTAACGGGGGCGGCACGGCAAACCCCACCGGGAGCAAGACCGAATAGGGGCGGCACATGGGCCTTGTCTCGGCCCGTCGCCCGGGTTGGTTGCTTGAGCGCGCCGGCAACGACGCGCCTAGAGGAATGGTCGCCCATCCTTCTTCGGAAGGTGGACAGAACCCGGCTTACAGGCCCTCTGGTGATTTTTTAGGCGCGGGCGGGGAGGCTAGCTCCTCGGATTCCGCCTCTCAACATCGGCTGACCTTTCGCCACTCGGCTAAACGCGCCTCGACAAAGCGAGTCGCAACTGCCTGCGTCTCCCATGTGTCCGGAACGTCGTACAGCGTCTGGCTACTAAAGAATTCGTGGTCGTAGTCAGCATGATACGACCCTGGATCAGTATGAAGCCCATCGCTGCCAGCATAGTAATGCGCAGCGAAGCGATTCCCCTCACTGTTCAGGTCCTCATCGGTGAACTTTCCATCGCAGACATTGAAGAACCATTCTCCGGGCGTAACTTCTTGTCGACGAAGTTGCGAGAGCTCGTCAGCGAAGTCCTCAATGTGCAGGTCGCTCGCCATACCGTTCAGAACAGCCCACGATGCGAACATCGCGATGTGCGTTCCCCCCGCGGTTTCGGGCAGGTTGGATGGAAAATCACCGCCATAATGCCAGGACGCATCATCGTACTTCATGGAACCGGCCTCGTGTGCGGAAGCAGATTGGCGCACGCCACGAGGATCGGCAATCGGGCGTGATCGCACGGCCGGGCGAGTCGAGACCTGAAGGTACATAGCCCCGCGATCCCAAGCCCCTCCATCCCCGCTTGCGTGGGCCAGCATCGGGCCTATCTGCTAGCCGACGATGGTACGGCCGACACGATCCAACGACTGGGGCTTTCCGCGGTGGCGCGGGTATGAGGACGAGCGGGCGGCGGCGAAGGTGCGGCTGTGCGATCGCCATGGCTGCGACGCGCCCGGCAACTGTCCCGCGCCCAAGTCGCCCAACAGCCCCGAGCGCTGGTATTTCTGCGAGACGCACGCCGCCGAATACAACAAGGGCTGGGACTATTTCGCCGGGCTTTCCGCCGAGGAAGCCGCGCAGCGCGAAGCGGACGAGCGGCGCGATGCGTCGGGCTTTGCCGAGTCGAAGCACAATGCCTGGGCCGGTCCGGGTGACGGCAGCCGGTCGCGCGACGAGATGCGTGCGCTGGGCGTGCTGGAGCTCGATCCCGATGCCGATTTCGAGGCGGTGAAGCTCGCCTGGCGGCGGCTCGCCAAGGCCAACCATCCCGACATCCGCCCCGGCGATGCCGAGGCCGCGGAACGCTTCCGCGCGGGTCAGGCCGCGTACGACGTACTGCGTACGGCCGAGGAGCGGCGCCAGTGGAAGCCCGCCTGAGCGCGTGAAGGGCCCTTGGTGAAGACTGAGCTCCGCTCCAACTGGTCGAACGCCGTCCTCGTCTGCGCCAAATGCTCGAAGCGCGTCGATGGCGGCTTTGGCGACAAGGGCAGGACGCCGCTCGCCAAGGCGCTGCGCCGGCATCTGAAGCTCAGGAAGGGGCGCAAGGGCGCTGCGGGGGTGGTCGAGGTCAAGTGCCTGGGCGTCTGCCCGCGCGATGCCGTGGTGGTGGTCAACGGCGCCGAGAGCCGGACGTGGCATCTGGTGCGGCCGGCGAGCGACCTGGACGAGGTCGCGGCGGCGGTGGGGCTGAGCGAAGATCGTACCTCCCCGGAACGGGGAGGGGGACCGCCGGCGTAGCCGGGGGTGGAGGAGTGTTCTTGCTCTCCGCTGGCGTGCCGCTTGCGGCGCCACCCCTCCACCAGCCTGCGGCTGGTCCCCCTCCCCGTACCGGGGAGGTGCTTGCGTCAGCTCTGCCGCGCCGCCGTTTCCCGGATCAGTGCGATCATATTGGGGATGCCTTGCGTGCGGTTCGAGCTCAGCTGGTTCTTGAGGTCGAAGGGGGCGAGTGCCGCCTCGATATCGGTGGCGAGGATCGCTCGCGGGGCCTGGTCCTGTACCGTTAGCAGGACGAGCGCGATGATCCCCTTGGTGATCGCGGCATTGCTGTCCGCGAGGAAGTGGAGCGTGCCGTCCTCGCCCCGTGTGGGATAGACCCAGACCGACGCCGAGCAGCCGCGCACCAGCGTCGCCTCGGTCTTGAGCGCGTCGGGCATCGGCTCGAGCGCGCGGCCGAGGTCGATGAGCAGGCGATAGCGGTCGTCGCCTTCGAGAAACGCATATTCGTCGGCGAGGTCGGTGAGGCTGGACATGCGCGCCGCATAGCGGGGGCGGGCGGGGGCGTCACCCTGTCCGTTCGGCGGCGGGTGTTCGGGGCACGTCCTTCGACAAGCTCAGGGCGAACGGGGAGAGGTGACGTGTTCCAAACCGTTCGTCCTGAGCTTGTCGAAGGGCGTGCCGAATGCGCTTCGGTGAAGGGGCGGGCGGAACCCGCCCCTTTGCCGTTCAGGCGACCGGCTGGCCGGGCGCGATGTCGGGGCCACCGGGTTGCGGCGAGGGGACGTCGATGTCCGGCCCAACCGGCGGCGTTTCCGCGGGCGGTTCGGTGGGCTGGCCCGGGATGCCCGGCTGGGCGGGACTGCCCGGGTGCGGCGGCGCCTCGGCGGGCGGAGTGGCCGGCTGGCCGGGCGTGCTGGGCTCGGGCGCTTCGGGGATGGGGGGCTCGACGGGCATTGGACGTCTCCTTCATGCCCTTCAACGATCGCCCCCGCGCGCGGTTGCCGGCGCCCTTGTCTGTAGTCCGCTTGCTGCTATAGACGCCCGCTGACCGGCGGTGTCCTCTCTCATGCGGGCGTGGCGGAACTGGTAGACGCAGCAGGTTTAGGTCCTGCCATCGCAAGATGTGGGGGTTCGAGTCCCTTCGCCCGCACCAGTCTCCGCCCTCGACGAGGGAACGGGATCGCCACAGACCTTCAACCAGACGAAAGCGCGAACCCGAAGAATGCAGACTGTCGAGACGCTGAACGAGGGCCTCAAGCGCGCCTATACGCTCACCATCACCGCCGGCGAGATCGACGGCAAGGTCGAGGCCGAGGTCAAGCGCGCCGCGCCGACGATCCGCATGCCCGGCTTCCGCCCCGGCAAGGTGCCCGCCAACCTGATCCGCAAGATGCACGGCCCGGCGCTGGCGCAGGACGCGCTCAACACGTCGATCCAGGAAGGCGTGCAGAAGCTGATCGCCGAGCAGCAGCTTCGCCCCGCGATGCAGCCGGCGGTCGAGCTGAACGAGGGCTATGAGCCCGGCAAGGATGCCGAGGTCAAGGTGACGCTGGAGGTGCTGCCGCAGGTGCCCGCGCCCAAGATCGACGGCCTGAAGCTCGAGCGGCTGGTCGTCCCCGTCGCCGACGAGCGCGTCGACGAACAGCTCCAGCAGCTCGCCAGCGGCCAGAAGAAGTGGGAAGAGGCCGAGGACCGCGCGGCGGAGACCGGCGACCTGGTCGTCATGGACTTCGTCGGCAAGGTCGACGGCGTCGCCTTCGACGGCGGCACCGGCGAGGACATGTCGGTCGAGATCGGCACCGGTCGCCTGATCCCCGGCTTCGAGGACCAGATCGTCGGCGTGAAGGCGGGCGACGAGAAGCAGATCGAAGTGACCTTCCCCGCCGATTACGGCGTCGACACGCTGGCGGGCAAGCCGGCGACGTTCGACCTCGTCATCAAGTCGGTGAAGACCGCCGGCGAGACCGTGATCGACGACGAGTTCGCCAAGTCGCTGGGCCTCGAGGGTCTGGACCAGCTCAAGGGCCTGCTGCGCGGCCAGCTCGAGAACGAGACGGGTCAGCTGACGCGCACGCACATGAAGCGCAAGCTGCTCGACCAGCTGGCCGAGGGCCACGACTTCGAGGTGCCGCCGTCGATGGTGGATGCCGAGTTCGCGCAGATCTGGCAGCAGCTGGAGCATGAGGCGAGCCACGAGGAAGATCCCGAAGCGGCGATGAAGGAGCTCGAGGGCGAGCGCGACGACTATCGCAAGATCGCCGAGCGCCGCGTCCGTCTGGGCCTTTTGCTGTCGGAAATCGGCCAGGCGAACGGCGTCGAGGTCAGCCAGGCCGAGATGCAGCGCCTGATCGCGCAGGCCGCGCAGCAGTACCGCCCCGAGGACCGTGAGCGGTTCGTTCAGTATGTCCAGCAGGAGCCGATGGCCGCCGCCCAGCTGCGCGCCCCGCTCTATGAGGACAAGGTCGTCGACTTCCTGTTCGACAAGGCCGAAGTCACCGATCGCGAAGTGACCAAGGAAGAGCTGGAGGGCGCGATCGAGGCCGAGGACGGCAACGTGCCGCACGTCCATGGTCCGGGCTGCGGCCACGATCACGACCACGACCATGCCTCCGCGCCCAAGAAGGCGAAGAAGGCCAAGGCCGTCGAAGTGACCGACAAGGACGTCGAGCCCGCCGCCGCCGATGCGCCGGCCGAGGCCGAGGCGCCCAAGAAGAAGGCCGCGACCAAGAAGGCCGCCGACGCTCCCGCCGAGGAAGCGCCGGTGACCGAGGCCGAAGCGCCGAAGAAGAAGGCCGCGCCCAAGAAGAAGGCCGAAGCCGCCGAGGGCGACGCCGCCCCCGCCGCCGACGCGCCCAAGAAGAAGGCGCCGGCCAAGAAGAAGGCCGAGGCGGAGTGACGTTAATCCCTCTCCCCCTGCGGGAGAGGGTTGCGAAGACTTGGCAGCTTGCTGCCTAGTCGAAGCTGGGTGAGGGGTATGCCGCGAGCGCGACGCGTTTGGCACCACCCTCATCCAAGCTCTGCTAGGTCGCTGGCGCGACCAAGCGACGCTATCCTTCTCCCCTCAAGGGAGAAGGTTTGAGGGGGCAACGACGGTGACCGAACCCCGCATCGCGGTGATCCTGCCCTGCTACAACGAGGAAGCCGCGATCGGGCAGACCGTGGCCGGTTTCCGCGCCGCGCTCCCGAAGGCGCGCATCTATGTCTACGACAACAACAGCCGCGACCGGACGGTCGAGGTCGCGCGCGCGGCCGGTGCGATCGTCCGCACCGAGCGCGTGCAGGGCAAGGGTGCGGTGGTGCGGCGGATGTTCGCCGACGTCGATGCCGATGTCTATGTCATGGCCGATGGCGACGCGACCTATGACGCCGCGTCCGCGCCGGCGCTGGTCGCGCGTCTCGTCGAGGAGCAGCTCGACATGGTCGTCGGCAGCCGCGTCCACGAGGCCGCCGCCGCCTATCGCCGCGGGCACCAGTTCGGGAACAAGGCACTGACGGGGATGCTCGCCAAGCTGTTCGGGCGCAGCTTCACCGATATCCTCTCGGGCTATCGCGTGTTCTCCCGCCGGTTCGTCAAGAGCTTCCCCGCGCTGTCGGCGGGGTTCGAGATCGAGACCGAGATCAGCGTCCACGCGCTCGAGCTCAAGATGCCGGTAGCGGAGGTGGTGACCCCCTATTTCGAGCGACCGGAGGGGTCGATGTCGAAGCTGTCGACCTATGGCGACGGCTGGCGGATTGCGACGACGATCGCCACGCTCTATCGTATCGAGCGGCCGCTCCTGTTCTTCGGCGCGATCGGCGGGGTGCTGGCGCTGCTCGCGGTGCTGCTCTCGCTGCCGCTGGTGTTCACCTATTTCGATACCGGCCTGGTGCCGCGGTTCCCGACGGCGATCCTGTCGACGGGGCTCATCATCCTCGCTTCGCAATGCCTGTTCGCAGGCCTGGTCCTCGACACGGTGGTACGCGGGCGGCGGGAGGTGCGGCGGCTCGCCTATCTGGCGCATCCCGCGCCGGGCCACGCGGATTGATCGTCGCACCCTTGCGCGGTTCTGCCCGAGCGCCGATGTAGGCGAGCGACACACAACCGAGCGGGATTTCCATGCACGACCCTCTGAGCGCTCTCCAGAACGCCCTCGTTCCCATCGTCATCGAACAGTCGAGCCGCGGCGAGCGCAGCTTCGACATTTATTCGCGCCTGCTGCGCGAGCGGATCATCTTCGTCGTCGGCCCGGTCGAGGACCACATGGCCTCGCTCATCACCGCCCAGCTGCTCTTCCTCGAGTCCGAGAACCCGAAGAAGGACATCTGGATGTACATCAACTCGCCGGGCGGCGTGGTGACCGCGGGGATGGCGATCCACGACACCATGCAGTATATCCGTCCGCGCGTCGGCACGGTTTGCATCGGCCAGGCCGCGTCGATGGGCAGCTTCCTCCTCGCCGCGGGCGAGCCGGGGCTGCGCGTCGCGCTGACCAACGCGCGGATCATGATCCACCAGCCCTCGGGCGGCGCGCAGGGCATGGCCTCCGACATCCAGATCCAGGCCAAGGAAATCCAGCGCATCAAGGACCGGATGAACGCGCTCTACGTCAAGTACACCGGCAAGTCGCTCGAGGAGATCGAGCGCGCAATGGATCGCGACACCTTCCTGGAGGCCGAGGAAGCCAAGGCGTTCGGCCTGGTCGACGAGGTGTACGAGAAGCGTCCGCAGCCGAGCGAGGATGCCTCGGCAAGCTGATCCGACCGCTTGACGGGACTGGGGGGCGACCACATTTTGTTGATTGTCCCCCGGCACCCGGTGTGTAGTGTCGAGCGTTGAATGCGACCGGCCGCGGATGCCGGGTCGGGACTTGCGGGCGCCTCGCCGGATCAGGGGCTGAAAGGTTGCCCTGCGCGGCGGGGCAGATGGTGAGTGAATGACCAAATTGAGCGGCGGCGACTCGAAGAGCACCCTTTACTGCTCGTTCTGCGGCAAGTCGCAGCACGAAGTGCGCAAGCTGATCGCCGGCCCGACCGTGTTCATCTGTGACGAGTGCGTCGAGCTCTGCAACGACATCATCCGCGAGGAGACGAAGTCGGCGCTGGTGTCCAAGAAGGACGGCGGCGTCCCGACGCCTCAGGAGATTTGCGACGTTCTGGACGATTACGTGATCGGCCAGAGCCGCGCCAAGCGCGTGCTGTCGGTGGCGGTGCACAACCACTACAAGCGGCTGAACCACGGCGCCAAGGGTGCCGATGTCGAGCTGTCGAAGTCGAACATCCTTCTCGTCGGGCCGACCGGCTGCGGCAAGACGCTGCTGGCGCAGACGCTGGCGCGCATCCTGGACGTGCCGTTCACGATGGCGGATGCGACGACGCTGACCGAGGCGGGATATGTCGGCGAGGATGTCGAGAACATCATCCTCAAGCTGCTCCAGGCATCCGACTACAACGTCGAGCGGGCGCAGCGCGGCATCGTCTATATCGACGAGATCGACAAGATCAGCCGCAAGGCCGAGAACCCGTCGATCACGCGCGACGTGTCCGGCGAGGGCGTCCAGCAGGCGCTGCTGAAGCTGATGGAGGGCACGACCGCCAGCGTGCCGCCCCAGGGCGGTCGCAAGCATCCGCAGCAGGAGTTCCTGCAGGTCGACACGACGAACATCCTGTTCATCTGCGGCGGTGCGTTCAGCGGCCTCGAGAAGATCATCGGCGACCGTCTTCAGGGCAAGTCGATCGGCTTCGGCGCCTATGTCGCCGCGCCGGAGGAGCGCCGGACGGGCGAGACGCTGCGTCAGGTCGAGCCCGAAGATCTGCTCAAGTTCGGCCTGATTCCCGAGTTCGTGGGTCGTCTGCCGGTGATCGCGACGCTGGAGGACCTGGACGTCTCGGCGCTGGTCAAGATCCTGACCGAGCCCAAGAACGCACTGGTCAAGCAGTATCAGAAGCTGTTCGACATGGAGGGCGTGAAGCTCGGCTTCAACGACGACGCGCTCAACGCCGTCTCGAAGAAGGCGATCGAGCGCAAGACCGGTGCACGCGGCCTGCGGTCGATCCTGGAGGGCATCCTGCTCGACACGATGTTCGACCTGCCCGGCATGGACGGCGTCGACGAAGTGATGGTCGACAAGGACGTGATCGAGGGCCGCAAGGAACCCGTCCGCGTCTATGCCAAGAAGGAAAAGGCGGGCGGCGCGGCCTGACCCGCTCGTCCGATCGAAGAAGAGGGGCGCTGGTCTTTGGACCGGCGCCCTTTTCATTGGCGGTGATCTGATCCATTTCGGCGGTAAGACGCATGGTAAAGCTCCGGTTTAGCGCCGGGTTTGCGGCCGCGTTAACTGTCCAAAATCATGAAGGCAGCATCGGGCGCGACGGGCGTGCCCCTGGAGAAAAGGGCAATCGATGCGCCTTGCTTCCTCCGGCAGCTTCTTCTTGCCGCAGAGCCTTCGCATGCGGATCTTCGCGATCTGCTTCATCGGTACGCATGTTCCGCTGTTGAGCTTCGTCGCGCGAGAAGCGGTGCGCGGGCAATTCGCCTGGGGCGATCTGGGCGTGCTGCTCGTCGCGAC
This sequence comes from Sphingomonas sp. Y38-1Y, assembly GCF_032391395.1. Taxonomy (NCBI): domain Bacteria; kingdom Pseudomonadati; phylum Pseudomonadota; class Alphaproteobacteria; order Sphingomonadales; family Sphingomonadaceae; genus Sphingomonas; species Sphingomonas sp. Y38-1Y. Next base: position 1,341,301 of record NZ_CP135916.1, read on the forward strand.
GCTGATCGGCACGGCGGGCGCGCTCTATGGCATCCACGCGCTGCTCTCGCCGCTCAAGCTGTCGATCGAGGGGCTCCAGTCGATCGGGCGCGGCGAGCCGGTGACGATCGGGCCGGTCGCGGGGCCGGATGAGATCAGTGAGCTGCTCCGCCGCGTCAACGAGGCGGCGGCATCGGTGCATTCGCGCCTCAGCACGCTCGACCATGCGGCGCACCGAGATCCGCTGACCGGGCTGCTCAACCGGCGTGGCTTTTTCGCCGAGATCGATCCGCTGTTCGCCGCGCGCATCGGCGGCGCGTTCGCGATCCTCGACCTCGATCGGTTCAAGACGATCAACGATCGGTTCGGCCATCCAGCGGGCGATCAGGTGCTGCGCGACTTTGCCAACCGGCTAAGCTCGGTCTGTCCGCGCGACACGATCGTCGCGCGATGGGGCGGCGAGGAGTTCGTGGTCTATTTCCCGCGCACCGATGAAGTCGCGGCGCAGAGGGTGCTGGCGGCGATGCTGACGTCGCTGGACGCGGTGCCGGTCGGTCCCACGGGACTGCCGCCGATCACCTTTTCGGCCGGGCTGGTCGAGGCGGGTAGCGAACCCATTGAGCGGACGGCGGAGCGGGCGGACGCCGCACTCTATGCGGCCAAGCGTGGTGGACGCGCGCAGGTGCTGGTTGAGCGCGACCTCGTGGCGCGGGCGGGGGAGTAGGGCTTCGTTCTGGCGGCCGCGCTCCGGGCACGTGCTTCGACAAGCTCAGCACGAACGGGACGGGGCTTAGCTCATCCGACCGTTCGTGCTGAGCTTGTCGAAGCACGTGCCACGCGCGATGTCGTGCGCGACCGGCCTCACCCCATTGCCGGCATCGTCCTCAGCCGCGGGAACACCTCGTCGATCGGTTTGGTGTCGGGCAGGATGTAGACGTAACCGCCCTTCCGCCGGAACCCGGGCCGCAGCTTCGCCGAATAGAAGGCGCGCGGCACGTTGATGCAGCCGAAGGTGATGCGGTTGTCGGTCGGGGTCGGCGACAGCATCCGCTCGCGGCGCTTTTCCTTTGGACTCGCATCCGCGGGAATTGGGTGGAGCGCGACCGACGTGGCATAGTCGACCCACAGAACGCGCTCGCCCGCGACGGGCAGGCCGAACTTGGCGAGGTAGCGGCCCGCGGGCGTGGTCTTTTCGGCGGGACCGAGGTCGGAGAGCTTCTTCGAGCCGACGCCCGGCGTCGCCTCGTCACCGCTCGCGATGCCGATCAGGACGGGGACGGCGTCGAGCTGCTCGCCGCTCGCGTCGAACAGGAACAGCGCGGCGTTGACCTTGTCGATGATGGCATAGGGGAGCGCGCGGTTATCCTTCGACGCCGCGACCCAGGCGGCGACGCGCGCTGCCTCGGGCGAGAGGAGGATCGGCACGGCGGCGGACGCCTCGACCTTGGGCCGCGGGTTGGCGCGTGCCTTCTTGGTCTGGGCGGCGGCGGGGCTGGCGATGGCGAGCGCGATCAGGGACGCGAACAGCAGCTTCATGGATGAGAGACTCGAAAAGGCCGGCCCTCCCGCTGGGAAGGCCGGCCGAACCGGTGTTTCTGGGGAGCGCGGATCAGTGGCGCGGACGGCGGGCGGGGCGCTGCTCCGCGGCGGTCAGGCGCTGCTCGGCGCTATCGACGCGGCCGGTGAGCTGATCGATGCGCTGGCCGTTCTGCTGCGACTGGCCGGCTGCGGCCTGCGCCTCGGCAAGCGCCTGCTTGGCGGTGCCGTCGGTTTCCTGGAGGCGGGTCTCGAGCGTCGCGACGCGCTCGCTCACCGGCGCGATCTGCTCGCGGACATATTTCTTGGTGGCACAGCCGCCGAGCGTGGTGGCCGCACCCGCCAGGATCAGCGCGACGAGGAGGGGCTTGGACGCAGTTACGGACATAGAGAACCTTTCTAACCTGAACCTTCGCGCCAATGGACAGCGCAAGCTTGACAGCCACACAATCCGCCTTCTGACCGGACGTGCTTCTTCTCCGTTCAACCGTTTTGCGGGCGAAACGTGCCGTGAGGGCAGGGCATTTCGTCGCAAAGCCGAAGCATTACTTGCGGCGACGCTTTGCCGGTTCGGCAAACGGATCCTTTGGGATCGCGTCGGAGTCGGCGGCGCGGGCGCCGCGTGGCGCACCCTTCGACGCGGTGACGCAGCGGCGCAGTTCGGCGACGGCGACGCCGCTCCCCTCCAGCGTCACCCGCTCCACCGGCACGTCGCCGCGGAAGACGGCCAGGCTGGTCGAGGCGGCGAACTGTGCCGGAAACTTGGCGTCGAAGGTGGAGACGAAGCCCTGCTTGCGATCCGCCGCCATGCCGACCGCGAACTGCTTGGCAAAGCGGCGGTTGGACAGGCGATAGTCCAGCGTCAGTCGGTCCCTAGGCTTGATCGACCAGTTGGCGTTGAGGAGCGTGAGCCGGTTCGACCCGTCGGCGGACAGGCCGAGCAGCAATGTCGTCGCACCGTCGCGGTCGAAGGTGCGCGTCGCGAAGCAGCCATCGCCGTCGCGGCTGGCGGCGACGGTCCAGTCGCCGACGGTCTTGGTGGCATAGTCCTGCGCGGCGGCGGGCGCGGCGGCGAACAGCAGCGGGAGGGTGAGGAGAAGGCGATCGATCATGCGCATGATCGCATCACGTCCGCTGGCGCGATGCAAGCCACAGCCCGGCCGCGACCTGAAGCAGCGCGTAGGCCTGGCGCCGTCCCGGCCGGTTGCGGAACGGCGCGACGAGGGCCTCGGCGCCGAGTGCGTCGCGCTCCCACAACTCGACGTGCCGCCGCGGCTGGGTGAGCCCGAGCAGCCCGTCACCGATCATGAATACCGCCGCCATTTCGGCCGCGCGCCCGCTCCAGTTCGCCATCATCGTTCCTTTGCCATCTTCGGACGCAACCAACGCGCAGTCGGAACATTGGTTTTCCGAACCCTGACGGAGGTGAAATGACGGACGCGACGATCGATCGTGCGCCAACCGCTGCGCCAGCGGTCGCGCGAAAGCTGCTCGACAAGCATGTGCTGCCCATCTGGTCGCTGGTGCTGCCGGTACTGGGCGTGCTGGCGGTGCTGATGTCGCTGGGCAAGATAGGGACGATCGGCATCATCGCGGCGGCGGTGATCCTGGGCGGGTCGGTCATCACCGCGGTCCATCATGCCGAGGTCGTCGCGCACCGCGTGGGCGAGCCGTTCGGCACGCTCGTCCTGGCGGTCGCGGTGACGGTGATCGAGGTGTCGCTCATCATCTCGCTGATGACCTCGGGCGGCGGCGATGCGGCGACGCTGGCGCGCGACACGGTGTTCGCGGCGATCATGATCATCCTCAACTTCATCGTCGGCATCTGCCTGCTGGTCGGCGGCGTCCGCCACCATGAGCAGGTGTTCGCGCTGAAGGGCGTCAGCGCCGCGCTGTGCGTGCTCGCCGCGATGGCGGTGCTGAGCCTGGTGCTGCCCAATTATACCGCGTCGGCGCCCGGCCCCTATTTCACCAACTCGCAGTTGATCTTCACCGCCGTCGTGTCGCTGACGCTCTATGCGACCTTCGTGCTGGTGCAGACGGTGCGGCACCGCGATTATTTCCTGCCTGCGGACCTCGAGGACATCGACGAGGATACGCATGCGGAGCCGCCGACGGGCGCGCAGACGCTGGTGGCGTTCGGGCTGCTCATTGTCGCGCTGGTGGCGGTGGTGCTGCTCGCCAAGGACCTCGCGCCGACGCTGGAGGCGGCGGTGCTCGCCGCCGGGTTGCCGCTGGCGCTGGTCGGCGTGGCGATTGCGGGGCTGGTGCTGGCGCCGGAGAGCCTGGCGGCAGTGCGGGCGGCGCGCCGCAACCGGCTTCAGACGAGCCTCAACCTGGCGCTGGGTTCGGCACTGGCGACGATCGGGCTGACGATCCCCAGCGTGGCGATCGCGTCGCTGGTGCTGGGATTGCCGATCGCGCTCGGCATCGGGGCGAAGTCGATGACGCTGCTGGGGCTGTCGCTGATCGTCGCGGTGCTGTCGCTCGGCACCGGGCGGACGACGGTGCTGCAGGGGATGGTCCACCTGCTGATCTTTGCGACGTACCTGTTCGTGACGATCGTGCCTTGACGGTCGACCGTTCGTCCTGAGTTTGTCGGAGCGCGTCTGGAACACGTGCTTCGGCAGGCTCGGCACGAACGGTTTACTTCGCCGCCTGCATCGCCTCATAGGCGGGCAGGCGGCGCAGGACCCGCATCATCGGGTCAATCCGGACCGCCGCGCCAACGGGAACGGCGATCGAGCCGCGACCGCTGGTCATCGGCAGTGTTTGGACGCGGCCGTCCACCTCGACCTCGACCGGCAGCGGGAAGGCGCCGCCGCCGGGGACGCGCCACTGGAGGTCGAGCCGGTCGCCGCGGCGCGTCTCGACCAGGTCGGGAAGCGGCGCGCGTGTGAGATAGGCGTCGAGGAACCAGTTCATGTCGCGGCCCGTCACCTCCCGGACGATGCGGCGATATTGGTCCGTCGAGGTGTAGATCGGCCCGAAATTGCCCGGCCGCGGATCGTCGCGACCATGGACGGTGCGGCGCGTGATCGCGTCGAACGCCTTGTCGCCGACGAGCCCGCGCAGCGTGTGGAGCATCCACGCGCCCTTGAAATAGATGTCGCCGCCCGGCCCGTTGGCATCGTCATAGACGGCACCCTCGTCACGCGGTTGGCCCGACACGATCGGGTGGCGGTTGGCGATTCGCGCGCGCCCCTCGATCATCATCGCGATGTATCGGGCATAGCCCTCCCGCTCCAGGCCATAGAGCGGCTGCATGTACTGGGCGTAGCTTTCGTGGAGCCAGAAGTCGTCCCAGTTGGCGACCGTCATCTGGTTGGCGAACCATTCGTGCGCGAATTCGTGATGGAGCAGCCAGTCGAAACCCTCCGCGGCCTTCTTGTAGCCATTGCCATAGGCGTTGATCGTCTGGTGCTCCATGCCGAGGTGCGGCGTCTCGACCACGCCCATCTTCTCGTCGGCGAAAGGATAGGGGCCGACCCGCGCCTCGAAGAAGTCGATTGTCGGGGCGAACTCGGCGAACAGCCCGCGCGCCTTTTCGGCATTGCCCTTGAGGTGCCAGAAGCTGAGCGGAATGTCGTTGCCGAAGCGGCTGCGATGCGTCCCCTTCATCTCTTCATAAGGGCCGATGTTGAGGGCAATCGCATAGGTGTTGGGCTGGCGCGCACGCCAGTTCCAGCGCGTGCGGCCATCGGGAAGCGTGTCGACGCCAATCAGCCGGCCGTTGGAGGGCGCGCTCAGCCCCTTGGGCACGGTGATGTGGAGGTCGACGCTGGCGGGCTCGAACGTCGGCGCGTCGATGCACGGCCAGAACAGGTCGCAGCCTTCGCCCTGCACTGCGGTCGCGATCCACGGCTCGCCGGTGGGCGCCTTCGACCAGACGAAGCCGCCGTCCCAGGGCGCACGCACCGCAACGTGCGGTGTGCCGCCATAGGTGATGCGCGCGCTCGCCTTGCCGCCCGCGGCGACCGGGCGGGGCAGGTCGATCGTCATTCGGCCTTCAGGATTGCGCCACGCGCTCCTAGGCAGCGGCCGGCCGTCGATGGCGATCGCGCTGACGGGCAGATTGCGGTCGAGGTCGATGACGAGCTTGGTCAGCGGCGCCTTGGCCGTGAAGTCGAGCACCGCGACGCCGGCGATCGCCTCCCGCTCCGGAAACACCTCGAACGACAGGTCGGCGTGGGTAAAGACGAGCTTGGCCTGTTCGGGGTCGATCGGCGCGCCCGACATCTCGGTCTGACGGGTCAGCGGCGGCTTGCCCGGGTCGGGTGCCGCGCCAGCGAGCGCGAGTGCGACGAACGCCCCCGCCATCACCCGATTGATGGCTTGCGCATGCACCCCATATAGGCTGCAAAGGGTGCCCCAGTTGGGCGCCGTCGGAGATTTCATGAAGTCCAGCTACCCCGTATTGCCGCTGCGCGATATCGTCGTCTTCCCGCACATGATCGTGCCGCTGTTCGTCGGCCGCGACAAGTCGGTCGCCGCGCTCGAGGCGGCGATGGCCGACGACAAGATGATCTTCCTCGTCGCGCAGCTCGATCCCGCCAACGACGATCCCGCGCGCGACGACCTCTACGACACCGGCGTCACCGCCGAGGTGCTCCAGCTCCTGAAGCTGCCCGACGGCACCGTCCGCGTGCTCGTGGGCGGGCGCGAGCGCGCCAACCTGGAGGCGATCGAGGCGCGCGAGGGCTATGTCGAGGCGACCGTCGCGCCGGTCGCGGAGGCGGAGGCCGAGGGCACTGAGGTGCAGGCGCTGATGCGCTCGGTCGTCGACCAGTTCGAGAACTATGCCAAGCTCAACCGCAAGCTGCCCGCCGAGACCGCGGTGCAGCTGGGCGAGCTCGACGACCCGTCGCGCCTGGCCGATGCGGTTGCCGGCAACATCGCGGTCAAGGTCGCCGACAAGCAGTCGCTGCTGGTCGAGACCGATCCGCGCAAGCGGCTGGAGATGGTGTTCGCCTTCATGGAGGGCGAGCTCGGCGTGCTTCAGGTCGAGAAGAAGATCCGCAGCCGCGTGAAGCGGCAGATGGAGAAGACCCAGCGCGAATATTACCTCAACGAGCAGTTGAAGGCGATCCAGCGCGAGCTCGGCAACGAGGGAGACGAGGGCGAAGGCGACGAGATCGCCGACCTGACGCAGAAGATCGCGACGCTCAAGCTGTCGAAGGAAGCGCGGACCAAGGCGCAGGGCGAGCTCAAGAAGCTCAAGACGATGGCGCCGATGTCGGCCGAGGCGACAGTCGTGCGCAACTATCTCGACGTGCTGCTGGGGCTGCCCTGGGGCAAGAAGTCGAAGCTCAAGAAGGATCTGGTCGAGGCCGAGAACGTCCTGGACGACGATCACTATGGGCTGGAGAAGGTCAAGGATCGCATCGTCGAGTATCTGGCGGTACAGGCGCGCACCAACAAGCTGAAGGGGCCGATCCTGTGCCTCGTCGGCCCGCCGGGCGTCGGCAAGACCAGCCTGGGCAAGTCGATCGCCAAGGCGACGGGCCGCGAGTTCATCCGCCAGTCGCTGGGCGGCGTGCGCGACGAGGCCGAGATCCGCGGCCACCGCCGCACCTATATCGGTTCGCTGCCGGGCAAGATCGTGTCGAACCTCAAGAAGGCGGGCGCGAGCAATCCGCTGTTCCTGCTCGACGAGATCGACAAGCTGGGCCAGGATTTCCGCGGCGATCCCGCATCGGCGCTGCTCGAGGTGCTCGACCCCGAGCAGAACTCGAAGTTCAACGACCATTATCTCGAGATCGACATCGATCTGTCCGACGTGATGTTCGTGTGCACCGCCAACACGCTCAACCTGCCGCAGCCGCTGCTCGACCGCATGGAGATCATCCGGCTGGAGGGCTATACCGAGGACGAGAAGGTCGAGATCGCCGAGCGGCACCTGGTCGCCAAGCAGGTCGACGCGCATGGCCTGAAGGAAGGCGAGTTCGAGCTGACGCAGGCGGGTCTGCGCGACCTCATCCGCTACTATACGCGCGAGGCCGGCGTTCGCACGCTGGAGCGCGAGATCGCCAAGCTCGCCCGCAAGGCGCTGCGCCGCATCCTGGAGGGCAAGGCGGTGCAGGTCACCGTCAGCCCTGAAAACCTCCACGAGTTCGCCGGAGTGCGGAAGTATCGCTTCGGCATCGGCGAGGAGGAGCATCAGATCGGCGCGGTCACGGGTCTTGCCTGGACCGAGGTGGGCGGCGAGCTGCTGACGATCGAGAGCGTCACCGTGCCCGGCAAGGGCGCGATCAAGACGACCGGCAAGCTGGGCGACGTGATGAAGGAAAGCGTCGAGGCGGCGATGAGCTTCGTCAAGGCGCGGGCGCCGACGTTCGGCATCAAGCCCAGCCTGTTCGCGCGGAAGGACATCCACGTCCACCTGCCCGAGGGCGCGGTGCCCAAGGACGGGCCATCGGCGGGCATCGGCCTGGTCACGTCGATCGTCTCGACGCTGACCGGCGTGTCGGTGCGCAAGGACGTGGCGATGACCGGCGAAGTGACGCTGCGCGGCCGCGTTCTGCCGATCGGGGGCTTGAAGGAAAAGCTGCTCGCGGCGCTGCGAGGCGGTATCACCACGGTGCTGATTCCGGCCGAGAACGAGAAGGACCTGGCCGAGATCCCGGCGGTGATCCGCGAGGGGCTGACGATCATCCCCGTCGCGCATGTCGACGAGGTGCTGCGCCTGGCGCTGACCGAGCCACTGACGGCGATCGACTGGAGCGACTCGGACGAGCTTGCCGCCCAGCCGCCCGCCGGGGTGACGCCGGCGGCCGACCCGGTTCGTCATTGATTTGATCCGAAACGGGACGGGCGCGCATCGCCGCGCCCGTCCTTCCGCGGTTGCACGAGCTTCAACTTACTTGAACCGGGTCGTTCCGCCGCAAAGCGGCCTGATTTTCTTTGACAGCGCGGGTCGCCATGGGCCTACTGCCGCACCGGTCGCGCTTCGGTGCGAATCCGAACCGATTTTCGTGAGAACAGCAGGACAGGGGTGTAGAGGGCAATGAACAAGCAAGAGCTGATCGCGCAGGTCGCCGACTTGTCGGGCCTCGCCAAGGGCGATGCGAACAAGGCGGTGGAAGCCGTGTTCGAGTCGATCTCGGCCGCGCTCAAGAAGGGTGACGAAGTTCGCCTGGTCGGGTTCGGCACCTTCTCGGTCAGCAAGCGCAAGGCATCGACGGGCCGCAATCCGCGCACCGGCGAGCCGATGACGATCAAGGCATCGTCGCAACCCAAGTTCAAGGCGGGCAAGGTCCTGAAGGACTCGGTCAACTGACCACCGGCCGGTCGCTGCCGCCGAGCGCCGACCGGCTCATTTCCGGGCTTTACAGGGGCGACGCCCCCGCCTAAACGCCCGGCTCCGATTTCGCCGACGCCCGCGTGGCACCGGCATCGGGCGCGTAGCTCAGCGGTAGAGCACACCCTTCACACGGGTGGGGTCACAGGTTCAATCCCTGTCGCGCCCACCATCGATCAGGCCCGTCCGGCATTGCCGCGGCGGGCCCTTTTGATTCTGGGCGCGGCGAGGTGTGCCTCCATCCGTCACCCCAGCGTAGGCTGGAGTCTCTGCTTGGCGGACGTCGCGTGCGCCTCAGAAAGATCCCAGCCTTCGCTGGGATGACGAGCAAGCCTGAAGGTCGCGTCGCTTCATCTACGCAGCGTCTCGCTTCACCGGCCCCGAACGGCATCGGTCGTATTCCCGCCACCATGCGTCATCCGCGCGGTTGCGTTGCCGCGGCGTAGCGCGATGCTGGGCGTCTGAGTTTCACGAACCAACGATTGGAGTAACGCCATGCGTTCATTCACCATTGCCGCCGCTGCCATTGCCGCGACCTTTGCCGCCGCAGCCGGCGCGCAGCAGACCCCGCCCGCCGGTGGGGCTGCCGACCCTGCACAGAGCGCGCCGCCGGCCGCCTCGGCGACGCCGCCGGCCGCCAGCGCCGCGGCAGGCCCGGTCAGCGATGCCGAGGTCGGCCAGTTTGCGACCGCGCTTGCCGAGGTCGACAAGATCAACAAGGACACGGCGGCCCCCGCGGCCGACAAGCAGACCAAGATGGCCGCAGCGGTCACCTCGGCCGGGCTGACGCCCGAGCGGTTCAACACCATCGCGACGGCGATGAGCAGCGACACCGCGCTTCAGGGGAAGGTCGCCGCCGCGCTCCAGGCCAAGGGCGCAGCGCCGAGCCAGTAAAGGACTTGTGCCCCGGCGGAGGCCGGGGCCCAGGTGCGGAACGGTGGTTGGTTGGCGTTGGACGAGCCAACATCGGCCTTCCCAACTGGACCCCGGCCTTCGCCGGGGAACAAGGCTTCGCAACGAAAAAGGGGAGCCTTCCGGCTCCCCTTTCTGCATTCCAGATCGGGCGCTTACTTGCCCCGGCGCTTCCGGTGCGTTTCGAGGTCCAGCACCGCCGAGTCCGCGCCCTCCGGCATCAGGCCCAGCCGCCGGGCGACCTCTTGATAGGCCTCGACCTCGCCGCCCAGGTCGCGGCGGAAGCGATCCTTGTCGAGCTTCTCGCCCGTCGTCGCGTCCCACAGCCGGCAATTGTCCGGACTGATCTCGTCCGCCAGGATGATCCGGGCATAGTCGTTGTCCCAGATCCGCCCGAACTCGAGCTTGAAGTCGACGAGCTTGATGCCGATGCCGGCGAACAGCCCCGACATGAAGTCGTTCACGCGCACCGCCAGGTCGGCGATGTCGTGCAACTCCTCCTGGCTCGCCCAGCCGAAGCACAGGATGTGCTCGTCGGTGATGAGCGGGTCGCCGAGCGCGTCGTCCTTGAGGTAATATTCGATGACGGTGCGCGGAAGCTGCGTACCTTCCTCAATCCCCAGCCGCTTCGACATCGAGCCGGCGGCGACGTTGCGGACCACGACCTCGATCGGGACGATTTCGACCTGGCGGATCAGCTGCTCGCGCATGTTGAGGCGGCGCAAGAAGTGCGTCGGCACGCCGATGTTGCCGAGCATCGTGAAGATATGCTCGGAGATGCGGTTGTTCAGGACGCCCTTGCCGTTGATCGTCCCCTTCTTCTGCGCGTTGAAGGCGGTGGCGTCGTCCTTGAAATACTGGATGAGCGTGCCCGGCTCCGGACCCTCGTAGAGGATCTTGGCCTTGCCCTCGTAGATCTGGCGGCGGCGAGCCATGCGCATGTCCCTGAAACGATCGGCCCCGGCAGCGCGGATCCGCGCGCCGGGGCAAGTGAGTGGGCGCCTATACCGGATGGGGGCGGGGGGTGCAATCAGCCTTCCGGCAGGCGCTTGCGGTGGCGGCGCCAGCGGCGAAAGGCCCAGATCAAGATCCACAAGACCAAGGCCCAGGGGATCGCGATGATCGCGAAGCTGATGAGTGCGCGCACCGAGCCGAGCAATTCGTTGCGCGATTGATCGAGCAGCGCGCCGGGCGAGCCGAACACGCCGGCACCGTCCGCCGAACGGCTGGCATAGCTGACGTCGATTGTCGACGTGGCGACGCGGCGGTTGAGCATCGCGAGCGTAGCACGCGCGGCGTCGAGTTCCTCCTGCGCGTCGGCCACCGCCTTTTCGGCGGAAACGAGATCGCCGACCGAGCCCTGGCGCGTTCGCAGCAATTCGGTCAGCCGCTGGACGAGGAGGGTACGCTGGCGAAGGCGGGCTTCGGCATCAATCGTGGCTTTGGTCACGTCCTCCGCCTCGATCGCGCTGTCGCTTGTGCGACCGCCGGCACCGGCCGCCGCCTGTTCCAGCGCGGTCGTGAAGCGGCGGGCCAGGCGAGCGTCGACCTGAAGCGTCATCTCTCCGCGACCGCTGCTGTCACCTGTCGTTCGATTGACCTTGAGGACTTGGCAACGCGCTGCGGTCAGGCGGCGGCACAGCGCCTCGTGACGTTGCTGAAGGTCCGGGATGCGGTCGCTATCGAGGGTGAAACCGAGGCGGTAGACATAGGCGATCCGGCCCACCTGACTTGGCGGCTGTTCGGCGGCGGGCGCGAGCTCGGCCACGTCGTACGCTGCCATCTGCTCGGACGAGGGCTGACCGGAGCAAGCGCCAAGCGCTGCAAGCGACAGAAGCATTACGGCATGGCGCATCGTCAGCCTCTCCCACGAACTTCGCCTATGGTCGCGCGGCGCTTTGCCCCGGTCAACCTGCGTTGCATGGGCGCAACGGTTTCGATCAATCGGTTGCGGATCGGAACCCATCGTCGCCATGGGCGCTCCTCCGCGCACGAACCGGCATCAGCCGGCAGGTCGCAGGGAAAGGGCTGAGGAATGTTGCGCAAGGCGTTGATGTTGGCCGCGGTGTCGGCGGGGGCGATCGGCGGCGCGGGAACGGCTGTGGCGAGCGGCTTCTCGCTCAAGGAACAATCGGCCAAGGAGACCGGGCGCGCCTTTGCGGGCGGCGCGGCGGCGGCCGACGATGCCTCGATCATCTTCTACAACCCGGCCGGCATGACCAAGCTGGAGCGCAGCCAGATCTCGCTCAACAGCCATTTCCTGTTCGTCGACAGCGCACAGCGAAACGACGGCACCACGCTGACGGTGCCGGGCGTGCCGAGCGCGATTCCGGTGACGGGCAATGACGGCGGCAATCCGTTCGACCAGCCGGTGATCGTGCCGACGGGCTATGCCGCGTTCCAGGCGACCGACCGGCTGTGGTTCGGCCTGGGCATCAGCGCGCCGTTCGGGCTGAAGGTCGAATATGATCCCGGCTTCTTCGGTCGGTACGACTCGATCAAGTCGGAGGTGAAGACCGTCAACATCCAGCCGAGCGTCGGCTTTGCGATCAACGACAATGTCTCGATCGGCGGCGGCATCGACATCCAGCAGATCGACGTCAAGCTGCGCAACGCGCTGCCCAATCTGGTTCCGGGCGCGGGCGATGGCGAACTCAACATCTCCGGCGACGACCTGTCGGTCGGCTGGAATGCGGGCGTGCTGTTCAGCCTGGGCAAAATTCGGCTGGGCGGGCATTACCGATCGAAGGTGACGCACCGGCTGGACGGCAAGTACCAGGTGTCGGGGCTGGTCGGTCCGCTGGCGGGCGCCAACGGTACGGCGTTCGCCACCGCGCCGCTGGAGATCCCGGAGAGCGTGACGCTGAGCGCAATGTACGGCGTCGGCGAGCGGTTCCGCGTGATGGCGACGGGGCAGTGGTTCAACTGGTCTCGCTTCGACGCGATCGTGGTCGAGCCCAATGGCCGCCCGGCGACGGTGAGCGAGCAGAACTACAAGGACAGCTGGTCGGGTCACGGTGCGATCGAGTTCGACGCCAGCGAGCGGCTGACGCTGCGCGCCGGCGGCCTCTACGACACGACGCCGACGCGCGATGCGTTCCGGACGACGCGGGTGCCGGATGGCGACCGCATCTGGGCGACGGCGGGCGCGACGTGGCGGCTCAACGACCGGATCGACGTCAATGTGAGCTATGCCCATGTCTTCGTCAGCGAGGAGCGGCTGGATCGGCGCGACGTGCTGTTCGCCGGGACGGCGGCAGCGACGACGGCGCGGATCGTATCGACGAACTCGGGGAATGCCGACGTGATCGGCACGTCGCTGACGGTTCGGCTGTAGACTTGTGTGCTCCCGCGGAGACGGGAGCCCAGGATCGGCGGCCGTGGCGCTTTTGGCTCCCCCCTGCGCGGGAGCACGGTGAGATTGCGCCAACTCTCAACGTACCTCCCCGGCGGAGGCCAGGGTCCAGTTGGGAAGGCTCGAGTTGGTGAGCGAAGCGCTTGCCAACGTTTGGGTCCCAACTGGACCCCGGCCTTCGCCGGGGAACCAAGAAGGAACGCGGGGCGGGTCGATCGACCCGCCCCGACTGCTTACGCGACCTTGAAGCCTTCCTTGTTCATCGCCGCGGCCAGCGCCTTGTTCTTCTCGTCGGAGAGCTGGGCGCGGAGCGACGGGAAGAGTTCGGTCTCTTCCTCGGTCATGTGCTTCTCGATATCGGCGCGGAATCTCCGCAGCTTGGTCAGGAACTCGGGATTGTCCTTGGGCATGTTCTCAAGCTCGTAGAGATACTGCTTGATATAGCCGTGATCCTTGGTGAGGTGATCGGCCTCTTCGGTCCGGCCCGCCTCGCGCAGCGCCGGATAGATCACATTGCCTTCCTCGACATCGTGCTTGGCCAGCGCATGCTTCATCTGCGCGAGCAGGATCGAGCGCTTGGTGGTGTTGCGGCTCTCCGTCGCCTCCAGCGCGTCGAAGATCTTGAGCACCGCCTTGTGCTCCAGCGCGAGCGCCGCGGCCCAGTCGGCGGCCAGCGCGCTCGGCGCCTGGACCGCCGCCTTGCGGCCGAGCATCGCGAGCATGCCGATCGCGGCGCCCGCGGTCGCGGCGCCCGCGATCACGCCCAGATTGGCGTTGCTGGTGGTGCCGTTCGACGCCTTCTTGAAGCGTCCGTCGGTGTCGCGCTTCTTCGCCGTCGTGGTCGTCGTCATGCCGTCCTCCTTCGATTGCGATGGGCCTTCGACCGATCACAACCCGTTGAGGCTGGGCCCTGTTCCGTTCAGCGGCGTGCGGCGGCGGCCAGTTCGGCGTTGCGACGGGTCGCTGCGTCGAGCGTATCGGTGAGAAGGCCGACGAGCGCGCCATCGGCGTCGAGCACGTTCAGCCCCTCGCGCGTCGAGCCGCCGGGGCTGGCGACGCGGTCGGCGAGGATCGCGGGGCTCTCCTCGGCGCCGGCGGCCAGCATCGCCGATCCCTCCACGGTGGCGCGTGCGAGCCGAAGCGCCTGGTCAGCGGGCAGACCCAGCGCCGCGCCCCCCTTCGCCAGCGCGTCGATGAAACGATAGGTGAAGCCGGGGCCGCTGCCCGACAGCGCGGTGACGACGTCGAACAGCCCCTCGTCGACCCACTCGACATGCCCGAGCGGCGCCATCAGCGCCTCGGCCGCGGCACGGACAGCGGGGGCGTCGCTGTCGCTGTGGAGCGCGACGACGCCCTTGCCGATCGCGACGGGCAGGTTGGGCATCGCGCGGACGATCGCCTGCGCGGCGAAGCGGTCGCGAAGCGCCGCGACTTCGACGCCGGCAAGGATCGAGACGAGCATCGGCGCGGCGATCGCCGCCAGCGATGGCGCGACGCTGTCGAGCATCTGCGGCTTGACCGCGAGGATCAGGATGTCGGGGGTGTCGCCCGGCGGCGGCGCGGCGACGACCGTGACGCCTTCCGGCACCGGCGGGCTGCCGGGATCGATGACGGTGATGCGATCGGCGGCGATCCCGCTCGCCACCCAGCGGCGCAGCATCGCGCCGCCCATGTTGCCCGCGCCGACCAGCCAAAGGCGCGCAGGCGCCGCCGTCTCGCTCACGCCTCGCCCTGCGTTTCGATCAGCGCGGCGGCGATCGCGTCCTTGGGGCTCTTGCCGCCCCACAGCACGAACTGGAACACAGGGTAGAAGCGCTCGCACTCGTCGATCGCGGTCTCGACCAGCAATTCGGCGCGATCGAGGCTCAGCGTCGCACCATCGTCGTCGTCGCCCAGCATTGCGGCGTGGCGATAAAGGAGGATGCCGCTCGACGACCAGAGCTCGAAATGGCCGATCCAGAGCTGTTCGTTGACCAGCCCGATCGTCTCGTAGATCGCGGCGCGGCGCTCTTCGGCGACGCGGATGTCGGGAAGCGCCAGGAACTGGAGGACGCCGTCCTCCTCGCGCCAGATCGCGCGCAGCTCATATTCGGTCCAGCTGCCCTTGAACTTGGCGACGATCTCGTCGTCCTCGCGCTCATGGCTCCAGCCATGCGCGGAGAAATAGCTTTCGAGCATGTCGATGGGGGCAGCGTCGTCGCGGTCGAACTCGGCTTCGTCGAGCATTCGTCTTTCCAGCGGCGGCAGGGGTGCCGCCGATCCATATGGTGCCGCGCAGCAAGCCGCCGCGCAAGCGGGGCGCCTCGCCCCTGTGCAGAAAGCTGTGGACGGCAGGGTGAAAAGGCAAGGGCGGGGCGACCGCATCCGGCCACCCCGCCCCCGTTCATGCCCGTCCGATCAGCGGCGACGCTCTTGCGGCAGCTGAATGTTCGGCCCGAGATTCTCGACCACCTGACGGGCGTCAAAGGCGCGGACGTCCTGCGGCTTGGGGCCGCGGCCCGTCTGGATCTCCGCCTGCGCTTCGTAGCGGTCGATCTGGCGGACATCGGTGATGCCGCCGCCGAACCCGCCGCCCCAGCCGCCCCAACCACCCCAGCCGAAGCCCGGGCGGAAGTAGCGCCAACGCGGACCCCAGCCATTCCAGCCGCCGAACCCGCCGCCCCAGCCGGGACCGTAGAAGGGGTCGTCGATGACCTGGGTGCGGGTACGCCGTTCCGTGTCGCGGTCGACAAGGGTGAAGAAGTCGTAGCCACGCTCGAGCGTCAGCTGCGCCGCGCGGAACAGCAGGTAGCGCTCCACCGTCTCGCGCGAGGTGAGGCTGTTGCCCGAGAAGCCGACACGGAAGCGGTTGTTCTCGATCTGCTCGTCGAAATAGCCGGTGCGATAGGTGCCCTGGCCCGTCACGGGGCGATAGGGGGTCGGCGTGGCGCAGGCCGACACGGCAAGCGCGCCGGCGACGACGAGGCCGATCCGACGCTGGGAAGAATTGGACATACGAACACTCCGGTGTGGATGCGGGGAAGCACCCGATCAGGATTAACGCCTGGGACGGCGGCTTTGGTCCGCCGGGTCGCGCGCGACAGGCTGTGCCAGAACGTCGATTAGCGGATGCTGAATAAGTCATTACGCACGCGCCGGGACAAGCCCCTTTCGCGGGGCCTCGCCGCGCACTAGGGCTGGAACATGGACAAGGGGCGGGCCGGCGCACCGCTTGCGCGGCGGCGGACATGATCGTGGCGACGGGATCGGCGGCGCTGGCCGGGGCCGTGCTCGCCTTGCTCGTCGCGGGTGCCGCCTGGGCGCTCTACACCGGCCTGAAGATGCGCGCGGCGGCGCGCGGCACCGACAGCGACAATGCGCGGCTCTGGGCACTGATCCGGTCGGCGCCCGCGCGCGCGCTGGTGGTGCGCGGCGACGGGCGGGTCGAGGCGTCGAGCCAGCTGCTAGTTTGGTTGGGATTGTCCTCGCCGCCGCGCGAGCTGTCGGGCCTGTCGGCGGACGGCGCCGGGCTGGTGCGCGAGGATGCCGATCGGCTGGCGGCCGCGATCGAGGGTGCGCGGCGGGCGGCGATCCCGTTCCGCCTGCCGGTGCGCGCGGTGGGAAGCGACCGGCTGTTGATGGCGGCGGGCGAGCGGGCCGCGTCGGCGCTGACGCGCGATGCCGGGGTCATCGTCTGGTTCTTCGACGCAACGGAAACGCAGGGCGAAGTGCAGCGGCTGTCGGAACGGGTCGAAATGCTGCGCGACGCGTATCAGGCGCTGAAGGGCCTGATCGAGGCGGCGCCGATGCCGATGTGGTATCGCACCGGCGACCTGAGGCTGGCGCTGGTCAACACCGCCTATGTCGCGGCGGTCGAGGCGAACGATGCGGACGATGCAGTCGCGCGGCAGGTCGAGCTGGTCGAGATGGGCGCGCCCGGCGCACCGCCCTCCCAGGCACTCGCCGCGCAGGAGGCGGGGGCACCGCGCGCGACCGCGCTGCCGGCGACGATCGGCGGGCAGCGACGAATGCTGCGCGTCCATGACGTGCCGCTTGCCGATGGCGGGATCGCCGGCTTCGCGATCGACATCGAGGATCTGGAGCGAGCGCGGACCGGCATCAAGCGCTTCGGCGAGGCGCAGCGGGCGATGCTCGACCGCATCTCCGCCGGCGTCGTGCAGTTCGGCCCCGACCGCGCGCTGGTCTTCTGCAACCAGCCGTTCCGCCGGCTGTTCGCGATGCGCGGCGAGTGGCTGGCCGACCGGCCCGAGTTCGACCGCGTGCTGGAACGAATGCGCGAGGCGGGTAAGCTCCCTGAGGTGCGCGACTTCCCCGGCTGGAAGAACGAGCGGCGCGGCTGGTTCACCGCGGCCGATGCGCAGATCGAGGAAGGCTGGCACCTGGCCGGCGGCATCCACCTGCGTGTCGTTGCGCAGCCGCTGCCCGATGGCGGGCTGCTGCTGATCTTCGAGGATCGGACCGAGCAGGTACAGCTCGCCAGCGCGCGCGACACGCTGCTGCGCGTCCGCACCGCGACAATCGAGAATCTGTTCGAGGCGATCGCCGTGTTCGCCGCCGACGGCCGGCTCCAGCATTGGAACAACAAGTTCCGCACCGCCTTCGGCCTGGACGAGACCATGCTTCAGGGCCATCCGCGCGTCGATGCGCTGGCCAAGGAAGTCGCGCCGCGGCTCGCCAATCCGTCGCGCGCGGCACTGATGGCCGAGCTCGTCCGGTCGGCAACTGCCGAGCGGCTCCAGCGCGGCGGGCGCGTCGCCTTTGCCGACGGGAAGCATTTCGAGTTCGGCGCGGTGCCGCTGCCCGACGGCAACGCGCTGCTGACGATGCTCGACATCTCCGACAGCCGGAAGATCGAGCAGGCCCTACGCGATCGTGCCGAGGCGCTGGAAGCCGCGGACCGCGTCAAGACTGCGTTCGTCGCGAACATGAGCTATGAGCTCCGCACGCCGCTCACCTCGATCAAGGGCTTCGCCGAGATGCTGGAGGGCGGTTATGCCGGCGCGCTGACGGAAACGGGGCAGGGCTATACCGCCGCCATTCTCGAATCGGTCGATCGGCTGGGTGCGCTGGTCGACGATGTGCTCGATCTGACGCAGGCCGACCAGCCGCCGGTGCGCGAGCCGCTGGGCGTCGGCGATGCCGCCGAGGCCGCCGCCGCCGCGGTCGCGCCGCTCGCCGCCGACAAGCGCATCGACCTCGCCACCGAGGTAAAGGGCACTGCGGGCAAGGTGCAGGCGGAGGGCAGGCGCATCCGCCAGGCAATCGAGCATGTGCTTCGCCACGCGATCTTCGGCACGCCCGCGGGCGGCCGGGTGCTGCTGCATGTCGATGGCGATCGCGACCGGGCGCGGATCGTCGTGTCCGACGACGGGCCGGGCATGTCGCCGGAGGCGCAGGCGCGCGCGTTCGACCGCTTCGCGCGGCACGGCGTCACCGGCTCCGGCGAGCGCGCGCTTGGCCTCGGCCTCGCCATCGCGCGCCAGGCGATCGAGGCGCATGGCGGCACGGTGACGCTGATGTCCGAACCGGGGCAGGGGACGCTGGTGACCATCGAGCTGCCGCGGCGATGATCGCGCTGGGCGACGAGGCGGCGGCGCTGGCGCTGGGCGCCAGGCTGGCGGCGGTGCTGCGGGCGGGTGATGCGGTGACGCTGTCGGGGCCGCTGGGCGCAGGCAAGACGACGATCGCGCGCGGCCTCCTCGCGGCGCTGGGGCTGGAGGGGGAGGCGCCGAGCCCCAGCTATGCGATCGTCCAGAGCTATCAGCCGCCGGAAGTCCGGCTGCCGGTGATGCATGTCGATCTCTATCGGATCGAGGACGAGGGCGAGCTGCTCGAACTCGGGCTGGACGACGCACGCTATGACGGCGCGCTGGTGGTCGAGTGGCCCGAGCGGGTCGGGGCCCACGTCTTTCCGGATGCCCTTCGCGTGACGCTGATCGTCGCCGAGGACGGGTCGCGCGGCTTGACAGCGGACGTGCCGGCGGCATGGGAAGCGCGATGGCCCCTGACCTGAATCCGCCGGCCGCGGCGCTGCCCTTCCTCGCGGCGCTCGGCTGGGGCGATGCCGAGATCCAGCCGATCCCCGGCGACGCCTCGTTCCGCCGCTATTTCCGCATCGTCGCGCCGGGACGCAGCGCCATCCTGATGGCTGCGCCGCCCCCGCGCGAGGACCCGCGCCCGTTCCTCTCGGTGGCGCGCTGGCTGACCGATCGTGGATTCGCCGCGCCCGAAATCCTGGGCGAGGATCTGGGCCGGGGCCTGATCCTGCTCGAGGATTTCGGCAATGCCCGAATGCGCGAGACCGTCGACGCGGCGCCCGAAAGCGAGCTGCGGCTGTATGAAGAGGCGGTGCGGCTGCTCGTCCGGCTGCACGAACATGCGCCGATGGACCTGCGTCCCTATGACATGGCAGAATATCGGCGAGAGGCGGCGCTGCTGACGGAATGGTATTGCGCGGCGCTGGGGCTGGACGTCGATGTCGACGGGTATGCGAGGGCGTGGGAGGCGGTGCTCGCGCCGCTGTCGCCGCCCAGCGTCACGGTGCTGCGCGACTATCATGCCGAGAATCTGATGCTGATCGAGGGGCGGGCGGAGACGCTGGGGCTGCTCGATTTCCAGGACGCGCTGGCGGGGCATCCCGCCTACGACCTCGTCTCGCTGCTCCAGGATGCGCGGCGCGACGTGCCGACGGCGATCGAGGCGGCGATGCTCGACCTCTATGTGCGAACGGTCGGCGCCGACGAGAGCTTCGCGATCGCCTATCACGTGCTCGGTGCGCAGCGGAACGCCAAGATCGTCGGCATCTTTACCCGGCTGTGGAAGCGCGACGGCAAGCCGCGTTACCCGACGCTCTGCCCGCGCGTGTGGGGATATCTGGAGCGCGACCTGGCGCATCCGGCGCTGGCCCCTGTGGCGGCGTGGTTCGATGCCAACATCCCGCCGCACCTGCGCGGCGATCCGGTCGAGCTCGCGCGCTGATGGCCCAGACGCTCTCGCTTCGGCCCAACCCCGACGTTGCGGTGCCCAGGACCGCGATGGTGATGGCCGCGGGCCTCGGCAAGCGGATGCGTCCGCTGACGGCGACGCGCCCCAAGCCGTTGGTCGAGGTCGCGGGCAAGCCGCTGATCGACCATGTCTTCGACCGGCTGCGCGCGGCCGGCGTCGCAAGGGCGGTGGTCAACGTCCATTATCTCGCCGACGTGCTGGAGGCGCACCTCCGCCACCGCGTGAAGGGCATCGAGATCGCGGTGTCCGACGAACGATCGCAATTGCTCGAGACCGGCGGCGGGCTGGCGCACGCGCGCGGGCTGCTGGGCAACGAGCCGATCCTGTGCGTCAATTCCGACAATCTGTGGGTCGATGGGCCGATCGACGCGATCGTGCAGCTGGCGCAGATGTGGGACGCCGACCGGATGGACGCGCTCCTCCTGATGGTGCCGCTCGCGCGGGCGAACGGCCATTCGGGGCGCGGCGACTTCCACCTCGATGCCGAGGGACGGATCGTGCGGCGGCGCGCGGCCGGCCGGCTGGCGCCGTTCGTCTATACGGGCGTCCAGATCCTCAATCCGGCGATCGTGCGCGATTATCCCGAAGGGCCGTTCTCGACCAACCTGTTCTGGAACCGCGCGATCGAGGCGGGGCGCGCTTATGGCGCCGCGCATGAGGGACTGTGGTTCGATGTCGGCAGTCCCAAATCGATCGGAATGACCGAGGCATTGCTCGCCGATGGCTGAAGCGGCCAGAGGCCCTTCGGTTTCCACCATTCCCGCGCACAAGGCGTTTGCCGACACGCTCGCGATCGGGCTGATGCGGCGATACGGGCGCGAGCCGATGGGGCTGGCGCGCGGGGTCGTCATCGTGCCGACCAGCCGCGCGGTGCGGGCGATCACCGATGCGTTCGTGCGGCTGAGCGAGGGCGGGCTGCTGCTGCCCCGCATCGTCGCGATCGGCGACACCGACTTGGACGAGGCGGTCGGGCCGTTCTTCGACCCCGCGGACGCCGCGCCGGTGCCGCCCGCGATCGAGCCGCTCAAGCGCCGGCTGATCCTCGCGCGGCTGCTTCAGGAGGCGCGGCCGGGCCTCGACCCCGCCGAGGCCGTGCGGCTGGCCGGTGACCTCGCCCGCACGCTCGACCAGTTGCAGGTCGAGGAGGTCGACCCGGCACGGCTGCGCGCGATCGATCTGTCGGGCGAGCTGTCGCAGCATTGGGCGACGGCGCTGTCGACGTTCGAGGTGGTGCTCGACCGCTGGCCGGGCGAGCGCGCGCGGCTGGGCGTCATCGACCTGGCCGAGCGGCGGCGGCAATTGCTCGACCGCGCGTGCCGGCACTGGGCAAATGCGGCGCCCGCGCGGTTCGTATGCGCAGCGGGCGTGACCTCGCCGGTGCCGGCGGTGGCGCGGCTGCTGCGCTGCGTGGCGGGGTTGCCGGAGGGGTTCGTCGTGCTGCCGGGTCTCGCGACCGGGCTGGACGATGCGGCGTGGGACGCGCTGGGGCCGCACGCACCCGATCCGGTGAGGGGCATCACCCGCCCGTCGATCGAGACGCACCCGCAATTCGCGCTCAAGCTGCTGCTCGACCGAATGGGCGTTGCGCGCGAGGAGGTGCAGCCGTGGCGCGTTGCGAGCGAACTCGACGCGCCGCCCGCGCGGGGGCGGGCGATCGACAGCGCGATGCTGCCCGCGAGCCTCACCCACCGCTGGCCGACCCTGCCCAAGGGCGAGCGCCGCTTCGACGGCGTGACTGCGATCGAGGTGGCGACCCCGGCCGAGGAGGCGCAAGCGATCGCGCTCAAGCTTCGCGAGGCGCTGGAGGTGCCGGGGCGCACCGCGGCGCTGGTGACGCCCGACCGCAACCTGGCCGCGCGCGTCGCCGCGCATTGCGCGCGCTGGGGAATCGCGATCGACGATTCGGCGGGCCGGCCGCTGGCGATGCTGGCGCCGGGGACGTTGCTCCTCGCCATCGTCGAGGCGGCGGGGCAAAGCTTCGCCCCGATGGCGCTGCTGGCGTTGCTCAAGCATCCGCTGGTCGCGGCGAGCGATCCCGAGCGGCGCCTCAAGTGGTTGGAGGGCGCGCGGCGGCTCGACCTGGCGCTGCGCGGCCCGAGGCCGGCGCCGGGGCTGGCGGGCATCGACGCGCATCTTCGCGAGGGCGACGCGCGCACCGCGCGGCTGCGCGAGGCGGCACGCGAGTGGTGGGACGGCGTGCGCGATTGCCTCGCCCCCGTCGCGGCGATGGCGGAGGGCGGCGACCGGCCGCTCGGCGATCATGCGGCGCTACTGCGCGAGGCGGCGACGTTGCTGGCGGGCGATGCCGCCTGGGCGCGTGCCGAGGGGCGGGCGGCGGCCGATCTGCTCGAGGCGCTGGAGCGCGACGGCGGCGAGGGGCCGCGCGCGATCTCCGCCGGCGCGCTGCTGCCGTTGATGCGCAACCTGCTCGACGAGGTGGCGATCCGGCCGCCGCAGGGCGGGCATCCGCGGCTCGCCATCTATGGCCTGATCGAGGCGCGGTTGCAGAGCGCCGACGTCGTCGTGCTTGGCGGGCTGAACGAAGGATCGTGGCCCGCGCTGCCCGCGCCCGATCCGTGGCTGGCGCCGCGCATCCGCGGCGAGCTTGGCCTGCCGTCGCTCGAACGCCGGATCGGTCTCGCCGCGCACGACTTCGCGATGGCGCTCGGCGCGCGCGAAGTGCTGCTGACGCGCGCGCGGCGAGATGCGTCGGCGCCGACGATCCCGTCGCGCTTCTGGCTGAGGCTGGAGGCGCTGGCCGAAGGGTTGGAGTCCGAGCCGGGATTGAACGGCTGGGTTCGCGCGCTGGATACCGCCGCGCATCGTCCGGCGGCGCGACCGGCGCCGTGCCCGCCGCTCGCGGACCGGCCGGATGCGATCAGCGTGACCGAGGTCGACCGGCTGAAGGCCGATCCGTACGCCTTCTACGCGCGGCGGATGCTGCGGCTGTCGCCGCTCGATCCCGTCGACGCCGATCCGAGCGCGGCGTGGCGCGGGACCGCGGTGCATTCGATCCTGGAGGCATGGTCGCGCCGCGACGGCCACGATCCGGTGCGGCTGGTCGAGCGCGCGCACGCGATGCTTGCCGACACGCGAACGCACCCGATCGTCCGCGCGCTGTGGCGCCCACGCCTGATCGCCGCGGTCGAATGGATCGCCGCCGAGCTGACCCGCCAGATGGGTGAGGGCCGACGCGTGCTGGGCGTCGAGGAATCGGGCGCGATCGCGATCGAACGCGTGACGCTGACGGGCAAGTACGACCGCATCGACCGGATGCCCGACGGCAGCCTGGGCATCGTCGACTACAAGACCGGCAAGCCGCCGAGTCCCGCGGCGGTGGCGGCGGGGTTCAGCCTACAGCTCGGGCTCATCGGCCTGATCGCCGAGCGCGGCGGGTTCGACCGGATTACGGGCGAGGCGATGAGCTTCGAATATTGGTCGCTGGCGAAACGCGGCGATGCGCTCGGCTATACGCAGAGCCCGGTCGGCGGGCGAAGCGGCATCGCGCCGGAGGATTTCGTCGGCATGGCGCACGACCATTTCGTCGCCGCGGTGCGCGAGTGGCTGACGGGGGAGGCGCCGTTCACGGCCAAGCTGGTGCCAGAGATGGCGCCCTATGCCGAGTATGACCAGCTGATGCGGCGGGACGAGTGGTATGGGCGTGATTGATCCCCGTTCCTACCGATCAAAACGCGTCGTACCCCGGCGAAGGCCGGGGTCCAGTGACGCGAAGCTGCTGGTTGCCATCCACGTGCTCCAACTGGACCCCGGCCTTTGCCGGGGTAAAGCACCATGAGCCGCCCACTCCATTCTCTCCGCGGTGCGCAGCGGGACGCGAGTCATCCGGAACGCCATGTCTGGCTCGCCGCGTCGGCTGGGACCGGCAAGACGCAGGTGCTGGCCGCACGGGTGTTCCGGTTGCTGCTGGCGGGGAGCCGACCCGAGGCGATCCTGTGCCTGACCTTTACCAAGGCGGGCGCGGCGGAGATGGCCGAGCGGATCGCGGGCACGCTCGCGCGCTGGGTGCGGCTCGACAGCAACGATCTGTTCCACGAGCTGCGCGGACTGGGCGAGCCCGCCACCCCCGACCAGGTCGAGCGCGCGCGGACGCTGTTCGCGCGCGTGCTCGACGCGCCTGGTGGCCTTCGCATCCAGACCATCCACGGTTTCTGCCAGAGCCTGCTCGCCGCCTTTCCGGCGGAAGCGGGGCTGGTGCCGGGCTTCCGTCCGCTCGAACCGCGCGAGCAGGCGGTGCTCCGCCGCGACGCGCTCGCCCGGCTGCTGGAGGACGAAGCGCGGGAGGGGCGGGTGCGCGTCGAGGAAGCGATCGGCGCGCTCGCGCTCCGCCTCGGCGAGGCGCGGGTGGAGGCGTTCCTCCATGCCTGTGCTGCCAAGCCCGATGCGATGGACGCGCTGCCGATCGGTGACGGGATCGCGCCGTGGCTGCGCCGCCAGCTCGGCCTGCCGGCGGGCGACGTCGATGCCGAGATCGAGGCGTCATGCGGCGACGATCGCTTCGACCTCGAAAGCCTGCGCGCGCTGTCGGCGCTGCAATCGGGCTGGGGGACGAAGCGCGGGCTCGAGCGCGCGGACGTCATCGCCGCCTGGCTTGCCGCCGAACCGGCGGTGCGCGCGGCGACGTTGGGCGACCTCCACCTCGTCTGGGCGACAGGCAAGGGCGATCCACGCGGCGGCAAGGGACAGGTGCCGCCCGGCGACGACTATGCGCCGCTCGCCGAGCGGCTGCACGGCCGCTGCGCCGAGCTGCTGCAGCTCAAGGTGCGTGCGGGCTATGCCGATGCGCTCGCCTCCGCGCTCGATGCGGGCCGCGCCTATGCCCAAGCTTATCGAAGCGCCAAGCGGCTGGCGGGGGCGGTCGATTTCGACGACCTGATCGCCGCGACCGTGCGCCTCCTGGAAACGCCGGGGATGGGCGAGTGGGTGCGCTACAAGCTCGACCTCGCGACCGAGCACGTCCTGATCGACGAGGCGCAGGACACCAACCTGGCGCAATGGCGGATCGTCCAGGCGATCGCCGACGAGTTCTTCGCGGGCGAGGGGACACGGGGCACGCGGGTGCGGACGCTGTTCACCGTCGGCGACGACAAGCAGGCGATCTTCGGGTTCCAGGGCACCGACCCGATCTTCTTCAACGCCGCGCGACTGCATTTCGATCGGCTGGGCGCCGGGCCGCCGATCGAGGCGGAGGCGCGCCGTCCGCTCGACACGGTCGCGCTGACCGAAAGCTTTCGGTCCACGGCGACGGTGCTGCGCTTCGTCGATGCCGCGCTCGACGCGCTGCCCGAGCCCGGCATGGGATCGGGCGATCGCCAGCCCCATGCCAGCCGCGTGCCGGGACCGGGCCGGGTCACGCTGATGCCGCCGGTGATCGCGGGCGGCAGCGACGCGGACGAGGAGAGCTGGATCGACGACCAGGTCCGCGAACTCGCCCGCCGCATCGCGCGGCAGGTGCGCGACTGGCTGAAGGATGGGCATCGGCTCGCGTCGAAGGGCCGGGTGCTCCGGCCCGAGGACGTGATGATCCTGGTCAAGCGGCGCGGCGATCTCGCTTCGCTGATCGTCGCGCGCCTCTATGCCGAGGGGGTGCCGGTGGCGGGCGTCGATCGGTTGCGGCTGAACGCGCCGCTCGCGGTGCAGGACCTGCTCGTGGCGATCCGCTTCGTGCTCCAGCCGGGGGACGACCTCAGCCTTGCCAGCCTGCTCGTCTCGCCGCTGATCGGCTGGAGCCAGGACGAGCTGATGGCGGCGGCGATGAAGCGGCAAGGGGGGCTGTGGCGCCACCTGCGCGCGACGCAGCCGGCCGAGCGGCTGGCACCGCTCCAGCACCTGCTCGCACGCGCCGACTTCACCACGCCCTATCGCTTCCTGGAGGACATCCTCTCGGGCGAGATCGAGGGGCGCCGCCGCCTGATCGAGCGACTGGGCGAGGAAGCGCGCGATCCGATCGAGGAGCTGTTGTCGGCCGCGCTCGCCTTCGAGCGGAACGCGACGCCGTCGCTCCAGCGCTTCCTCGACTGGTTCGACCGCGGCGAGGTCGAGATCGTGCGCGACAGCTCGCGGCCGCAGGCGGCGGTGCGGGTGATGACCGCGCATGGTGCCAAGGGGCTGCAGGCGCCGCTCGTGATCCTGGCCGACGCGACCGCCGACCCGACGCAGAACCGGCGCGAACTGATCGAGTGGCAGCCCGACCTCGACCTGCCGCCGCTCCCCGTCTTCCGCCCCCGCGCCGCCGAGCGCGGCGGGCCGCTCGACGCGGTGGTGGAGGCGAGCGACCGGCGCGAGCTGGAGGAGCATTGGCGGCTCTTCTACGTCGCGGCGACGCGGGCGGAGGAGCAACTGGTGATCGCCGGCAGCCTGTCCGAGCGGGCGAAGGGCGAGGCGCCGGCGCTCAGCTGGTACCGCGCGGCGTCGCTGGCGATGGATGCGCTGGGCGTGCCGGCCGGCGAGATGCGCGTGCTGGACGATGCCGAGCCGGCGGCGGCGATGGTGGCGGAGACGGGCGGGTCGGGATCGGCCGCGATGCCGCTCCCGGCCTGGGCACGGCAACCGGCGCCCGAGGAGGCACGCCCGCCGCGACCGCTCGCGCCGTCGTCGCTGGGCGATGATGCCGTTGCCGATCCGCCCCCCGCCGGCCCGGCGATGCAGGCCGCGGCCGAGCGCGGGCGGCTGCTCCACGGCCTGTTCGAGCGGCTGCCGGCACTCCCGCCCGGGCACCGCGCGGCGGCCGGCGAGGCGTGGCTGGCGGGCAATCCGCTGGGCGACGGGCTGGCGGCGCAGGCGCTGTCGATCATCGAGCATCCCGATTTCGCCGAGCTGTTCGGCGCGGATGCGCTGGCCGAGGCGCCGATCGCGGCGACGGTGGAGGGGCGGGTGATCGCGGGCACCGTCGACCGGCTGCTGGTCGAGCCCGATCGCGTTCGGCTGGTCGACTTCAAGACCGGCCGGCGGGCGCCGGCCGCGCTGGACGAGGTGCCGGTGCATCATGCGCGGCAGATGGCGGCCTATGCCGCGGCGCTCGGCGTCATCTTTCCGGGGCGGAGGATCGAGGCGGCCTTGCTCTACACCGCCGGCCCGCGGCTGATCGTGCTGCCGGCCGAGACGCTGGCGGCGCTGAAGCCCGGCTTGCCGGCCGCGGAGCAAAGCTTGGCTTCGCGCGCTTGAGCGGGGATGCCCGGCCTCATACGTTAAGCGCCAACGAAGGAGTTTAGACCCATGCCCACCAAGGCCATCACCGACCAGAGCTTCACCACCGACGTGCTCGACGCCGACAAGCCCGTGCTCGTCGACTTCTGGGCCGAGTGGTGCGGGCCGTGCAAGATGATCGGCCCGAGCCTCGAGGAACTGTCGGAGGAGCTGGGCGAGCAGGTGACGATCACCAAGCTCAACATCGACGAGAATCCCGACGCGCCGGGCAAGTACGGCGTGCGCGGCATCCCGACGATGATCCTGTTCAAGAACGGCGAGGTTGCCGCGACCAAGGTCGGCGCCGAGCCCAAGGGCCGGCTGAAGGCCTGGCTTGAGAGCGAGCTCTGATCGTCTTTCATCGCTGATTGCGGAGGGGCCGGCACCTTAGGTGTCCGGCCCCTTCTTCTTGTTACCCGGCGAAGGCCGGGGTCGAGTTCGGAAGGCTGATGGTAGGCGCAGCGCCCGTCACACAAGCCTTCCCAACTGGGCGCCGGCCTTCGCCGGGGAACAAGTAAGATGGCGCACACCGCGCGCTCGTAACGCCACTGTCACAACCGTCACGCCATCGTCATATCTTCGCAACCGAACCGTCTTCGAAACCGCATCCGCGCGTCACGCATGCCGCCTAGCGCGGCGGCGAGGTCGACGGGGGGAAATCCGAGTCGATCGAGGGGCCGACAGCGCCTCAGCCTCGTGAACCCGGAACCGCCGGAACGGAGATCTTCATGGCCGACTTCAAACGCCTTAGCCTTATCCTGCTGACGAGCTGCGCGGGCGCGACGCTCGCGGCGTGCGACGGCGCCTCGAGCGTCGCCTCGCCGGGCGAAGGCACCATCATCGTCCCGTCGCCCACGCCCTCGCCGGCGCCGACCCCCACGCCGACCCCGACCTCGACCGCGGGCACCCCGGCTGCTGACTGTCCGACCGGCACGACCAATGTCGGCACCGTCGGCAATTTCCGCAGCTGCCGCATCCCCGCGCTCGTCTCGGGCTCGCTGACGCTGCCGCGCCGCGCTGGCACCGCCTATGAGATCAACGGCCGCGTCGACGTGGGCGTGGATCGCGGCGGCGCCGGCACCGGCGGTTCGCAGGCGAACCTGACGATCGAGCCGGGCGTGCTGATCTATGCCAACACGACCAACGCCGACAACGACTTCCTGGTCGTCAACCGCGGCTCTACGATCACCGCCGACGGCCTGGCCAACGCGCCGATCATCTTTACCGCGCAGCAGAACCTGACCGGCAACGTCACCGACGAATCGCAGGGCCTGTGGGGCGGCATCATCCTGGCCGGTCGCGCGCCCGTCTCGAACTGCAACCTGTCGGGCGTCACCGGCGGCTCGGCGACCTGCGAGAACGTGGTCGAGGGTACCGGCAACGCGCTCTACGGCGGCGCCACCGCGGGCGACAATTCGGGCATCATGCGCTATGTCCAGATCCGCTATTCGGGCACGGTCATCACCCCGAACAACGAGCTTCAGGGCCTGACCACCGGCGGCGTCGGCTCGGGCACGCGCCTCGAGTACATCCAGATCCACAACAGCTCGGACGACGGCATCGAGATCTTCGGCGGCACGCACAATGCACGCTACTTCGTGGTGACCGGCGCCGATGACGACAGCATCGACACGGATGTGGGTTGGAAGGGCTTCATCCAGTTCGCGCTGGCGATCCAGAAGCCGAACAACACGCAGACCGACAACTACATGATGGAAATCGATTCGAACGGTGCCGAGGACGCGCTGCCGCGTCAGAACGGCCGGATCTCGAACTTCACCTTCATCCACACCTCTACCGCGACGAATGCCGGCATCCGCATCCGCGGCGGCGCCGACTTCACCTTCGTCAACGGCATCATGACCACGCCCCAGGCGTGCATCAACACCGTCGCCGGCACGACCGAGAATGGTGGCAAGTCGACGATCCGCGGCGCCAACTCGGCGATCGACGAAGCCGGCGCGCCGGTCTTCAACTCGGTCTATTTCGCGTGCGGCTCGCTGTCGGCCGAATCGACGCAGAGCGGCGTGACCGTGACCAATGCCGAGCAGGCGGCGCTGTTCACCGCGGGTACCAACAACGTGACCAACGGCACCGCGGCCAACGCCTATACCTCGACCTATCTGCCGGGCACGGGCGCGGCGGCGGTGACGCCGTTCAACGCCTCGACGCTCAACCCGGCGGGTTCGGCGTTCTTCGTCCAGACCTCGTACATCGGCGCGATCAACGGTTCGGCCGACACCTGGTACCAGGGTTGGACCTGCAACTCGAACCGCGGAAACTTCGGTTCGACCAGCGGTGCCTGCACCGCCGTTCCGACGACCTGATCGACGAAAAGCACCGAACAACGGGGGTGGCGGTGAAAAGGGGCCGCCATCCCCGTCGTGCCCAGTCGTCCTGCGCTTTCCGCGCGGCGATGCCCTGACGGAACCGAGAACATGACAAAGCCTGTGGCCTTCGCCAGCCTGCTCCTCCTCACCTCGACGCTGGTCGCGCCTGCCGCGCTGGCGCAGACGAGCGGCGGCGGCGCGCCCGCGACGAACGCGAGCCCGCCCGCGCAGGTGGTCAGCCCCAGCGCCGGCCAGCCGGGCACGCCGCCCGACACCGGCCCGGACGCCTCGCAGGCGCCCGACGCGCAGGACGAGGTCGAGGTTTCGGTCCCCGGCGCCAGCAGCGGCGATGCCGGCGACGACATCGTCGTCATCGGCCGCAATATCCCCAACATCGTCCGCAACACGCCGCAGGTCGTCTCGGTCCTGTCGAGCGAGGACATCGCGCGCACGGGCGAGGGCGACATCGCCGGCGCGCTCAGCCGCGTCACCGGCCTGTCGGTGGTCGGCAACGGCTTCGTGTTCGTCCGCGGCCTTGGCGACCGCTATTCCTCGTCGCTGCTCAACGGGTCGCCGCTGCCCAGCCCCGAGCCGCTGCGCCGCGTGGTGCCGCTCGACATCTTCCCGACCAACGTCATCGCCTCCAGCCTCGTCCAGAAGAGCTTCTCGGCCAATTTCCCGGGTGAGTTCGGCGGCGGCGTCATCAACCTGACGACGAAGGCGGCGCCCAAGAAGAGCTTCCTCCAGATCGGCGGATCGGTCGGTTTCGACACCGCGACCACGGCCGAGCTCGGCTATACCTATGACGGCGGGTCGCACGACTGGCTCGGCTATGACAGCGGCGAGCGCAAGATCCCCGGCTTCATCCGCGAGGCCGGCATGAACGGCACCGGCGTGACCGCCGCGCAGGTGACCGAGCTCACCAATGCCGAGACGTCGCTCGTCTTCGAGAACCGCAACATCCCCGCCAACTTCTCGGGCGAGATCAGCGCGGGCACGTCGTTCGACGTCGGCGCGACGCGCATCGGCCTGATCGCCGGCGGCGGCCTGTCCAACACCTGGCGCACGCGCGACGCGATCCAGCAGGTCGCGATCGACCAGGACGGCAGCCTCGTCAGCGACTTCCGTAACGTCGCCACCGATCACCGCGCGCTCGTCAACGGCCTGTTCGGTGTCGGCGCCGAGGTCGGCCGCCATCGCCTGCGCTGGACCAACCTCTACATCCACGACACGCTGAAGCAGGCGATCCTGGGGCAGGGCGAGGACCAGAACAACCTCGACCTCCTCAACCAGAACACCAACTGGTTCGAGCGCCAGCTGTTCACGACCCAGGGCGTGGCCGAGCTGAAGTTCGGCAATCTCAACGTCGACCTGCGCGGCGCTTATGCCAACACGCAGCGCAACTCGCCGTACGAGCGGACCTTCACCTACCTCTTCTCGCCGCAGGTCGGCGACTACATCAACAACCTCGCCAACCAGTCGCTTGCGCAGATCGCGTTCAGCGAGCTCAACGAGGATCTGTGGTCGGGCAGCGTCGACCTTGGCTACGACCTCGATCTCGACACGCCGGTGACGGTGCAGGCGGGCTATGCCTATTCGGACGCGGACCGTACCTCGTTCCGCTACCAGTTCCGCTATCAAGCGCTGAACGGCCTCGATCTGGCCGAGCAGCAGCTGCGCCCGGACTATCTGCTGAGCGACTATAACGTCATCCTCAACAACATCGTCCTTCAGAACGAATCGACGTCGCAGGGCGCGGCGGCCTACACCGCGTCGCTGCGCACCCATGCCGGCTATTTCCAGGTCGAGACAGAGGCCTTCGAGGGTCTGCGCGCCCAGGTCGGCGTCCGCTATGAGGATGCCGAGCAGCGCGTGCTGCCGGTCGGCACCAACGTGACGGGCACCAACCTCAACAACGGCTACTGGCTGCCCGCCTCGACGATCACGTGGAACTTCGCCGAGAACATGCAGCTTCGCCTGCACGCCTCGAAGACGATCGCGCGGCCGCAGTTCCGCGAGCTGGCGCCGCAGATCTATCTCGACTTCGAATCGAACCGGCAGTTCATCGGCAACCCGCGCCTGACCGACAGCGAGCTCTACAACCTGGAGGCGCGGTACGAGTGGTTCTTCAAGCGTGACCAGCGCCTGACCGCCGCGGGCTTCTTCAAGCGCATCGAGAACCCGATCGAGGCGTTCGGATCGCCGGGCGCCGGCAGCTCGTCGCTGCTGACCAGCTTCTCCAACGCGCCCGGTGCCAAGCTGTACGGCGGCGAGGTCGAGCTGGTGAAGCACTTCCCGCTGGACGGGATCGGCCTGGGCGACCTGTTCGCGACCAAGCGCGCGGTGCTGATCGCCAACTATACCTATACCAAGTCGGAGCTGGACGCGCAGAACCAGTCCGTCGTCAATCCGATCAACGTCAACGGCCCGCTGATCCCGGCAAGCCAGCTGTTCGTCGACGGCAGCCCGCTGGTCGGCCAGTCGAACCACCTGGTCAACGCGCAGTTCGGCCTGGAAGACACCGAGATGCTGAGCCAGGTAACGCTCCTGGTAAACTATGCCAGCGAGCGGATCACCAACCGCGGCGCGATCGTCAACGGCGTCCGCCTGCCCGACATCCGCGAGAAGCCGGGCTGGCGCTTCGACGTGGTGTGGCGCCAGGGCATCCCGCTGGGCAGCGACGACGACAAGCAGGTCGAGCTGAAGTTCGAGGCGCGCAACCTGACCAAGACGCGCTACCAGGAGTTCCAGATCTTCAACAACGGCGCGCGCGCCGACGTGAACACCTATGACCTGGGCCGGATCTTCAGCTTCGGGGTGAGCGTGGGTCTTTGATCCACGTCCTCCCGCGAAAGCGGGAGCGCGGCGTACCGAGTTAAAGGGGGATCGGGCTTTCGGCGACCATGCCGAAGGCCCTTTCTCGTCCAGCTCCGTTCGTGCTGAGCCTGTCGAAGCACGTGCCCGGCGACACGCCCTTAGACTAGCAACGGTAGCGGCGGCGAAGCTCGGTCTAGCCGCTCACCAGCCCCAGGGGCGCTCGCGGTACCATTTGGTGATGACGTACTTCGTCCCCGCGCGCACCTTCATCCCGTGGTGAAGCGTCGCCGGGTTCGGCCGACCGTCGGAACGCAGGTTGTTCCAGGCGAGGAGCTTGCCCGTTTCCGGCTGGACGAGCTTGTCGACCACCTTGAACCGCGTGGCGCCGCCGGCTTCGGGTTCGTTGAGGTAGATCATCAGCGTCCAGGTGCGGTTGCCCGCAACCGAGCAGAATTTGGCGAAGTCTGCGCCCTTGGGCTCGAAATAGTCGGTGTGCGCCTTGAACTCCTGACCCACGGCATAGCGCTGGCCCTGCACCGGCTCGCCATGGCGCGGATCGAGGCCGCTGAAGGCGGCGATCGCCGCTTCGAGTCGTTCGACCGCGGGCTCGGCGGCGTCGAGGTCGCAGGTCTCGCTCGTCCGAAACGCATTGTCGCCATTGGCATCCGCCAGCGTGGAGGGGCGGCGGTCCCGGTCGATCAGCGCGATCAGCTCGGCGCAGTGCGCGGCATCTAGGAAGCCCTTGGCGATGAACAGCGTCAGCTTGGGATTTGGCAGCTTCTGCACGCCGGGCTGCGCGGCGATGTGCGCCACCACAGGCTCGCTGGGATGTCCCGATCCGAGATTGCTCATCGCACCTTCCTGCCAGAGCGGCGCGCGTGCGACCAGCGTGCCATCAAACCGTAACCTTCGCGTCGCATCGCCGTCACCGATGGCCGCAGCAGCAAGGGGGCGGGGCGACATGGCGAGCGAAACCGCGATCGAGGCGCTGACCGCCGACGCGCTGGCACAGGGCGCGAGCGACATCCACCTCGATCTCGACGTCGATGCGGTGCGTGTGCGGCTGCGAGTCGATGGCCGGCTACGCGCCTGGGTGCCCTCACGGCTTCAGCCCGAGCGGCTGCGCGCCGATGCCTGGCAGGTCGTCGATGGCGGTGCCGACCGGCTCGCCGACTGGCATGTCGCGGCGCATGCCGATGGCGAGCGGCTGGCGCTGCGGCTGCGGTCGGAGCGGGCGGGCGGCGTCGCCGATGCATTGACGACGCTGGGCTTCGCCGCCCCGCAGGCGCGGACGATGGTGCGCGCGCTCGAGCGGCCGGGCGGCGTCGCAGTGATCGCGGGTCCCGCGCATTCGGGACGGCGCCAGACGATCGCGGCGCTGCTCGGCGGCGAGGCGCGGACGCAGAGCGTGGTTGCGGTCGGGATCGATGACCTGCCGGGCGCGCTGACGATCGGCGAAGCCGGCGGGGGTCAGCAGGCGATCATGGAACGCGCGCTGACGCTCGATCCCGACGTGCTCGTGCTCGGCAGCCTGGACGATCGCGGATCGGCGTCGCTGGCGTTCCAGGTGGCGGCGAGCGGGCGGCGCGTGATCGCGCGGGTCGAGGCGCCGGACGCGATCACCGCGTTCGAGCGGCTACGCGGCCTGGGCGTCGATCGGCTGGCGCTGGCGGCGCATCTGCGCGCGGTGACGGCGCAGCGGCTGGGCATGCGGCTGTGCCATGGCTGCCGTCGTCCGGTGCAGGCAAGCAACCGCGTCGCCGCGTTGCTCGGCTTCGATCCGGGTGCGGTGATCCACGAAAGCGCGGGCTGCACCGACTGCGGCGGCCGGCGGACCGGCGGACGGATCGGGGTGTTCGAGCTGATCGCGTTCGACGCGGTGGTCGCGCGGCTGGTCAATGACGGCGCCGATGCGGCACTGCTGGCGCGGCATGCTTTCCTCAATGCGCCGCGGCTCGATTCGGCGGCGCGGGCGATGGCGCGCGAGGGGCTGATCGACGCGGTCGAGGCGATCCGGATCTCGCGCGGGGAATAAGGACGAGCGCGTCGCGCCCGACTTACTGCGCCATCCCCTTCGCCCCGGCCTGCATCGCCAGGAAGCGGTCGAGGAGGACGAGGCGGAGCGCAATGCCCTCGCGCCACGGCGCGTTCGGCGGCGATAGCCGGAGCGCGCGCAGCCAGGCAGGACGCGCGGCGGCAAGGTCGCCGGCGCGGACATAGGCTAGCCCTTCGTAGAAATAAGGGCCGGGATGCTGCGGGTTGATGAGGTGCGCGCGGCGGAACGCCATCCGCGCCGCGGGCGACATCGCGCCGTCCGCGCCCGCCGTCGCAAAGGCGAAGCCCGTCCACAGCGGCAGGCTGTTGGGCGCGGAGCGGACGCCGCCCAGCATCGCCCGCGCCGCCTTTCGCTCCTCGCCCGCGCGGGTCAGCGCGTCGGCGATGAAGAAATAGCTGTCGCTATACTGAAAGCGGCCGAACAGTTGCTGGCGTAGCGTCACCAGCTCGGCATCGGCGACGCCGACGGGGGGCTCGGTCTTGGGCGTCGCAGCGGGAAGTGCCGGCGATCCCTGAAGCGCATAGCCGGTCGCGCCCAGCATCAGCGCCGCGCCGGCGAAGCCGACCACCGCCTTTGGCAGGCGAAGCACGAGCATCAGCGCGAGCGCCGCGGCCGCGATGCCGGCGAGCGCGAACCAGCCCATCAGCCGCGTCCGCGCTCGGAAGACATCAGGCGCGCCCGATCAGGCGCATCGCCTGGGCATCGGCGACCTGCGCCGCGGGCGTGTCGGTGCGCTCGCTCTCGGCCCACACAGCCTCGAGCCGCTCGGGAATGCGCGCGATGCGGCTCTCCACCTCGGCGCGGTCGCCCTGGCCGAGATATTCGAGGCCCACATTGATGATGCCGCCGGCGTTGATGACGTAGTCGGGGGCATAGAGGATGCCGCGATCGTGGATCGCCCGACCCTCAACTCGCGTCGCGAGCTGGTTGTTGGCGCCGCCCGCGACCGCCTTGCAGCGGAGCGCCGCGATCGACGTCTCGGTCAGGATCGCGCCCAGCGCATTGGGGCTGACGATGTCGGCCTCGACGCCCAGGATCGCGTCGGGATCGGCCAGCGCCGCGCCAAGCTCGTCGGCCATCGCGCTCGCGCGGTCGCAATTGACGTCGGCCAGCGTCAGCCGCGCGCCGTCGTTGGCGAGCAGGCGAGCGAGGCCGCCGCCGACGCTGCCCAGGCCCTGGATCGCGACATGGACGCCCGCCATGTCGTCGGTGCCGAGCGCACGCTTCGCCGCCGCTCGGACGCCCAGATAGACGCCGTGCGCGGTAAAGGGACCGGGGTCGCCGCCGGCGCCGCCGCTCGCTTTGACGGGCAGGCCCGAGGCGTAGCGCGTCTCGCCAGCGATCGTCGTCAGGTCGGCCTCTGAAATGCCGACATCCTCGGCCGTCACATAGCGACCGCCGAGCGATTCGACCGCGCGGCCGAACGCCTTGAGCATCTCGGGCGTTTTGGTGCGGTTGGCATCGGCCAGGATCACGCCCTTGCCGCCGC
The DNA here is from genome assembly GCF_032391395.1 of Sphingomonas sp. Y38-1Y. Classification (NCBI taxonomy): domain Bacteria; kingdom Pseudomonadati; phylum Pseudomonadota; class Alphaproteobacteria; order Sphingomonadales; family Sphingomonadaceae; genus Sphingomonas; species Sphingomonas sp. Y38-1Y. Next base: position 1,377,283 of record NZ_CP135916.1, read on the forward strand.
CCATGGGGAGCCCGGCCATCGCGTTCTTGAAGCTCATGCCGCGCGACAGGCGCAGCGCGTCGGTGATAGCCGCGCGCGGATCGGCATAATGCCAGAAGCGCACGCCGCCCGCCGCCGGGCCCAAGGTCGTCGAATGCACCGCGATCACGGCCTGCAAGCCGCTCACCGGATCGGTGAAGAGGTGAACACCCTCATGGTCGTCGAAGTCGGGGAATCCCCAGTCGGTAAGCACGTGACAATCCGCCGATCGCAGGAAGGAAGGGGGAGGTGGGGCGGACGACGGGACTTGAACCCGCGACCCTCGGTACCACAAACCGATGCTCTAACCAACTGAGCTACGACCGCCACTGAGCCCGCGCGCCTAGACCCAATTCGCGCGCCGCGCAAGATCGTTGCGCGGGTTTGGTGGAGGTTTTGAGCGGGGGCGCCTTTCCAGAACCGTCACCCCGGACTTGATCCGGGGTCCCGCTGCCTCTCCGGGCCTGTGCAAAGAACAAGCGGGATCCCGGATCAAGTCCGGGATGACGCGCTCAACTCCGTTCGTGCTGAGCTTGTCGAAGCACGTGTTCGAAGCGGCACGGTTTGGGGCACGTCCTTCGACAGGCTCAGGACGAGCGGAGCGTTCGGATCGCGTCCTCGATCGCGCCGTAGACCTGCGCCAGATCAACCTCGCCCACGCAATAAGGCGGCATCACATACACCGTGTTGCCGAGCGGGCGGAGGAGCACGCCGGCGGCGGCGCAGTGCGCCTTGATCGCAGGGCCGAGCGCCGAGAGATAACCGCTGCGCGTATCCTCGACCTCGAACGCGGCGAGGGTGCCGAGCGTGCGGGCGGCGGTGACGCCCGGCCATCCGGCCGCCCGATCCATCCAGCCGCGCTGACGCTCGCCCAGTGCGGCGACGCGGTCGAGCACCGGCTCTTCCTGCCAGATGGCGAGGTTGGCGGCGGCGGCGGCGCAGGCGATCGGATTGGCGGTATAGCTCGACGAGTGGAAGAACATGCGCGCGCGGTCGTCCGAGTAGTGCGCGTCATAGACGGGTGCGCTGGCCAGCGTGACCGCGAGCGGAAGGCTGCCGCCGGTCAGCCCCTTGGACAGGCACATGATGTTGGGGACCACGCCCGCCTGTTCGCAGGCGGTGAGCGTGCCGGTGCGGCCCCAGCCGGTCATCACCTCATCGGCGATGAACAGCACGCCGTGCCGCGCACAGATCGCCGCCATCGCCGCGAGCCGCTCGGCCGGATACATCCGCATGCCCCCCGCACCGAGCACCAGCGGTTCGACGATCAGCGCCGCCGGCCGCTCGCGGCACGCGGCCTCCAGCGCGACGAGTGCGGCGTCGTCGTCGGGGAAGGGAAGGGTGCCGACGTCGAACAGCAGCGGCGCATAGGCAGCGTTGAACACGCCGCGCGCGCCGACCGACATCGCCCCGATCGTGTCGCCGTGATAGCTTCCCTCCAGCACGAGGATTCGGTGGCGCGGCTGCCCCCGCGCGGTCCAGAAGCCGAGCGCCATCTTCAGCGCGACCTCGACCGCTGTCGATCCCGAATCGGAAAAGAACACGTGTGCGAGTTGCGGCGGGAACAGCGCGGCGAGGCCGTCGGCCACCGCCTCAGCCTGGGGATGGGTGTGGCCGGCGAAGATGATCTGGTCGGTGCTCGCCGCGGCCTCGGCGATGGCGGCGGCGATGCGCGGGTGGGCGTGGCCATGCGTCGTCACCCACCAACTCGAAATCGCGTCGATCAGCCGATCGCCGGTGTCGGTCCAGAGATAGGCGCCCTCGGTGCGGACGATGCGGGGGATCGGCTCGCCCAGACCATGCTGGGTAAAGGGGTGCCAGATGCGCGTGCGGGTCATCCGAAGTCGGCGAGGTCGAATCCGGCCGCGAACGCCGCGGCGAGCGTGTCGGGCGTCAGCGGATCGATCGGGGCGAGCCGGCCGAGCCGCCGCACGTCGCCCATTGCCTCAATCGTCGCCTCGCTGTCGGGCACGCTGTCGCCGACGAAGGCGATGCCGTGGATCGGGATGCCGCGGCGGCGCATCGCCTCGATCGAGAGGAGGCTGTGGTTGATCGTGCCGAGCGCGGTGCGGGCGACGAGGATGACGGGGAGGTTCCATCGCGCGACGAGGTCGATCGTCGGCAGCGTGCGCGTCAGCGGGACCATCAGCCCGCCGGCGAGCTCGATCACCAGCGGGTCGATGGCGGGCGGGGTCAGGCGCGCGGGGTCGATCGTCACGCCGTCGATCTCGGCGGCCAGGTGCGGCGAGCAGGGGGTGGCGAGGACATAGGCCTCGGGCAGCAGTCGCTCGCGAGGGATGCCTGCCAGCGCGGCGACGGCGGCCGTATCGGTGCCCTCGTCGGTGCCCGACTGAACCGGCTTCCAATAGGTCGCGCCGATCGCCTGCGTCAGCGCGGCGGCGAAGACGGTCTTGCCGATGCCGGTATCGGTGCCCGCGATGACGAAGCGGCTCACAGCGCAGCCTTCAGTGCGTCGGCCAGCGCATCGATATCGTCGAGCTCGACATGGTTGGTGATCGCGATCCGCAGCCGCGCGGTGCCGGGGGGGACGGTCGGCGGGCGAATCCCGCGCACGTCGAAGCCGGCGGCCTGCACTGCCGCGGCGACCGTCATCGCACGATTGTCGTCGCCGAGGATCAGCGGCAGGATCTGCGATCGGCTTCCGATGCCGAGCGATCGTTCGGCATAAGCGATCCGCTGCCATAGCGCGTCGCGGCGCTCGGGCTCGTCGGCGAGGGTGCGAAGGCTCTCGCGCACGACTGCCGCCATCAGCGGCGAGGGGGCGGTCGAGAAGATGAAGCCGCGACCGCGATTGATGAGGAAGTCGCGCATGATCGCGGGGCCGGTCACCAGCGCCCCTTCGGCCCCCAGCGCCTTGCCGCAGGTGTGGAGCGCGATCGTCCGCTCGGGCGCAAGGGCGTGCGACAGGCCGCGGCCCGCATCCCCGAACACGCCGGTCGCATGCGCCTCGTCCACCAGCAGTATCGCGTCGTGGCGCTCGGCGACCGCGACAAGCTCGGCCAGCGGCGCGAGGTCGCCGTCCATGCTGTAGAGGCTCTCGACCGCGATCCACGGCGTGCCCATGCCGCCGCCCCGCCGCCACGCGGCGATCGCGTCGTCGAATCCTTGCGCGTCGTTGTGCACCGCCGCCACGCGATCGGCGCGCGACAGGCGCATGCCGTCATGGGCGCTCGCGTGCACCAGCGCGTCATGGACGATCAGGTCGCCGCGCTGGGGCAGCGTCGCGAGCAGCGTCAGATTGGCGGCATAGCCGCTGGAAAACCACAGCGCCGCCTCATGTTCGAAGAACGCCGCTGCCTCGCTCTCCAGCGCCTCGATCTCGTCATGGTTGCCGCGCAGCAGGCGCGAGCCGCCCGAGCCCATCGGCACGCCGCGCGCGATCGCGTCGGCGGCCGCCTTTCGCAGCCGCGCCGATCCGGCGAGACCGAGATAGTCGTTGGAGGCGAAGTCGACGCCCTCTCGCGGCGCGAGCGACCGGCGGCGCCCGATCGTCGCCAGCGCGTCGAGGTCGGCCGCCTGTGCCGCCAGCATCATCCGCGGCGCCGATGCTGGCTGAGCACCTCATACGCCATCACCGCGGTCGCGACGGCGGCGTTGAGGCTGTCGGCCTTGCCGAGCATCGGCATCTTGACGCGCAGGTCGCAGGCCGCGGCATAGGCGGGCGGCAGGCCCTGCGCTTCATTGCCGGTCAGTAGGAAGGTCGGCGCGGCATAGGCCGGGTCCTGATAGTCGAGATCGGTGTCGAGGCTGAGCGCCACGAGCTGGCCCGGCCCGCACCGCAGCCAGGCGATGAACGCGTCCCAGCCCGCGCGCACGATCGGCACGGTGAACAGCGCGCCCATGCTCGCGCGAACCGCCTCGACGGAGAAGGGGTCGACGCAATCGTCGACCAGGATCAGTCCGCCCGCGCCGACCGCATCGCCGGTGCGCAGGATGGTGCCGAGATTGCCCGGGTCGCGCAGCCGCTCCGCGACCAGCCAGATGCCGGCGGCGCTGCGGTCGAGCTGGTCGAGCGGCGTCTCGAACTCGGCGAATACGCCGACGACGGCGCCGGGATTGTCCTTGCCCGACAGCTTGGAAAGGATGTCGGGCGTCGTCTCGATGGCGTCGCCGCCCGCCGCCTCGACCGCCTCGACCAGCGCGACGACCAGCGGATGGCGCGCGCTGTCGGCGGCAAAGAACATCTGTTCGGGCAGTCGCCCGCCCTCGCGCGCCTCGGTCAGGATGCGCAGCCCCTCGGCCAGGAAGCGACCCTGCGCGCGGCGGTGCTTCTTGTCGCGAAGCTCGCGCGCCGCCTTGACGGCCTGATTGGAATAGGCGGTGATCTGGCGAGGCATGGCGGCGCGCTTTGCCCCAGCGCGGGCGCGAGGAAAAGGGGGCAGCCCCCTAAGCGACGGCCGGCCGGGGCGGTGCGAGTGCAGCCGGCCTCCATTCCACCAGCCGCGTGGCCCCGATCGCCAGCAACGCCACACCCACGCCAGCGATGCACTCGATCAGATAATGCCCCCCTGTCGTCGGCGTGGCCGCCAGCATCATCAGGTTGATCGGCACGAAGAACAGCCGAAGCCGACCGGTCGGCCAGCTCGCCCAGATGAAGAGCACGGCGGCCGCGGCGTGGAAGCTGGGGAAGGCGATCAGACCGCACAGCGCGCCGAGGTCGATCGCGCGCAGCGTGCCCGACCGCAGTGCCTCGATTACGGCGATGTGCATGAAGCCGGGCTGCGGCATCATCGGGTCGTCAGGCCGCAGGAAGTGGGCGCCGGCGGAGGTCGCGCGCGCCAGGGCGAACAGCGCATTGGTGAGGATGAGTGCCAATGCAAAGGCGAGCACGAAGCGATCAAGCCGGGCCTGATGCCCGCTCCATGCCAGTGCCGCCGCCAGCAGAGTGGGTGTCGCGAAGATCGTGAGATAGGCCGCGTCCAGCGGCGCCCCGATCCAGCGATTGAGCTCGAAAAGCCGCCAGTATGTCGGCCAGAAGCTCTCGAGCGGACCCCCCAGCGCGATCAGGTCGGCATCGGCCCAGCCGCTGGTCGAGGCGGCGATGGCGTAGCTGGCGATCGAGCCCAGCAGGCTGAACGCGGCCAGCATGCCCGCCGATGCGATCGCCGCGGTGGCGCGGGGATGCCGCGTGGCGAACCCTTCGCGGGTCAGCCACGGCAACGCGATCGACAGCGCCGGAAACAGGATGGCGACCAGCGCCATGGGACTTGGCGCAAGCGACAAGCCAACGAGCGGGAGGGCGATGGCGAGCGATAATGCCAGGAGCAACGCGCCTGCGCTGGCCAGCCTTCGATATGTCATGCAGCCCCCCGGTCGCTTGGACCTCAGGCTAGGCGCAGACTCGTTAACAAGCCGTCGGGGTCATGCAGCGGATCCGCCGCCGAGCCGCGCATCGATCGCGCGCTCCACGGCGTCGAGGCCGTCTTCGCTGGCGATCGCGAGGTCGAGGGGGCGGCCGCCCAGCGCCTCGTCATGGCCGTTGAGGAACGCGATCGCACGTTCGGAGCCGAGGCGCTTAAAGGCGAGGAGGGTGATGCGGCCCTGTCGCTCGGCGGCGACCGGGTCCATCTTCTTCATCGCGCGGCGCGGGCTGAAGCCCGAGCGGCGGGGTGCGGGTGCCGGTTCGGCCGGCGTGGTCGTCGGTTGATCGGTCATATTCGTCCTGCCCCCTTCGAATGACGTGCCGCCAGCGCTCAGGTGATCGTCGCGCCGATGACGCTCCTCGATCCGGTGAAGTCCGCTTGGACCGTCCGGATCTGTGCGGCATAGGCCGAGGCGAGCCCCTGATGCGAGCGGCGCGAAGCGACGCACGCGGACTGGTCGGCGCGCATGAGCGACACCTGGTGCCGCGCGAGTAGATAGTTGAGGTCCATGGAGACCACTCCTGCAATGTAAGCGGGAGCGCGATGGTCTCTCAGCCACGGGTGCCTACGGATGCGTGTCCCCGGTGGTAACCGATAGGTAGTGCGGATCGGCCGCAATTATAAGACACGGACGCTTGACTCTTAAATCTACATATCTAGTCTTTTTCTGCAAGGCGGCAGAGAGGACGGGCGGATGCGACGTTGGATCGGCGTGGGCGCGGGTGTCGTGGCGGTCATCGCCGGGCTGCTGATTGCGTGGCGCGTGTTCCTCTACGATCCATATGTGAGTGCAGGCGAGAACGGAGTCTACGCCAATGGCTGCTGCGGCACGATCGAGCTGCGCGACGGGCGCATCCTGCTCAACGGGCACAAGTCGGTGCGCTATGTCGTCGGCCGGGACGACGGCGGCGCGTTCGTTCTGCCGCGCCACTATGTCGGCGCGTTCCCCTATCGGCGGTTCGAGGTCGACGGTTCGGCCGCCGTGGTGAATCTTCGGCTCGACAGGCTGCCGACGCCGGGAACGATCACGCTCTATCAGGGATCGGCGGCTTACGACTTCAAGCGCAAGGCGCCGCCTCCGCCGAACTGAAGCTCACTCTTCGCCGAAGCGGTCCTCGACCAGGGTGCAGAGCGCGGTCACGGCGTCCTCGGCGGCGTCGCCGGTGGCGGAGATGGTGATGGTATCGCCCTTGGCGGCGCCCAGCATCATCAGGCCCATGATCGACGTGCCGGTGACGCGCGAGCCGTCCTTCTCGACGGTGACTTCGGTCGGCTGGGCGCTGGCGAGCGTCACGAACTTGGCGCTGGCGCGTGCGTGGAGACCGCGGCGATTGGTGATGAGGACCGCGCGGCTGACGGTCATGCCGCCGCCTCGCCCAGCACTTCGGAGGCGACGGAGATGTACTTGCGCCCCGCCTCTCGCGCGGCAGAGACGGCTTCGGTGACCTTCATCGTCTTGCGCGCGCCGCCCAGGCGGATGAGCATCGGCAGGTTGATGCCCGCGATCACCTCGACCCGGCCGGTCTCGAGCAGCGAGATGGCGAGGTTGGAGGGGGTGCCGCCGAACAGGTCGGTGAGGACGATCACGCCGCGGCCGCCATCGACCTCGCCGATCGCGCGGGCGATATCGGCGCGGCGTTCCTCCATGTCGTCTTCGGGGCCGATGCAGATCGTCGCGATCGCATCCTGCTTGCCGACGACATGCTCCATCGCGACCACGAATTCCTGTGCAAGGCGTCCATGGGTCACGAGGACCAGGCCGATCATTGGATTTTCCGTCATAGCCTTCATGTCTTGGCGGGCGCGCCTTCGAGCGAGTCCTGCGGCGCGGTGCCCAGGTCGCGGTGTTGTACCGTGGGCGAAAATCCCTCGGCGCGCAACCGTGCGCCCACCCGTTCGGCCAGGTGGACCGAGCGGTGTCTTCCCCCGGTACAGCCGAATGCGACGGTGACATAGGCCTTGCCCTCCGCACGGTAGCGGGGGAGCAGCATCAGCAGCAGCCGCTCGATCGCGTCGACCGACTCGGCATAGGCGGGATCGCCGCGGACATAGTCGGCGACGTCGGCATCGCGGCCGGTGCCGGGGCGAAGCTCTGGCACCCAATGCGGATTGCGCAGGTAGCGCATATCGAAGACGAGGTCGGCGCTTCTCGGTACGCCGCGGGCGAAGCCGAACGACATGACCGACAGCGTCGGTTCGCTGCCGCCCTCGCCGCCGAAGCGGTCGCGCACTTCCTGCGCCAGCGCGTTCGCCGACAGGGTGGTGGTGTCGATCAGGCGGCCGGCCCAGTCCTTGATCGGCTGCAGAAGCTCGCGTTCGCGCAGGATGCCGTCGGCGGCGGGGCGGTCCTGCGCCAGCGGATGGCGGCGGCGCGTTTCCGAATAGCGGCGTTCGAGCTCGGTGCCGCCGCAGTCGAGATAGAGGATCGTGATGTCCTGGCCGCGGTCGGCGAGCTGCTGAACGCGCTTGACGATGCGCGCGGCGTCGAAGCCGCGGGTGCGCGTCCCCATGCCGAGCGCGAGCGGTCGGTCGCCGTCCGGCGATCCCGTCGCGGGCGCGGTCTCGAGCAGCCGGTCGAGAAGGACGAGGGGAAGGTTATCGACCACCTCCCACCCCAGATCCTCGAGCGTGCGGAGCGTGGTGGTCTTCCCGGCACCCGACATGCCGGTGACGAGGAGGATGCGACGGGGCTGGGTCATGGTTTCTGCCGGGCGAGCGCCAGTTCGACCTTGATCGGCGCGGACGGCTCGAGCGAGGCGAGGGCGGTGCAGGGGATGTCGATCCCGGCAATCGAGCGAGACCGGAGATCGGCCGGCAGGCGCTCCGGCGCCGGATCGATCGTCACAAGCAGCGCGACCGGCACGTCCGCGACGTGCGCCATCTCGACGATGCCGATCCCGCGCACCTCGATCCGGCCGGCGATGGTAACGGGCGGAGATGCGAGGAGCGTCGATCCGGCGCGGCGAAGAAGGGTATAGTCGTCGCTGACGAGCACCGCGCCGCGATCGATCAGGCGGAGCGCGAGGTCGGACTTGCCCGTGCCAGAGCGGCCCGCGATCAGCACCGCGCGACCCTGGATCGCCACGCACGACGCGTGCAGCGTCTCCGACGACAACGCCGTCATCCCTCGATCCGATCCCCGTCCCCAAAGGCCCGCGGCAGCCGCACGACGAAGCGCGCGCCGCTGACCCGATCCTCGCGCGACTCGACGTGGATCGTGCCCGAATGGCCTTCGACGATCGTACGTGCGATGGCAAGGCCGAGGCCGGAGTGTGCGCCGAATGCCTCGCCATCCGGGCGGACCGAATGGAAGCGGCGAAAGATCGCCTCGCGCGCTTCCTCAGGCACGCCGGGCCCCTCGTCCTCGACGCGGACGATCAGCCGGCGGCCGGCTGCCGAGGCGCCGACGCTGACGACGGCTTGGTCGGGGGAGAAGGACAGCGCGTTGTCGATCAGGTTCTCGAACACGCGCGCCAGCCGCGACCCGTCGCCATTGACGATCAGGGCCTCGTCGCCGGGCAGGTCGAGGCGGAGGCGGATGTCGCGGGGCAGGCCGCGCGTCCGCCGCGCCTCGACGATCGCCTCCAGCATCTCGGCGAGGTCGAGCGGCTCGAACTTGGTGCGGCTCAATTGCGCGTCGAGGCGCGACGCCTCCGAAATCTCGGTGATGAGACGGTCGAGGCGCTGGACGTCGTCGCGAACGATGTCGAGAAGCTGCGCCTGAAGCGCCGGGTCGCGGATCGACCCCAGCCCCTCCACCGCCGAACGGAGCGATGCGAGCGGATTCTTCAATTCGTGCGTCACGTCGGCGGCAAACGCTTCGGTCGCGTCGATGCGCAGGCGTAGCGCCTGGCTCATGTCGGACACGGCGCGGGCGAGCATCCCGATCTCGTCGCGGCGGTCGGGCAGGCGCGGCACGACCACTTCGCGCGCGCGGCCCAGCCGGACGCGGACCGCGGCGCGGGCGAGCTTGCGGAGCGGCTGGACGATCGTGCGCGCCAGGAAGAAGGACAGGAGGAGCGACGCGAGAGCGACGCCCGCTAGGACGACGGACAGCCGCCAGCGCTCGGCCCGCACGACCGAGGTGATGTCACGCGCATTGACCGTGGTCATCAGCGTGCCGCGAGCCCCCAGCGGCGCGGCGGCGGTGAGGACCGGGGTCCGATCGGGAGCGCGCCACAGCGTCGACGGCGCCTCGTGCGTCGAAAAGGCGCGGGCGACGTCGGGCCAGCGATAGCCGCGACCGCGCGGACGCTCGCGATAGAGCGGCGCGCGGTCGGCGCCAACGACGGTGTCGATCCCTGCGTCGAGGAAGCGGCCGATCGTCTGGCCGACCGGCTGCTTGTCGGGATCGCGCAGGCGGAAATTGGCGACCCCCAGCGCGCGGCTGTCGGCGCGCTGGACGCCGTCGGGGCCGAAAGTGCGGATGCGCGTCCCCGTCTGTCGCGCGAGGCGGGTGACGAGCACTTCCTCGTCGCTCATCCGCGTCGCCATCAGCGCCTGGGCGATCAGCCGCGCTTCCCGGCTCGCCTGTTCGAGCCGCGTGTCGATCAGCCGCGTGCGATAGCTGTCGAGATAGAAGAACCCGCCCGCCAGCATCGCCAGCGCGATGCCGTTGACCGCCAGGATGCGCGGCGTGAGGCTGATCCGCCCCGACCAGCGCAGCGAGAGCGCCCGATCGTCGCTCCGCGACGGGCCGCGATCCTCACTCGTCGGAGAAGCGATAGCCCGCACCATAGAGCGTCTCGATGGCGTCGAACTTGGGGTCGACCTGCCGGAACTTGCGGCGCACGCGCTTGATGTGGCTGTCGATGGTGCGGTCGTCGACGTAGATGTCGTCCTGATACGCTGCATCCATCAGCTGGTTGCGCGTCTTGACGATGCCGGGCCGCTGGGCGAGCGTTTCGAGGATCATGAACTCGGTCACGGTCAGCGTGACGTTCTGGCCGCCCCACAGCACCTTGTGCCGGGCAGGGTCCATGACCAGCCGCCCGCGTTCGAGCACGGGCGCGGCGGGCTCATTCGACCCCTCGCCAAGCCCCGCCGCCGCTTCGGTCCGGCGCAGGATCGCGCGGATGCGGGCGATCAGCAGGCGCTGGCTGAACGGCTTTGCGATATAGTCGTCGGCGCCCATCGCGAGGCCGAGCGCCTCGTCCAGCTCGTCGTCCTTGCTGGTGAGGAAGATGACCGGGATCGTCGACTTCTCGCGCAGCCGGCGGAGGAGCTCCAGCCCGTCGAGCCGCGGCATCTTGATGTCGAGCACGGCGAGGTCGGGGGGATTGTCGATCAGCGCCTTCAGCGCCGCTTCGCCGTCCGAATAGACGCGCGTCAGGAAGCCTTCGGCCTGAAGCGCGATCGAGACCGAGGTGAGGATGTTGCGGTCGTCGTCGACCAGCGCGACCGTCGCGCTCACGGTTTCGGAGGCTCGATGATGCGATGGCCCATGCCGCTCGCCTAGCCCAAAGCGCGACCCGGCTCAATCGCTCGCGAAGGGCGACCGCGCTGCTTGACGAGGGGGCGGAGCGGGCCGACAGCGTGGGCGATGGCCAGTTCCCCCTTGTCGCCGCCCGAAACCGCCGCCGGCCAGCAGGCGGCGTTGATCGCCGGTGCCGGCGGGTTGGCGGCGGCGGTGCTGGTGCTGGGGCTGCTCGGTGATTGGCGGATCGCGGTCGCGTTCCTGGCGGCGGCGCTGGTGGTGGCCGGGGGCGTGCTCGCGTTCGCGCGCGTCGATCGGCGGCGCGGGGCGGAGGCGGCGGGGCCGGACTGGTCGCTGGCGCAAGCGCTGGCGTCGGCTAGCGAGGCGGCCGTCGCGGTTACCGATCGATCCGGACGGCTGGTCTGTGCCAACGACGCCTATCGCCTGCTGTTCGACGGGCTGCCGACGCCGCCGGGCCTGCCACTGGATGGCGATGGCGAGGGGCGGCTGGGCGTCGCGGGCCGGGCGGCATGGCGCGATGGCGCGGCCGAGATCGAGGGGCTGGCACGGCACGGGCAGTCGGTGAGCGCCCGGATCACCCGCGCGGGCGACGACATGCTCCTCTGGCAATTCACGCGGATCGCCGGCGACGGTGCGGCGGCGAGCGGGATCGAGACGCTGCCCGCGATCCTGTCGGCGATCGCCGGCGCGCCGGGCGAGCGGTTGGGCGGCGCGGGCGTGATGACGGTGGCGATCCAGCCCGATGGGCGGATCGAGGCGGCGAACCGCGTCTTCGCCGCGCGTGCGCTGGGCAGCGCCGATGCGATCGTCGAGGGGCGCGACTTCGCCCGGCTGATGCTCGCCGACCCCAGCGGCCATGTTCGTTTCGAGCGGGAGGGTGAGGCGGGCAATCCGCTGCGCCTCATCCAGCTGCCGCTGGGCGAGGGCGAGCAGGCGCCGATCGTCCTGGCGCTGATCGACGAGGAGGATGCGGGGCTTCCCGCCAGCATCGGCGAGGATGTGGCAGCGCATGTCCGCGCGCTCGTCAGCCTGTTGCCCGTGGGCGTCGGCATGGTCGACCGCGAGGGGCGCTTCGTCCACATCAACGATTCGTTCGCGGCAGCGACGGGCGTCAACGCCGCCGCACCGCCGCTCTATCCGGGCGACCTGGTGGTGCGCGAGGACAAGGCAGCGCTCGCCGACGCGATCCGCCGCTTCTCGGGCGGGGCAAGCCATGCCGCCGACATGCAGGTGCGGCTGGCCGCGCGGCCCGACGAGCCCGTCGCGCTGACGCTGGCGGGGGCGCGCGGGCTGGGCAACGCGTCGGTCATCCTTTGCCTCAAGGAGACGGGCGAGGAGGGGCAGCTGAAGCGCCAGGTCGCGCAGGCGACCAAGATGCAGGCGGTCGGCCAGCTGGCGGGCGGCGTCGCGCACGACTTCAACAACATCCTGACCGCCATCATCGGGCATTGCGACCTGATGCTGATGCGCCATTCGCCGGGCGACAGCGACCATGACGACATCCAGCAGGTCCGCCTCAACGCCAATCGCGCCGCGGCGCTGACGCGCCAGCTCCTCGCCTTCTCGCGCCAGCAGACGCTGCGGCCGCATGTGCTCCAGCTGGCCGACGTGGTGTCGGAGGTTTCGCACCTCCTCACCCGCCTGCTGGGCGAGACGGTGCGGCTGGAGGTCGCGCACGGTCGCGGGCTGGGCGCGGTGCGCGCCGATCCGGGGCAGCTCGAGCAGGTGATCGTCAACCTCGCGGTCAACGCGCGCGATGCGATGGTCGCCGCCAACCCCAAGGGCGGCGGCACGCTGACGATCGAGACGCTGGCGCTCGGACGGGCGGCGGTGAAGCGGATGGCCGACGACGTGCTGCCGGTCGGCGATTATTCGGTGCTGCGCATCACCGACACCGGCACCGGCATCCCGGCCGAGATCCTCCCCAAGATCTTCGAGCCCTTCTTCACCACCAAGGAAGTGGGCAAGGGGACGGGGCTGGGCCTCTCCACCGTCTATGGCATCGTCAAGCAGTCGGGCGGCTACATCTTCGCCGAATCGCCCGCCGGCCTGGGCGCGCGCTTCACCATCTATTTCCCGGTCTATGCCGCCGGCGAGGTGCCGGTGGCCAAGGTGCCGCCCAAGCCGGTCAAGCGTGCCGCCGAATGGGGCACCGGCACCGTCCTCCTGGTCGAGGACGAGGCGATGGTGCGGGCGATCGCCGAGCGCGCGCTCGCCCGGCAGGGCTACAAGGTACTGACCGCGGAGAACGGCGAGGCGGCGCTGGAGCTGATCGCGACGAGCGAGCGGCCGGACCTGCTCGTCTCCGACGTCGTCATGCCGATGATGGATGGGCCGACGATGGTCGCCAAGGTGCGCGAGCGCTATCCCGACCTGCCGATCCTGTTCATGTCGGGCTATGCCGAGGAGCAGCTGCGTCGGTCGATCGACCTCGACAACGTCGCGTTCCTGCCCAAGCCCTTCTCGGTCCAGCAGCTGGCCGACGCGGTGCGCGGGGTGATGGAGGCGTAATCAATGCTTGGCGCAAACGCTACGCCGTGCGTATGACGCCGGCATGACCGAGCGCACGCGTATCCTCATTGTCGAGGACGAACCCCTGATCGCCATGATGCTTGAGGATTTCCTCGACGCGCTGGGCAAGCAAGTGGCGGGGACGGCGGAAACCGTGGCGGGCGCGTTGGACCAGGTTGCGCGCGGCGGCGTCGATGCCGCGATCCTCGACGTCAACCTGCGCGGCGGCGAGAAGAGCTGGCCGGTGGCCGACGCACTGGCCGCCGCGGGCATCCCGTTCGTCCTGGCGACCGGCGGCGACACGGTCGCGGAGGCGCACTCGACGCGTCCGGTGCTGGCCAAGCCGTTCACGATGGACGGTGTGGAGCAGGCGCTGGGGGCGCTCTGACGCCACCTGTTCATAAAATCACCGTTAGCGGCCGAGCGAAGTCGAGGTCGCGTATCGAAGCACTGTTTGGCGGTCCTTCGATACGCCATCTCGACTTCGCTCGATGGCTACTCAGGACGAACGGGTGGGAGGTTCTTCTTCCGGTGAGGGGAAGTCGCGCTAACCCACCCGATCCCCGACCACGCTGAACGCTAATTTAACCTCTCACCGCGCATAGCATCCCCGTTTCTGCATGCGGTTGCGGGTCGTCCCCGTGTCCGCTGCACCGGTGGAGATGTGGGATGCGAGTTCGCGTGAAGGCCAGGGCGGCGCTGTTGCTGGGGACCGCTTCGGTGCTGGTAAGCGGCTGTTCGTCGGGCAATCGGCCCGAGCTTCCCCCCGCCCAGTTCGTCGCGACCAAGGAAGGGCCGGGCGAGGAATATGTTATCGGCCCGCTCGATTCGCTCCAAATCTTCGTCTGGCGCAATCCGGAGCTGTCGGCCAAGGTTCAGGTGCGCCCCGACGGCCGCATCACCACCCCGCTGGTTGCCGACATGCCCGCGGTGGGCAAGACGCCGTCGATGCTCGCCGACGACATGAAGATCGCGCTCAAGGAATATATCAAGGACCCGATCGTCTCGGTCATCGTCGACCAGTTCCAGGGCACGTTCAGCCAGCAGATCCGCATCGTCGGCGCGACCGAGAAGCCCGCATCGATCCCGTATCGCGCCAACATGACGCTGCTCGACGCGATGATCGCGGTCGGCGGACTGTCCCAATATGCGGCAGGTAACAAGGCGCGACTGGTCCGCTTCGATCGCGACACCGGCAAGCAGCGCGAGTATGCCGTGCGCTTGGGCAGTTTGCTGAAGGACGGCGACGTGTCGGCGAACGTTCGCCTCGAAGCGGGCGACGTCATCATCATTCCGCAGAGCATGTTCTGATGGACGCGATCTACGACGAGATCCGGGTCGGCCTGCACGCCGTCTGGCGGCGCCGCTGGCTGGCGCTTGCCGTCGCCTGGGGCATCTGCCTGGCGGGCTGGCTGGTCGTGTCGCAGATCCCGAACCAATATGTCTCGTCCGCCCGCGTGTCGGTGCAGCTTCGCAGCGTGCTGCCCGGGCAGGACAATCCGATGGCGCAGGCCGACCAACAGCGCGACGTCGATCGCGTTCGCCAGACGCTGTTGTCGGCGGTGAACCTCGAAAAGGTCGTGCGCGGCACGTCGATCGCCAACTCGGTGTCGAGCGACCGCGACGTCGCCGATCGCGTGGCGGCGCTGCAAAAGGCGATCAAGATCACCGCGCAGCCCGACACCAACATCTTCGAGGTATCGGCGACGATCGCCAATGCCGGCGCGTCCGATGCCGCCAACGCCAAGCTGGCGCGCGAGGTCGTGCAGAAGCTGATCGACATCTTCGTTGAGGCGAACCTAGCCGACACTCGCGACGAGGCGAGCCAGTCGCTGAAGTTCCTGGACGAGCAGATCGATCAGCGCCAGCGCCAGCTTCAGGATGCCGAGGGCAAGAAGGCCGAGTTCCAGTCGAAGTACATGGGCGCGCTGCCTGGTACCGGCAGCCTGGAGGAGCGGATGTCCGCCGCGCGCAATCAGTTGGCGCAGGTCAATTCCGACCTCGCCGCCGCGCAGTCGGGCCTCGCCGCGGTCAACGGCCAGATGGCGGGCACGCAGCCCTCGCTGCCCGGCACCGCGGGCTCGGCAGTCGGGCCGGCGCGCGCGCGGGTCGCGACGATCCAGGGGCAGCTTGCCGAGGCGCGCGGACGCGGCTGGACCGACAGCCATCCGGACGTCATCGCGCTCAAGAACCAGCTTGCGATCGCCAACGCCGCCGCGCGCGGCGAGCCGCTGGCGGGCGGCGACGGCGGAGCGCCCAATCCGCTCTACCTGAGCCTCCGCTCGATGCAGGCCGACCGCGCGGCACAGGTCGCGGCGCTGACGCAGCGCAAGGCGCAGCTCGAGGCCGATATCGCGCGCTTTGACGGGACGATGGGCGCACAGCCCGCCGTCGCCGCCGAACAGGCGTCGATCGACCGCGACTATCTCGTCCTCAAGGACCAGTATGACAAGCTGCTCGCCAGCCGCGAGCAGGTGCGTATCCGCGCGCAGGCGAACAACGAGACCGACGCGGTCAAGATCACCGTGATCGATCCGCCGACCAGCCCGCGCAAGCCGACCGCGCCCAACCGGCCGCTCCTCCTGTTCGGCGTGCTGATCGTCGGACTGGGCGGCGGTGCGGCGGGGGCGTGGGGGCTGTCTAAGCTCCAGACCACCTATCCCACCGTCCAGCGCCTGGAAAAGGCGAGCGGGATGCCCGTGCTCGGCAGCATCGGCGAGGTGGTGAGCGATGCGGTGCGCACGGGTCGCCGGCGCCAGCTCAAGCTGTTCGCGGGCGGCGCGGGCGCGCTGGTCGGCGCCTTCCTGCTGCTCATGAGTATCGAGTTCCTCCAGCGCGGGCTGGTGGCGTGATGGAGACGAGGAACATGACCGCCGCCGATCCCAATCGCCCACCGCGGGCCTCCCTGCTCGAGCGTGCGAGCGACTGGTTCGACTATGCGCCGCCGCCGCCGACCGTGGCTGCGCCGCGCCACGATCCGTTGCCGCCGGCCTATGTGCCCGAACCGATCGACGCAGCGCCCGCGGGCGAATTCGTCGCCGTGCCCGTCGTTCGCGAGCGTGTGTCGATCGACCGGGAGCGGTTGACCGAGCGCGGGATGCTCGTTCCCGGCGCGGCGGTGACGCCGCTTGCCGAGGAGTTCCGGCTGGTCAAGCGCCAGCTGCTCGCCGCCGCGGCCGAGGTCGCGCGCAGCGACGCGGACAAGGCGCGCGCGCTGCTCGTCTGCTCGGCGCGGCCGGGTGACGGCAAGACGTTTTGCGCCGCCAACCTCGCGTTCAGCCTGGCGGCCGAGCGGGATGTCGAGGTGCTGCTGGTCGACGCCGATGTCGCCAAGCCCGACGTGCCGCGCGTGCTGGGGCTGGAGGACGGGCCGGGTCTGCTCGATGCGATCGGCGATCCGGCGGCCGACGTCGAGACGCTGGTGCTCGACACCGACGTGCCGCAGCTTCAGATCCTGCGCGCGGGTACCCGTGGCCATGCCGATACCGAGCTGCTCGCCTCGACCCGCGCGCGTCAGGTGATCGCCGGGCTCGCGCGCGCCAATCCGCGCCGGATCGTGCTGTTCGATTCGCCGCCGGCCCTGGCCGCCAGCCCTGCGGGCGTGCTCGCCGGGCTGGTCGGACAGGTGATGATGGTGGTTCGCGCCGACCGTACGAGTGAGGGCGACCTGCGCGAGGCGGTGACGCAGCTCGCCGCCTGCGACCGGGTGGCGTTGATCCTCAACTCGGTCTCGCTGCGGCCGGGCGGCAATCGCTACGGCGACTATTATACCTATGGGGGTGAAGCGTGATGCGCACGTTTCTCGTCGCGTCGACGGCGCTTGCGTGCGGCCTTGCCGTGCCGGCGGCGGCGCAGGACCTGCCGCCCGGTAGTGGCGGCGGCGCCGGCGGCGGTCAGCCGCGCAGCGACATTTCGCCGTTCATCAACCTGAGTCAGGTGCTCGTTGCCGATCTCAACAACGGCAGCGACGTGCTGACCTATTCGACCGTTCAGGCGGGTGTCGACGCGACGGTGCAGACGCGCCGCGTGCAGGCGCAGGTCAACTACACCTATGAGCATCGCTTCGCCTGGGGCGACGACCTGGACGACACGTCGGTGCACAGCGGCCTGGCGGTCGCGACAGCTCAGTTGACGCCGTCGATCGGCTTCGACGTCGCCGCGATCGGCACACGGGCGCGCAGCGACATTCGCGGCGCCGCGCCGGGCCTGCTGGTCGGGAACGTCGCCAACATCGTCCAGCTCTACGGCATCTATGGCGGCCCGACCTTCCAGACGCAGGTCGACCAGCTTTCGGTCAACGCCGCCTATCGGCTCGGCTATTCGAAGGTCGAGACGCCCGACAGCGGCGTCGGCCTGCTGCCCGGCCAGCCGCGGCAGGACTATTACGACGACAGCATCAGCCACATGCTGACCGGCAGCATCGGCACGCGTGCTCACACCTATCTCCCCGTCGGTTTCACGGTGTCGGGCCTCTATGAGCGCGAGGATGCCGGCCAGCTCGACCAGCGGTACGAGGGCTATTACGGCCGCGGCGACGTGGTGCTGCCCGTCTCGGGCACGCTCGCGCTGACGGCGGGCCTCGGTTACGAGCGGATCCAGATCAGCCAGCGCGACGCCTTGCTCGATGCCGACGACAATGTCGTCGTCGATCGCAACGGGCGCTTCGTCACCGACGAAAGCTCGCCGCGCCGGCTCGCCTACGACATCGACGGCGTCTTCTATGACGCGGGCGTCGTGTGGCGGCCGAGCCCGCGCACCACGCTGGAGGTGCATCTGGGCGAGCGGTACGGCACGTTCAGCGGCACCGGGTCCCTCAGCTGGCAGATGAGCGAGCAGGCAGGCCTGCAGATCGTTGTCTATGACAGCGTGCAGAGCTTCGGACGCCAGCTCGGCGACGGGCTGTCGGCGCTGCCGACCAGCTTCTCCAATCCGTTCGCGGGGCAGGGCAACCAGTATAATGGCTGCATCTTCGGCACGCGCGGCGGCGCGGCGGGGGGCTGCCTCAATTCGGTGTTCCAGTCGGTCTCGACCGCCAACTATCGCGCGCGCGGGATCGACGCTGTCTATGCCGCGACGCAGGGCAATCTGCGCCTGGGTCTGGGCGGCGGCTATTCCAACCGCCGCTTCGTGACGGGCGAGAACGTCCCCGGCGTGTCGCTGTCGGGGCTGGAGGACGAGAGCGCGTACGTCCAGGCGTTCGCCAGCCGCCAGCTCGATGGCAATTCGGGGCTGACGGGCGACGTGTTCTACAACTGGTATCGCGCGGGGCTCGGCGGATTCGAGACGCGCGGCGCGGGCGCGACGGGCGCCTATTATCACAATTGGGGCCGGCTCGACGCGGTGGCGTCGGCGGGCGTCTATGTCTCCGACCAGTCGCTCAGCGACGCGGACGTGGTGGCACAGGCGCTGCTCGGCCTTGGCTATCGGTTCTGACGGGGGCGGCGATGTACGACACGCATTACGGGCTGACCGGGCGACCCTTTCAGCTGACGCCCGATCCGAGTTTCTGGTTCGATACCGCCACGCACCGAAAGGCGATGGCGTATCTTGGCTATGGCCTGGCGCAGGGCGAGGGCTTCATCGTCATCACCGGCGATCCGGGCGCGGGCAAGACGACTTTGGTCGGTCACCTGATGGGCCGGATCGACCGCGAGCGGCTGCACGTCATCCACATCGTTTCGACCCAGGTCGATTCGGCGGACCTGCTGGGGCTGGTCGCGGCGGGACTCGGCATCGCCGCCACCCTGCCCAAGGCGCAGCTGCTGACCGCGATTGAGCGCGGGCTGCACGCCGTCGCGCGCGGCGGCAAGCGCACGCTCTTGATCGTCGACGAGGCGCAGTCGCTGCCGGTGGAGAGCCTGGAGGAGCTGCGCATGCTCTCCAACTTCCAGGCGGGCGGCTATCCACTGCTCCAGATCTTCCTGCTCGGCCAGCCCGAGTTCCGCCATGTCCTGCACGGTGCCGGCAGCCTGGAGCAGCTTCGCCAGCGCGTCATCGCGATGCATCACCTGGAGCCGATGGGCGTCGAGGAGGTGGAGGCATATCTGATCCACCGCCTGACCGTCGTCGGGTGGGACGGACGTCCGTCGTTCGACGAGGGCGCGATCGCTGCGCTCCACGCCTGGTCGGGCGGCGTGCCGCGCCGGCTCAACCAGCTTGCCGCGCGGTTGATGCTGCATGGCGCGATCGAGGGGATCGAGCGGTTCGAGGCGCGCGACGTCGAGACGGTGACCGCCGAGCTCGACGCCGACATGGCGCCGCCCGCGCCGCTGCCCGAGCCGGTGGTGAGGCCGCTCGACGCCGCTGCCCCGCGCCCGATCCGCGCCGAGGGTCCGCCCCCGCCGCCGTCGCAGCCCATGGCTACGGATTCGATGTTGGAGCGCCGCGTCGCCGAACTCGAAGGGCGGCTGGAGGAACAGGATGCGGCGCTGCGCCGTGTCTTGACGCTGCTGGTCGACTGGGTCGAGGGTGAACCGCGAGCCGAAAAGACGGTGCTGCGCGGCTCCGCCGCCTGAACACGAAAGGCCGGCCATGTACCATGATCGCCAGCTCGGCGCCGGGCCCGCCAACGTCATGTCGGTGGACGTCGAGGACTGGTTCCAGGTCGGCGCGTTCGAGCGGGTGATCGACAAGGCCGACTGGCCGCGGCTTCAGCACCGGGTCGAGGCGAACACCGACGCGGTGCTCGCACTGTTCGCCGAGACGGGGGTCAAGGCGACCTTCTTCACGCTGGGCTGGGTCGCGCATCACTATCCCGCGCTGATCCGCCGTATTGCGGAGGCCGGGCATGAGGTGGCGAGCCATGGCTGGGACCATGACCGGGTCTTTACCTTTACCCCCGACCAGTTTCGCGACGACCTCGCCCGCGCGCGCGCGGCGCTGGAGGATGCTGGCGGGCAGGCGGTGACGGGATATCGCGCGCCGAGCTTCTCGTTCGATGCGCGCACGCCCTGGGCGCACCGCGTGCTGGCGGAGGCGGGCTATGGCTATTCCTCGTCGATCGCACCGCTCACCCACGATCATTATGGCTGGCCCGACGCGCCGCGCCGCCCGTTTCGCCCGCTGGCCGACAGCCCGCTGATCGAGATGCCGGTGACGGTCGCGACGGTGCTGGGGCGCGAAGTGACCGCAGGCGGCGGCTTCTTCCGCCTGCTGCCTTCCAGCGTCGTCGAGAAAGCCATCGTCCGGTCCAACGCGGCCGGCGACGCGGCGATCTTCTACTTTCATCCCTGGGAGATCGATCCAGGCCAGCCGCGCGTCCAGAGCGCGCCGCTCAAGTCGCGCATCCGCCATTACAGCCGGCTGGGTGCGATGGCGGGCAAGCTCCGGCGATTGACCGCCAACCATGGTTGGGGCCGCGCCGATTCGATCGCGGCGCGCGCTGCCGCAACGCTGGCATGAACGCGCTATTCACGGCGCCGGCCCTGACGATCCGAGAGGCCGACCTGAACGACACCCGCGAGCGAGCGCGGATCATCGGCTATCTGGCCGAGGATGCGGACTCGACGCCGTTCCACCATCCCGCCTGGAACCGTGCGGTCGTGCGCGCGTGCGGGCAGAAGGCGCATTACCTTGTCGCCGAGCGCGGCGGGACGATCGTCGGCGTGCTTCCGCTGATCGATATCCGCTCGCCCGTGGTCGGCCGCTCGCTGACGTCGGTCGGGTTCGGCGTCGATGGCGGCATCCTCGCCAGCGACCCGAAGGCGCACCGCGCGCTGGAGGATGCGTGCTGGACGCTCGCGCAGACGCTCGGCACCACCACCGTCGACCTGCGCGGCGGCACGGTGACGGGGGAGGGCTGGCACGCCGACCGCGACACCTATTTGGGCTTTGCGCGCGACCTGACCGCAACGCACGAGAGCGAGCTGCTCGCGATCCCCAAGAAGCAACGGGCGGAAGTGCGGCGCAGCTTCACCTTCGATCTCAGCGTGACGACGGGGCGGGGTAAGCGCGACCTGGCGGCGCAGTATCGCTGCTACTCCGAATCGATGCGCAATCTCGGCACGCCGATGTTCCCGCGGTCGCTGTTCTCGGCGATGCTGGAGGAATATGGCGACGACGCCGATATCCTGACGGTGTGGCAGGGCGAGCGCCCGCTCTCCTCCACGCTCAACGTTTATTGGGCGGGAGTGATGTACCCCTTCTATGGCGGCGGGGTGCGTGAGGCGCGCGATCTGCGCGCCAATGATCGCATGTTCTATGGTTATGCCTGCCACGCGCTCGATCGCGGATGCCGGCGGCTGGACCTCGGGCGGTCGAAGGCGGGCAGTGGCCCGGCGGCGTTCAAGAAGAATTTCGGCTATGCGCCGCGGCCGCTCACCTATTGGCGGCGGACGCTGGACGGATCGCCGCCGCGCACCGTCAACCCGCTCGACCCCAAATATGCGCGCAAGACGAAGCTTTGGAAGAAGCTGCCGCTGCCCGTCGCCAATTTGATCGGGCCGCTGATCGCGCGCGGGCTGGGGTGATGGGCGCGACGCTGTTCCTCGCCCACCGCGTTCCCTATCCCCCCGACCGCGGCGACAAGATCCGAGGCTGGCACCTGCTTCGCCACCTGGCCGAGCGGGGCGACGTGCACCTCGTCACCTTCGCCGACGACCGCCGCGACCTGCACCACGATGCCGCGCTGTCGGCGGTGTGCGCGAGCCACCATGTCGCCTGGCGCGGCAAGCCGCAGTGGCGTGCGGGGCTGGAGGCGCTGGCGAGCGGCAAGCCCGTTTCGCTGACGGCCTTCGCGGATACCGGCATCGCCGCGACCGTTCGCCGGCTGATGGCGGTCGAGCCGATCGACACGATCTTCGTCTTCTCGGGCCAGATGGCGCAATATGTGCCGCCGGTCACCGCGGCGCGCGTCGTCATGGATTTCTGCGACGTCGACAGCGCCAAGTTCGCCACCTACGCGACGACTGCCGCCGCGCCGATGGCGTGGATGCTGTCGCGTGAGGCGCGGCTGATGGGCGCGTTCGAGCATGACGTGGCGGAAAGCGTCGACGCCAGCCTGTTCGTCAGCGAGGCCGAAGCCGCGCTGTTCCGATCGGGCGGCCCGGCGCCGCGCGTGATGGTGGTCGAGAACGGCATCGACACCGACTTCTTCGATCCCAATGCGGCGTTCGACCGCGACGCCGCGCTCGGCCTGACCTTCACCGGGCAGATGGATTACCTCCCCAATGTCGAGGCGGCGCAGTGGTTCGCGGGCGAGGTGATGCCCCGGCTCGCCGCGCGCGGGCACGACATCGCCTTCAACATCGTCGGCCGCGCCCCGACCCGCGCGGTGCAGGCACTCGCGAGCGAGCGCGTCCGGGTGACGGGCGAGGTCGCCGACGTCCGCCCCTGGCTCGCCGCCGCGCCGGTCGTCGTCGCGCCGCTGCTCAGCGCGCGCGGCGTGCAGAACAAGGTGCTAGAGGCGATGGCGATGGCGCGGCCGATCGTCGCGAGCATGGTCGCCGCCGAGGGGATCGACCATCGCGGCACGCTGTCGGTCGCGGGCGATCCCGATGCGTTCGCCAATGCGGTCGCGGCGCTGATGACCGATCGTGCCGCCGCCGAGCGGCAGGGCGCCTCGGCGCGGACGTGCGTTCGCGATCGCTATGGCTGGGCCGCGCGCCTCGCCGCGCTCGACGCGATCCTCGAGGCACCACACGCGCGCCGGGCGGCGGCATGACCGTTGCGACGCTGACGGCCGGTCGGCCGATCTTCGGTGAAGCGTGGCGGCGCCATGGGGCGGCGCTGGCGGGGGTGGTCGCCGCGCTCCTGCTGCTGTTCCACCGCGACGTCCGCGACCTGGCCGAGATCTACTGGAACTCGGAGACATTCGGGCATTGCCTGCTCGTCCTGCCGATCTTCGCCTGGCTTGTGTGGCAGCGGCGCGAGCCACTGGCCGAGCTGGTGCCCGCGGGTTGGTGGCCGGGGCTCGTCCTGGTCGCGGGCGGGGCGCTCGCGTGGCTGCTCGGCGCGGCGGCGAGCGTGGCGGTGCTCCGCCATCTCGGCCTCGTCGTCATGATGCAGGGGGCCGCCGTCGCAATCCTCGGCCCCAACATCGCCCGCGCGCTCGCGTTCCCGCTCGCGTGGCTGTTCTTCCTCGTGCCCTTCGGCCAGTCGATCGAGGCACCGCTTCAAGACCTCACCGTGCGGCAGGTGATGCCACTCCTCGACCTGACCGGCGTGCCAGCCACTTACGATGGCGTGCTGATCGTCACGCCCGATGGCGTGTTCGAGGTCGCGGAGGAGTGTTCGGGCGCGCGGTTCGTCCTCGCCATGCTCGCCTTTGCGGTGCTGGCGGCGAATGTGTGCTTCTGCACCTGGCCGCGCCGGATCGCCTTCGTCGCCTTCGCGCTCGCGGCGCCGGTGCTCGCCAATGGCGTACGGGCGTGGGGGACGATCTATGCTGCGCACCTCACTTCGGTCGAGGCGGCGACGGGGTTCGACCATCTCGTCTATGGCTGGGTGTTCTTCGGCGTCGTCATGGCGCTGGTCATGGCGCTCGCCTGGCCGTGGTTCGATCGCGACATCGACACGCCGTGGTTCGATCCGGCGGCGTTCAGGGCCGTACCGCGCCTGGCCGCCCCGCTGCTGCCGGTCGCGGGCGCCGCGCTGGCGATCGCGGTCGTGGGCGCAGGCTGGGCGCACGCAATCGACGCGCGCGCGGCGACGCTGCCGGCACGGATCGAGCTGCCGGAGGTGCCCGGCTGGCGGCGCATACCGATCGGCCCGGTGGCGCCCTGGACCCCGAGCTACCCGGGCGCCGACCATTTCCTGATCGGCCGCTATGCCGATGCCACGGGCGCGACGGTCGACCTATCGATCGCGGTTCAGGCGAGCCAGCGCGAGGGCAAGGAGATCGTCGGCTTCGACATCGGCCCGATCGTCGAGCATGGCGCGTGGCTGCGCGTCGCCGACCTCGCCCCGCTAGAGGGCGGCGCGGCGATGCGGATCACCCATGCCGGCCCGGTCGAGCGCGAAGTGGTGACGTGGGTGCGCATCGGCTCTATCCTGAGCGGCGACCCGAAGCGGGTGAAGCTGGAGACGCTGCGCGTGAAATTGCTGGGGGGCGAACAGGCGGCGGTGGCGGTGCTCGTATCGGCGGAGAAGCGCGGCAGCGAGGACACGCGGGCGACGATCCGCCGCTTCCTCTTCGCGCTCGGTCCGGTCGAGGCGCTGACTGACCGCGCCGCCGGTCGCCGCTAGCATGTGCGGCATCGCAGGGCTGTTCTACCCTGGCACGCCCAAGCCCGTCGAACCCGGCCGCATCGCCGCGATGTGCGACGCTCTGGCCCATCGCGGGCCGGACGGATCGGGCATCTGGACCGCGCCCGGCGTCGGCTTCGGCCATCGCCGGCTGTCGATCATCGATCTCGCCGGCGGACGCCAGCCGATGGCGACCGACGATGGCGAGCTGACCGTCACCTATAATGGCGAAATCTACAATTTCGCCGAGGTTCGCGCCGAACTGGAGGCCAAGGGCGCGCGCTTCCGCACCGCCGGCGATACTGAGGTGCTGCTGCATGGCTGGCGCGCCTGGGGGCCGGAACTGCTGCCCCGGCTCAATGGCATGTTCGCCTTCGCCATCCACGATGCGGCGCGACAGTCGCTGTTCCTGGCGCGCGATCGGATGGGGGTGAAGCCGCTCCATTATATCGAGCTGGCCGACGGTGCGCTTGCGTTTGCGAGCGAATTGAAGGGCCTGCTCGCGCATCCGCTCGTCCGGCGCGAGCTCGATCCCGCCGCGATCGAGGATTTCATGGGCCTGGGCTATGTTCCCGATGATGCGTGCATCGTCGCGGGCGTGCGCAAGCTGCCCGCCGGCCACTTCCTGCTGGTCGAGCGCGGCAAGCCCGTGCCCCAGCCACGGCAATGGTGGGACGTCGACTTTTCCAGGCGCGCCAAGGGCAGCGCCGCCGACCTCGCCGCCGAACTGACCGAGCATTTGCGCGCGGGCGTGCGCAGCCGCATGGTCGCCGACGTGCCATTGGGCGCCTTCCTGTCGGGCGGGGTCGACAGCTCGGCGGTGGTCGCGCTGATGGCGGAGACGTCCAAGCACGCGGTCAAGACCTGCACGATCGGGTTCGAGGAAGCGGGCCATGACGAGCGCGCCTATGCCGGTGAGATCGCACGCCGCTTCGCGACCGACCATCGCGAGCGCGTCGTCGCCGCCGACGATTTCGCGCTGATCGACACGCTGGTGGGTGCGTTCGACGAGCCCTTCGCCGACGCATCCGCGCTCGCCACCTATCGCGTGTGCGAGCTTGCGCGGGCGGAAGTGACGGTCGCACTGTCGGGTGACGGCGCGGACGAGGCGTTGGCCGGCTATCGCCGCTATCGCTTCCACGCCGCCGAGGAGCGGGCGAGGGGGCTGATGCCCGCCCCGCTGCGCCGCGCGGCCGGCGCGCTGGGCGCGATCTATCCCAAGGCCGACTGGGCCCCTCGCGTGCTGCGCGCCAAGACGACGCTGCTCGGTTTGGCCGAGGAGGGCGCCGCCGCCTATGCCAAGGGGGTCGGCGTCACCGGCCCGGCGCTGCGCGCGCGGCTCTACAACCCGGCGATGACGCGGACGCTGGGCGACCATGTGGCCGAGGCGCGCTACTGGCGGACGATGCGTGCCGCGCCGGCGCGCGACGGGCTCGACGCCGCGCAATATGCCGACTTCAAGCATTGGCTTCCCGGCGACATCCTCAACAAGATCGACCGCACCTCAATGGCGGTCAGCCTGGAGGCGCGCGAGCCGCTGCTCGACCACCGCCTGATCGAGTTTGCCGCGACCTTGCCGCCGGCGATGCGGATCCGCGCCGGTCAGGGCAAATGGCTGATGAAGAAGGCGATGGAGCCCTATCTGCCGCGCGATATCCTCTACCGGCCCAAGATGGGGTTCGTGACGCCGGTCACCGCCTGGTTCCGCGGATCGCTCGTAGACGAGGCCACGGGCCTCGCGCGATCGACGCGGCTCGCGACCTGGTTCGAGCCCAAGGCGATCGAGGCGCTCGCCGCCGACCACCGCGCCGGCCGTGCCGATCACGGCCGGACGCTGTGGCAACTCCTGGTGCTCGATCGCAGCGTCGCCCGCCTCTTCGGCTGAGGTTTAGACTTGGCGCATGCCCCCGTCGACGGGCAGCACCGCGCCGGTCGTGAAGCTCGCCGCATCGCTCAGCAGGAACAGCGCCGCCGCCGCCACTTCGTCCGGTCGGGCCATGCGGCCGAGCGGGATCGGGGCGATCAGCTGCTCGCGCATGTCCGCCGGTACGACCGCCATCATATCGGTGTCGGTCGGTCCCGGCGCGACCACGTTGACGCGAATGCCCCGCGGCGCGAGTTCCGCGGCCCAGCTTCGCGCATAGGAACGCAGCGCCGCCTTCGTCGCGGCATAGGTGCTGTAGGGCGAGACGCCCATCCCGTCGGCGATCGAGCCGACCAGAACCACCGACGCGCCATCGGGCAAAGCGGGCAGGGCGGCTTGGAGCCCGAACAGCGCGCCGCGCACGTTGACGCCGAAATGCCGGTCGAAATGCTGCGGCGTCTCATCGGCGATCAGCGCCGGCTCCGACAGGCCCGCATTGAGCACCAGCGCGTCGATCCGGCCATGCGCCGCGCGCACCTGCTCGACCACGCGCACCAGGTCGTCGGGATCGCTGGCGTCGGCGACGATGCCCGTCGCGCCAAGCTCGGCGGCGACCGCTTGGACCTCGGCCGCCCGCCGCCCGGTCAGGAAGACCGTCGCGCCCTCGCCCGCCAGCCTACGGGCGATCGCCAGGCCGATCCCCTTTGCGCCGCCCACCACCAGTGCCACCTTGTCCGTCATCGATGCCATCGTTCGATCCTTTGCGATTACGATGGCGAGCGAGATATACATCGAATATCTGCTAGCAAGAACGCACCTTGAGGAGCCTAGATATGGCCGACGATACCGACCTTGCCGCGCTGTCGTGTCAGGCGATGGTCGACGTGCCGCGCATCCGCCCCGTGCTCGACAAGATCGCGGACAAGTGGACGATCATGATTCTGACCGTGCTGTGCCCGCAGCCCGCGCGCTTCAACGAGATCAAGCGGCGGCTCGACGGCATCACGCACAAGGCGCTGGCCGATGCGCTCAAGCGGCTGGAGCGGCACGGGTTCGTCACGCGCACGGTGCTGCCGACGCAGCCGATCGGTGTCGAATATGCGATCACGCCGCTCGGCCACTCGCTCCGCGAGCCGTTCGAGGCGCTGTGCCGTTGGGCGCTGGCGCATGAGGGCGCGTTCGTGGAAGATCGGCAAGCGGCATGACCGCCTATGTCGGGCTCCTGCGCGCCGTGAATGTCGGCGGCACGGGCAAGCTGGCGATGACCGACCTCAAGCGGCTGTGCGAGGATGCGGGCTTCGCAAACGTGCGCACCTATATTGCCAGCGGCAACGTCGTGTTCGAAAGCGACCTGGGCGCCGATGCGGTCAAGCAGCGGATCGAGGATGCCCTCGCGGCCCATGCCGGTCGGGCGATCCCTGTGGCGATCCGCACGGCCGAAGAGATGGCGGCCGTGCTGCGCGACAACCCGTTCTCCGACGCGCCGAAAAACCGCACGGTCGCCGTCTTCCTGGACGAAGCGCCGGCGCCCGAAGCGCTCGACGGCGTCGTCGCGCCCGATGGCGAGAAGGTCGCGCTCGGCGCCCGCGAGATCTACATAGCCTATGGCGACGCAATGGCGCGGTCGAAGCTGAAGGTGCCGGCGGCCGAGCGCGGGACGGCGCGCAACATGAACACCGTCGCAAAGCTTGCGGCGATGGCGGCGGGTGGCTGATCCCGCTTCGTCCGGCGATGGTTTGAAGTTGGTCGGGACGACAGGATTCGAACCTGCGACCCCCACACCCCCAGTGTGATGCGCTACCAGGCTGCGCTACGTCCCGACCGAGCGCGCGCCTCTACGCGGATCGTTCGGGGAGTGCAAGGGGCTGCGGCCCACGTGCCGGAACCATTGCGCCTGTGCCTGCTGCATGATAGCGCGCGCCGCTTGATGGGGCGATCCGCCCCGCCCCTGAATACAGGCGCAATCGATCCCAATGTTTGCAAGCACAGCCTTCGCCCAGTCCGCGGGCGCCGCATCGCCCGGCATCACCGGCCAGATCCTCGGCATCGCGCCGCTGATCCTGATCTTCGTGGCGTTCTACTTCCTGATGATCCGTCCGCAGCAGCGCCGGATGAAGTCGCTGCAGGACATGATCGCCAATGCCAAGAAGGGTGACACCGTCGTGACTGGCGGCGGCCTGGTCGGCAAGGTGACGCGCGTCGAGGACCAGCATCTGGAGGTCGAGATCGCCCAGAACGTCCGCGTCCGCGTGGTCAAGGGCACGATCGCCGAGGTGACGCCGCTGGGCGGCAAGCCGGCCAACGACTGATGCTCGACTTTCCGCCCTGGAAGAAGTGGCTCACCTGGGCCACCGTGATCGTCGGCGTACTGCTGGCGGTGCCGACGCTGCTATCCGGCACGTCGATTGGGCCGCAGCTGCCCGCCTGGATGAACAAGACCAAGGTCAATCTGGGCCTCGATCTTGCCGGCGGCAGCTACATCCTGCTCGAGGCGCAGACCAGCGACGTGCGCAACCAGCGCCTCGAAACGATGCGCGACACGATCCTGGGCGAAATGCGCCGCGCGCCGCGCATCGCCATCGGCGACATCTCGACGCGTGACGGCCGCATCAGCTTCATGGTCCGCGACGTCACTCAGATCGACGCGGTGCGAGAGCGGCTGCTGCCGCTGACCGCGGGTGCCGGGCTGACCGGCCAGCGCGACTGGAACATCGAGGTGCGGGACACGACGCGTGTCGTCATGACCCCGACCGAGGCCGGCCTTGCCCAGGCGACCGAGCAGGCGATGGTCGATGCGACCGAGGTCGTGCGCCGCCGCGTCGATGAGCTCGGCACGCGCGAGCCGACCATCATCCGCCAGGGTTCGAACCGCATCGTCGTCCAGGTGCCCGGCCTTCAGGACCCGCAGGCGCTCAAGGAGCTGCTCGGCAAGACCGCGCGGCTCGAGTTCAAGCTGGTCGATACCGCCGCCGATCCGGCGCAGCTTGCCCGCGGGCAGGCGCCGATCGGCAGCCAGGTGCTGCCGTATCCGTCGAGCGGCGCGCCGATCGCGGTCAAGCGCTCGACGATCATCTCGGGCGACCAGATCGCCGATGCGCGCCAGGAATATGACCCGCAGACCGGCGCGCCGATCGTCGGCATCCGCTTCAATTCCGAAGGCGGCCGCCGCTTCGCGCGGGTGACGCAGGAGAATACGGGCAAGCCGTTCGCGATCATCGTCGACAACTCGGTGATTTCGGCCCCCAACATCAACGAGCAGATCCTGGGCGGTGCCGCCAGCATTTCGGGCGGGTTCACCGTCGAGAGCGCCAACCAGCTCGCGATCGCGCTCCGTTCGGGCAAGCTGCCCGTCGACCTCACCGTGATCGAGGAATCGACGATCAGCCCCGAGCTTGGCGCCGACTCGATCCAGTCGGGCGTCATCGCCGGCGTGATCGGCACGCTGGCGATCGTCGTGCTGATGCTGTTCGCGTATCTGCGCTTCGGCGTGTACGCCAACATCGCGCTGGTCGTGAACGTCCTGATGATCCTGGGCGTGATGGCGCTGTTCAACGCCACGCTGACGCTGCCGGGCATCGCCGGCTTCGTGCTGACGATCGGTGCCGCGGTCGATGCGAACGTGCTCATCAACGAGCGCATTCGCGAGGAGCGGCGCCGCGGGCGCAGCGTCAATTCGGCAGTCGAGTTCGGCTACAAGGAAGCGACGCGCGCGATCTTCGACGCCAACGTCACCAACGCCATCGCCGCGGTGATGATGTTCGTGTTCGGCGCGGGCCCCGTGCGCGGTTTTGCCGTGGTGCTCATCATCGGCATCGTCACCTCGGTGTTCACCGCCGTTACCTTTACCCGTTTGATGGTCGCCGACTGGCTGAAGAAGCGTCCGCGCGAGCTGGTGATCTGAGGAAGTCTGCGATGCGTCCGCTCAAGCTTGTCCCTGACAACACCAACATCGACTTCATGTCGTTCCGCAAGATCGCCGCGGTGATCTCGACGGTAATGGTGATCGCCTCGCTGGCGCTGCTCGTCACGCGCGGCCTCAATTTCGGCATCGACTTCGTCGGCGGGCAGCTCGTCCGCGTGACCTTCTCGCAGGATGTCGAGATCGAGCAGCTGCGCGCGCGCGTCGATGCGCTCGGCGTCGGCGAACCGACGATCCAGCAGTTCGGTAGCGCGCGCGACATCGCGATCCGCCTGCCGGTGCCGGAAAACGAGACGCCCGCGTCCGCCAGCCAGGCGGCGCAGAAGCTGCGTGACACCATCGAGCAGGCCTATCCCGGCGCGCGCGTCGGATCGGTCGAGGCGGTGTCGGGCAAGGTGTCGGGCGAATTGTTCGAGAAGGGCGCCCTCGCGCTCGGCCTCGCGATGATCGCCATCGCAATCTACATCTGGTTCCGCTTCGAATGGCAGTTCGGCGTCGGTGCGCTGCTCGCGCTCGCGCAGGACATGATCGTCGTGCTGGGCTTCTTTGCGGCGACGCAGCTGGAGTTCGACCTCAACACGAT
Source organism: Sphingomonas sp. Y38-1Y (assembly GCF_032391395.1). Lineage (NCBI taxonomy): Bacteria > Pseudomonadati > Pseudomonadota > Alphaproteobacteria > Sphingomonadales > Sphingomonadaceae > Sphingomonas > Sphingomonas sp. Y38-1Y. The sequence continues at coordinate 1,408,183 of NZ_CP135916.1, forward strand.
CGCCGCGCTGCTGACGATCATAGGCTACTCGCTGAACGATAAGATCGTCATCTTCGACCGCGTGCGCGAGAATCTGCGCAAGTTCCGGCGGATGGGGATCGTCGAGATCCTGAACCTGTCGATCAACGAGACGCTGTCGCGCACCGTCATGACCTCGCTGTCGATCACGATGCCGCTGCTCGTCCTCGTGTTCTTCGGCCCCGATGTGATCTTCGGCTTCAGCCTGGCGATGGCGCTCGGCATCATCGTCGGCACCTGGTCGTCGATGTTCGTCGGCAACGGCATCCTCATCCAGTTCAACGTCTCGCCCGAGAATTTCGATCGCAAGGCGGTGACGGCGAACGCCAACGCGGAGCGCGTGGCCCCGCGCGAGCGTTAAGCACGGATGCGGATGGATCGCGATCAGCGCGGCGAGGGGCCGCTCATCAGCGGCATCGTCGGGCGCGGCTTTCGCATCGATGATGGCGTCTATGAGGGGCTGGTGATTACGCCCAAGCGCGCCGACGGCTGGTCGCCGCCGCCGATCGCGGAGCTGACCGAAGCCAATCTCGCGCCCGCGCTGGCGATCGATCCGCTGCCAGAGTTTATCGTACTGGGCACCGGCAATCGCCTCGTCCGCCCGCCGCGCGCCCTGATCGCGGCGCTGGAGGCGAAGGGCATCGGCGTGGAGCCGATGGACAGCCGTGCGGCGGCCCGCGCCTGGGGCGTGCTGCGCGCGGAACTCCGCTGGGTCGCCGCCGCGATCTATCCGCTCGACTGAGGAACCGCGGCTAGCCGGCGGCGATGCTCGCGCCAGGCGATGTAGATGCCGCTGGCGATCAGGATCGGCGCGCCGATCCACGTCGTGTCACTCGGCAGCTGGCCGAACAGCAGGAAACCCAGCAGCGTCGCCCAGAGCAAGGCCGAGTAATCCATCGGGACGACGATGGAGATCGGCGCATGACGCAGCGCCGCGGTCAGCGCGATCTGGCCCGCGCCGCCGACCACGCCGATCCCGACCAGCATCGCCCAGGTCCCGAGCGCATGGGGACGCAGGTCGGCGAGCCAGAACGGCAGCAGCGGCGGCAGCGACAGCAACGAGAACCAGAACACCGTCGTTCCCGCGCTCTCGGTCCGGCCGATCTGGCGCAGCAGCACCGAGATGACCGCGATCATGAAGGCGGAGGCGAGCCCGACGGCCGCGCCCGCCACGGGGATGGTGTGGCCGCCGGGCTGGACGATGATGAGGATGCCGACGAAGCCCGCCACCACTGCGCCCCAGCGGTGCCAGCCGGTCGGCTCGCGCAGCCAGAGCGCGCCGAGCAGCGTCGCGAACAGCGGTGCGGTGAACTGGAACGTCGTTGCTTCGGCAAGCGGGAGGAGGTGCAGCGACCCGAACGTCGCGGTCATGCCGATCAGGCCGGCGGCGGCGCGGCGGGCGTGCGCGCCGAAGCGCTGCGTCCGGACCGTGCCGATGCCGTCGGTTCGCCACAGCCAGAGGATGACGATCGGCAGCGCGCAAAGCTGGCGGAAGAACATCGTCTCGATCAGGCCGGCACCATGCTGCTCGGCAAGCTTCACCAGCGCGCCCATCGTCGCGAGCAGCGCGACGGCGAGGAGGCGCAGCGCAATGCCCTTGAGGATGGAGTCGCCGGTCACCCGTGCGGGCTAGGCGGGGGATTGCTGCGCCGCAATGCGTTTGTCGTCGCAGCCCGCGCGACGTCGGGAGTTACCGCGCGGCGATCTCGCGCTGGCGCATCGGCATCGCGTCGATGGTGCGCTCCAAGTGGCGGGGCGGGATCGCCTCTGCCGAGCGGAGCTTGACGCCGCCGTCACGGCCGACCAGCACCACGCCGAAGCGCGTCCGCGACATCGCGTAACGCTGGCGGATCGCGGCGGCATAGTCGTGCGCACCGGCGACGGAATCGCCCACCACCTCGATTACATGCACGTCGCGATCGTTGAGCGACGAGCGCGCCTGATGCAGCAACGCCTGCTGTCGGAGCAGCATCGGATCGTTGCGATTGGGCGCGAAGACGATGACGAGGCGCGGGTCGCGAGCGCGCTGTTCGATCGAACCGGGCCGCGGCTGGACAGCGGCGGCGATGCTGAGGGGGATAAGCGCTTCGATCACCCACAATGAACGCGAAACCCGCGGGAAAGTGCCATCGCTCAGCCGCGACGGCGGATCAGCCCTTCCTGCGCGGCGCTGGCGACGAGGCGGCCGTCGCGCGTGTAGATGCGGCCGCGATTGTGGCCGCGGGCATGGCCCGACCAAGGACTGTCGGTCGTGTACAGCAGCCACTCGTCCGCGCGCAGCGGTTCGTGCAGCCACAGCGCATGGTCCAGGCTGGCGGTCTGCACCGATCCGTCCAGCCAAGTGAGGCCGTGCGGCAGCATGCAGGTGCCGAGCAGCGTCATGTCGCTGGCATAAGCGAGCATCGCGCGGTGGAGCGCCGGATCGTCGGGAAGCGGCGCGGCCACGCGGAACCAGTTGTGCTGGACGGGCTCGCCGGGTGCGCTGGAGAACCAGTGCTCGGGCGCGGTCGGGCGCACTTCAATGGGCCGTGCGCGCAGGAAGAAGCGGCGCATCTTTTCGGGCACACGCGCCTCGATCTCCTGCCGCAGCTCGGTTTCGCTGCGCAGCGCCTCGGGTGGGGGGACGTCGGGCATCGCTTCCTGGTGCGACAGCCCATCCTCGGGCGTCTGGAAGCTGGCGATCATGTTGAGGATCGGCGTGCCGCGCTGCATCGCGATGACGCGACGATTGGCGAAGCTGCGGCCGTCGAAGTCGCGCACCACGCGGTAGATGATCGGGTGATCCTCGCTGCCCGGCCGCATGAAATAGGCGTGGAGCGAGTGCGCGACCTTGTCGTCGTCGACCGACCGCTGCGCGGCCTGAAGCGCCTGAGCGATCACCTGGCCGCCGAACACTCGGCCGACACCGCCGGGCTGGCGCGCCCCGCGATAAAGGTCGGTGTCGATCGTCTCGACGTCGAGCAGCTCGATCAGCTGCGCGACGAGGCCCTCCGCGGTGGTCGCGCGTTCCGCCATCAATAGCCGCTGGCGCGGGCGAGCGCGTCGGCATGGTGGCCGGCATCGCCGAACAGCTCCGCCAGCACCCGCGCGCGCTTCATGTAGAAGCCGATGTCGTAATCGTCGGTCATGCCGATTCCCCCGTGCATCTGGATGCCTTCCTGCACCGACAGCGTCGTGGCAAGCCCCGTCATCGCCTTGGCAACCATCGTCGCCTCGCCCGCGCGGGGATCGCCGGCGTCGAGCAATTGCTGCGCCTTGAGCACCGCGGCGCGGGCGATCTCCATTTCGGAATAGAGGTGTGCGGCGCGGTGCTGGAGCGCCTGGAAGCTGCCGATCGGCTGCCCGAACTGCTTGCGCTGCTTGAGATAGTCGACGGTCATGTCCATCGCGCCGCCGCCGACGCCGAGCAGTTCGGCCGACGCGCCGGTGCGGCCCGCGGCCAGCAGGCGGTCGAGCACGGCCTGGCCGCCGCCCACCTCGCCGATCACCGCGTCGGCATCGACCTCGACCCCATCGAAGACGAGCTCGCTGGCGAGGCTCGAGTCCGCAAGCCGGCGCGGGTCGGCGGTGAGGCCGGCCGCGCCCGCTTCGACCGCAAACAGGGTCACGCCCTCGCCGGTCTGCGCGGCGACGAGGATAAGGTCGGCGACGTGGCCGTGCTGGACGGATCGCTTGGTGCCCGACAGCTTGAAGCCGTTGCCGGAACGCTCAGCCGCCATCACTACGCGGCCGGTGTGCTTGGCGCCCTCGTCGATCGCGAGCGCGGCGACGGTCTCGCCCCCGGCGATGCCGCGAAACCAGCGCGCGGCATGGGCGGTCCCCTTCAGCGCCTCGACCGCGGCGACGGCGGTCGAGAGGAAGGGCGAGGGTGACAGGTTGCGCCCGATCGCCTCCATGACGACGCCCGCCTCGACATGACCGAGGCCGAGGCCGCCCTGGTCCTCGGGCACGAGGATGCCGGTGAAGCCCATTTCGGCAAACTGGCGCCACAGGTCGCGGCTGAAGCCGGTCTGGTCATCCGCATCGCGGAGCGCGCGCAGGTGGCGGACAGGGGCGTGCTCGGTCACGAACTCCGCCGCGGTATCGCGCAGCATCGCCTGTTCGTCGTTGAGGTAGAGGGGCATTACATCTCCCTCTCCCCTTCAGGGGAGAGGGCCGGGGAGAGGGGCAGTCCTCTCCGTACCGGCCCATCGCTATGGTTGTGGACTGCCCCTCTCCCAACCCTCTCCCCTGAAGGGGAGAGGGCTATTCGGTCAGCTCGGCAGTTCCAAGATTCGCTTGGCGATGATGCCGAGCTGGATCTCGCTGGTCCCGCCCTCGATCGAGTTCGCCTTGGTGCGCAGCCATGCGCGCGCCTTTGCGCCGCCGCCCGAGCCCTCGCTCTCCCATTCGAGCGCGTCCGATCCGCCCGCCGCCATGACGAGCTCGTGGCGCTGCTTGTTGAGCTCGGTGCCGGCATATTTCATCATGCTGGGCTGCGCCGGATGCGCGCGCCCGGCCTTCAGTTCGTCGATGAAGCGCTCCGACATGGCGGCAAAGGCGCGGGCGCGGACGTCGAATTCGGCGATCGCGGCGCGCAGCATCGGGTCGGCGAGCCGGCCGGACTCGTCCAGGCCGATGGTGGCGATCGCCCCCTCGACCAGCGGATTGCCGCCGGTCGATTGGCCGAGCCCCATGCCCGAGATCATCTCGCGCTCATGCCCCAGCAGGTATTTCGCGACGTCCCAGCCCTTGTTCTCGTCATGGATGCGATTGGCCTTGGGCACCTTTACATCGTCGAAGAAGGTCTCGCAGAACGGCGAATAGCCGCTGATGAGCAGGATCGGGCGCGTCGAGACGCCCTCGCTCTCCATGTCGAACAGGACGAAGCTGATGCCGCCCTGCTTCGATTCCTTCGAGGTGCGGACGAGGCAGAAGATCCAGTCCGCCTTGTCGGCATAGCTGGTCCACACCTTCTGCCCGTTGACGACATAGTGGTCGCCCGCATCTTCCGCGCTGGTGGCAAGCCCGGCGAGGTCCGAGCCGGCGTTGGGCTCCGAATAGCCCTGGCACCAGCGGATCTCACCGCGCGCGATGCGGGGCAGATGCTCGAGCTTCTGTGCCTCGGTCCCGTATTTGAGGAGCGCCGGGCCGAGCATCGAGATGCCGAAGCTCGATAGGGGATTGCGCGCACCGATCGCGGCCATCTCCTCTTTCAGGATCTTGGCCTGTGCCGGCGACAGCCCGCCGCCGCCATACTCGGTCGGCCAGTCGGGCACGGTCCAGCCGCGCGCGGCCATCGCGTCCATCCATTCCTTCTGCCCGGGCTGATAGACCGCCCGGCGCCCGCCCCAGCAGACATCCTTTTCGCTGCGCACGGGCTGGCGCATCTCGGCCGGGCAGTTCGCCTCCAGCCATTCACGGGTTTCGTGACGGAACGCGGCAAGGTCGGTCATGACGGGCTTTCCTGAAGCTGGCGGTCGATCAGGCGGGCAATGGCGATCGCGTGATGGTCGTGGTGGCGCGCCGTCATCACCTGGACGCCGGCGGGCAGGCCGTCGAAGCGGCCGACGGGCACGACGCAGGCGGGCAGGCCCGGATAGGTGGCGAGCCCCGCCCAGGCGAGGTGCGCGTCATAGGGGCTCTCGGCCCCGTCGATGTCGAGCGTGCGGTCGGCCAGCGGCCGGCTGTCGTGCGGAAAGGCGAGCGTCGCGGCGGGCGGGGCGATCACCGCATCGACCTCGGCGAACAGCTTGCCCCAGGCGCGCGTGCTGCGTGCCTGCGCGTCGAGCCAGCTCAGCCAGGCGAGCAGCGTCGGCATCGTGTGGTGAAGGTCGGGCTGCGAGCGCGCGAACACGACGTTGAGCATCTTGCCATACGCCTCGTGCTGGCGCGCGAGGTCAGGAAGGGCGGGGTGCTCGCGGATCACCTCGACCCCGGCGCGAGACAGCGCCTCCGTCGCGCGCTCGATCGCTTCCACACAGGCGGCGGCAGTCGGCGTGGCGGGATGCGCGGTAAGCGCGAGGACGCGGCGCGGCGGCCCGGACGGGCGGGGAAGCGGCAGCTCGGCGAGCAGGTCGAGGAGGACGGGCAGGTCCTCGCCCGACCGCGCCATCGGGCCGACCACGCCCAGCACCGTCTCCGCCCCGTCCGTACCCGGATAGCGGTGGCCGAGGCTGCTGATCGCCGCCCAGCTCGGCTTCAGGCCCCAGACGCCGCAGAAATGCGCGGGGACGCGGATCGAGCCGCCGATGTCGCTGCCCATCTCGATCGGCACATAGCCCGCCGCGAGCGACGCGGCCGATCCGCCCGAGCTTCCGCCGGGGGTGCGGGCGGGGTCGAGCGGGTGGTGGGTGCGGCCGTGGATCGAGTTGACCGACTGCCAGTCGCCCAGCCCTTTCGGCACGTTGGTCTTGCCCAGGATGATGGCGCCCGCGGCCTTGAGCCTCCGGACCGCCTCGGCATCGCTGGCGGCGATGTTGCCCGCGTGATGCGCGAAGCCCCAGTGCGTGGGCAGGCCGGCGACGTCGAACGCTTCCTTCACCGTCATCGGCACGCCGAGCAGCGGCATGCCGTCCCCCGCCGCCCCGCGCGCATCGATCGCATCGGCCGCCGCACGCGCGCGATCGAAATCGCGGACGACGACGGCGTTGATGGCGGTGTCTGCGGCTTCGATGCGAGCGATGGCGGCGTCGGTCTCCGCGCGGGCGGAGGTTTCCCCCGCGCGGATCGCGGCGGCGGTGGCGAGCGCGGAGCGGGTCATGCTTTCCCCATCTCCGTTCGTGCTGAGTAGCGGCCGAGTAGCCGCGTCAGCGGCGTATCGAGGTCGCGTATCGAAGCACCGTTCCACGCACCAACATCCTTCGATACGCCGTCTCGATACGCGCTTTGCGCTACTCGACGGCTACTCAGGACGAACGGGGTGGGAATGGGTAGGGGGGTAGGAGAAGGTGCGCACACCCCCCTCCGTTCGGTTCGAGCGAAGTCGAGAACCGCTACCGAGCGAAGCGAGGCGCCTCGGCTACGCTCGACCAGGTCCCTCGACTTCGCTCGGGACAAACGGAAGGGGAGGCGTGTCACGCGAAGCGTCGCCGGAAGAAGAAGCGCGCAGAGCTCAATTGAACTTCTCGCCCTTCTCCGCCTTGTCGCGCAGCAGCTTCGCCACCTCGAAGCCGTGCTTCTCCAGCCCCGCGACGATCTTGGCCAGGCCCTCCTGATCGGCCCAGAACATCGGCCCGCCCTTGTACGGGGGGAAGCCGTAGCCGTAGATCCAGACCACATCGATGTCGCTCGCGCGCTGCGCCATGCCTTCTTCGAGGATGCGGGCGCCCTCGTTGACCATGGTATAGAGCGTACGCTCGGTGATCTCCTCGTCGGTCACCTCGTGCTGCGGCGTGCCCGTCTTCTGGCGGAACTCCTCGATGATCTCGGCGACGCGCGGGCTGTTCGATGGCTGGCGCTTCTCGTCATAGTCGTAGAAGCCGGCGCTCTTCTTCTGGCCCCAGCGTTCCTCGGCGGCGAGGGCATCGCGGATGCTCTCGATCCGGGTGGGATCACGGTGCCAGCCGATGTCGACGCCGGCGAGGTCGGCCATCTGGAACGGCCCCATCGGCATGCCGAAGGCGACATGGACGCGGTCGACCTGTTCGGGCGTCGCACCCTCCAAGAGGAGGTTCATCGCCTCGACCTGGCGCGGCATCAGCATGCGGTTGCCGATGAAGCCGTGGCAGACACCGGCGACGACCGCGACCTTCTTGATCTTCTTGGCCACCGCCATCGCGGTGACGAGCGCGTCGGGCGCGGTCTTGGCGCCGCGCACGACCTCCAACAGCTTCATCACGTTGGCGGGCGAGAAGAAGTGGAGGCCGAGCACGTCCTGCGGCCGGCTCGTCACGCCAGCGATCTCGTCGATGTTGAGGTAGGAGGTGTTGGACGCGAGGATCGCGCCGGGCTTGGCGATCTTGTCGAGCTTGCCGAAAATGTCCTTTTTGACGTCCATCGACTCATAGACCGCCTCGATGATGAGGTCGCAGTCGGCGAGGTCGTCCAGGCTGAGCGTGGGCTTCAGAAGCCCCATCGCGCCTTCCACCTGATCGGCGGTCATCCGGCCCTTGGCCGCGGTCGCCTCGTAATTCTTGCGCATCACACCGGTGCCGCGGTCGAGCGCGTCCTGTTGCATCTCGACGATCGTCACGGGGATACCCGCCGACAGGAAGTTCATGCTGATGCCGCCGCCCATCGTGCCGGCACCGATCACGCCGACGCGCTTGATTTCGCGCGGCTGGGTTCCCTCGGGCAGGCCGTCGATCTTCGATGCCTTGCGCTCGGCGAAGAAGATGTGGCGGAGCGCCGCCGACTGCTTGCCCATGACGAGCTTCATGAAGCCCATGCGCTCGCGCTGGACGCCCTCGGCATAGGGCTTGCCGGCGGTGGTCTCGATCACCTCGATGATCTCGGCCGGGGCGTCGAGGCCGCGGAAGCGCTTGGCGTTGGTCTTGCGGAACGCCTCGAACACGGCGGGATCGACATCGACCGGTGCCTCGCTGGTGCGCGGCAGCGGGCGGGCGTCGGCGACCTCTTTGGCAAAGGCGATGGCGTCGGCGAGCAGGTCGTCACCGGCGATGCGATCGACCAGGCCCGCTTCCTTGGCCTTGGCAGCGGGAATCGGATCGCCCTTGGACGCCATTTCCAGCGCCGTCTCGACGCCCGCGACGCGCGGCAGCCGCTGCGTGCCGCCCGCGCCGGGCAGGATGCCGAGCTTGACTTCGGGCAGCCCGAACTTCGCCGACTTCACCGCGATCCGGTAATGCGCGGCCAGCGCGACCTCCAGCCCGCCGCCCAGCGCCGTGCCGTGGATCGCGGCGACGACGGGCTTCTCCGACGCCTCGATCTTGTCGACCAGTACCGGAAGCGAGGGCTCGGCCATCATCTTGCCGAACTCCGTGATGTCGGCACCCGCGAAGAAGGTCTGGCCCTCGCACGCGATCACCACCGCCTTGATGCCGTCATCGGCCGCGGCCTCGTCGATCGCCTTGTCCAGCCCCTGCCGCACCGCGGCGCCCAGCGCATTGACCGGCGGGTTGTTCGACAGGACGACCAGCACGTCGCCCTCGCGGCGGGTGGTGATGGGGGAAGTCATGGATGCCATCTCCTTGGGCAATCAATCCAGCGCCGCGTGGATCATCGTGCGAAGCTCGCGGCGGATGGGATAGAGGCTCGACGGGCTGAGCTGCGTCATGAAGATCATGTGCAGTCGCTCGACCGGATCGATGAAGAAGGCGGTCGAGAACATGCCGCCCCAATAATAATCGCCGACGCTGCCGGGGACGAGCGTCGAGGCGACGTCCTGCGTCACGGCAAAGCCCAGGCCGAAGCCGATGCCCGCATTGGTCGCCTCGCTGAACATCGACCGCGACATCGACGACAGGTCGCCGCCGCCGGGCAGGTGGTTCATCGTCATCAGCTCGATCGTCTTGCGGCCGAGGATGCGCGTGCCCTCCAGGCTGCCGCCATTCAGCAGCATCGAGCAGAAGCGATGATAGTCGAGGCTGGTCGAGACGAGCCCGCCGCCGCCCGAGACGAGCCGCGGCTTGTGCGCCCAGGCACTCGACGCGCCGGGATCGTACATCACCCGGCCTTCGCCCGCCTTGAACGCATAGCAGTCGGCGAGCCGCGCGAGCTTGTCGGCGGGCACGTGGAAGAAGGTGTCGGGCATGCCGAGGGGCGCGAAGATGCGGTTCGCCAGCACCTCGTCCAGCGGCTTGTCCTCGATCCGCTGGATCACCGCGCCGAGCACGTCGGTCGCGACCGAGTAGTTCCAGGCATCGCCCGGCGAGAATTCAAGCGGCAGCTTGCCCAGTTCGGCGATGAAGCTGTCGAGGTCGAGATTGCCGTGCCACGCCTCCAGCTTCAGCTCGCGGTGCGCCGCGTCGACATTGGTGCGGTTCTGGAAGCCATAGGTGAAGCCCGCGGTATGGCGGAGCAGGTCGACCATCTGCATCGGCCGGGCGGTCGGACTCGTCAGGAACGGCACCCCCGCGCCGCCGCCCGCATAGACGCCGACGCCCTTCAGCTCCGGCAGGATGCGGTGGACCGGGGTGTCGAGCGCGACGCGCCCCTCCTCGACCAGCATCATAAACGCGGCGCTGGCGATCGGCTTGGTCATGGAGGCGATGCGAAACAGCGTGTCGGGGCCGACGGGCGTCCCGTCGCCGCGCGCGTTGCCGAGGTGGCCAAAATGGGCGATCGCGCCATCGCGCGCGACCAGCACCTGGGCGTGCGGGATCAGCCCCGGTTCGACATAGCGCTCGGCCAGGAACGCATCGATCCGGGCGAGCCGGTCGGGCGCGAAGCCGAGCGAGGCGGGATCGTCGTGGATCGCGCGATCGAGCATACCTGTCGTTCGAATCCTCTCATCTTGTCGCCAGCGAACCGGCGCGATCACCTATTATCTTGAGCGCGGATCGAATCAACACTAACCTTCACGCAAACGTCAATCGGGCAAACCCGATCTTCGACAGCGACGAGGAGAGATGCGATGGCGACCGCCCCCGAGCCCAAGCCGTGGCCGGCGATGACGCTTGCCGAGATCGAGGCGCTGACCACCGCGCCCGGCCAGCGGTTCGAGATCGAGACCGCCGAAATCGGCGGCGTGCCGACCCGCATCTGGAAGAACGCACCACCGAACCTTGCGCTCCTTGCCGCCTTCTCGCGCAGCCACGGCGCGCGCGAATTCGTGGTGCACGAGGACGAACGCGTCACCTATGACGCGCATTTCCGCGCGGTGGCGCAGCTTGCTGCCCGGTTGACCGAGCTGCGGTTGGGGAAGGGCGACCGCGTCGCCTTTGCCATGCGCAACCTGCCCGAATGGCCGGCGATCTTCTTCGCCGTCGCCAGCATCGGCGCGATCGCCGTACCGCTCAACGCGTGGTGGAGCGCGGGCGAGCTCGCCTATGGCATCGCCGATTCGGGGGCGACGCTGCTGATCCTCGACGGCGACCGCTATGACCGGTTCAAGGGCGAGTTGCCCGCGCTGCCGGGGCTCAAACACGTCTTCGTCACCCGGCCGAAAGGGCCGGTCGAGGCGCCGGCGCAGGGGTTCGACGCGCTGCTGCCGTCGCCCAACGACTGGGCCACCCTGCCGGAGGCCGGCCTGCCGCCCGCCGCCGCGACGATCGCGCCCGATGACGACGTCGTCATCTTCTATACCAGCGGCACGACCGGCGCGCCCAAGGGGGCGCTGGGCACCCACCGCAACATGACCACCAACATCTTCAGCTCGGCCTATTGCGCGGCGCGCGCGATGCTGCGCCGGGGCGAGATGCCGCCGGCCGCGCCCGAGCCCAAGATCGGCCTGCTCGTCATTCCGCTGTTCCACGTCACCGCCTGCTCCGCCTCGCTGATGGGGACGGTGGCGAGCGGCGGGACGATCGTGCTGATGCGCCGCTGGGATGCGGGCGAGGCGCTGAAGCTGATCGAGCGCGAGCGGGTGCAGCTGACCGGCGGGGTGCCGACGATCGCGTGGCAGCTGCTCGAGCATCCCGACCGCGACCGCCACGACCTGTCGAGCCTGGAGGCGATCCAATATGGCGGCGCGCCGGCCGCGCCCGAGCTCGTCCGCCGGATCGAGGCCGAGTTCGGCGCGGCGCCCGGCAGCGGCTGGGGCATGACCGAGACGATGGCGACGGTGACGCAGCACACGGGCGAAGACTATCTCAACCGCCCCGACAGCTGCGGCCCGCCCGTGCCCGTCGCCGAGCTCAGGATCATGTCCGTCGAGGGCGATCGCGAGTTGGCCGTAGGCGAGGTCGGCGAGCTCTGGGCGCGCGGGCCGATGATCGTGAAGGGATACTGGAACAAGCCGGAGGCGACGGCGGCGACCTTCGTCGATGGCTGGGTTCGCACCGGCGACCTCGCGCGGCTGGATGCCGAGGGGTTCTGCTACATCGTCGACCGCGCCAAGGACATCGTCATCCGCGGCGGCGAGAACATCTATTCGATCGAGGTCGAGAACGTCCTCTACGCGCATCCCTCCGTCACCGACGCGGCGCTGGTCGGCGTGCCCCACCGCACGCTGGGCGAGGTGCCGGCGGCGGTCGTCCACCTGTGCCGCGGTTGCGAGGCGAGCGAGGCGGAGCTTCAGGACTGGGTCGCCAAGCACCTGGCGAGCTTCAAGGTGCCGGCGATGGTGCGGTTCGTCGACACCGTGCTGCCGCGCAACGCCAACGGCAAGATCCTGAAGGGCGAGCTGCGAAAGATGTTCGAGGCGTGATGTACCCCGGCGAAGGCCGGGGTCCAGGTGGGAAGGCCGCCGTTGTCGCGCGCCTCACCGCCGTTCCGTACCTGGACCCCGGCCTTCGCCGGGGTACAAGGCTAGTGTAGGCGCCGTGCGCCCGCCTTCGTGGGAGCACGGCGGGGCCCCACGGAACCCGTTTCGGTTGCGCGATGTTTGTGGCGCGACATAGCAAGGGGGACGGTCGTGGAGACGACAGGCATCGGCGAGATCGCGCGCAGGACGTTGGTGGTGCTGCTCATCGTGGGGCTGGCGCTGCTGACGGTGCAGTTCGCGTTCGTGTTCATGCTGATCTTCTCCGCGGTGATCGTCGCGGCGCTGATCCGCGCGGCCGGCTGGCCGTTCCGGAAGATGGGCGCGGGCGATTCGCTGTCGGTTTTCCTCGGGCTGTTCCTGATCCTCGCCGTCCTGGGCGGCGCTGGCTGGCTGTTCGGCGCGCAGCTTTCGGAGCAGTTCACGGAGGTCGGCCAGCAACTGCCGCAAGCGTTCGAGCGCGCGCGGTCGCTCGCCAACGAGGTGCCGTTCCTGCGCAGCTTCCTGTCCGGCACGCCCGATTTCCAGAGCATCGCCGGCCGGGCGCTCTCCTTCGCGTTCGGCGCGGTGGGGGCGATCACCAACTTCGTCCTCGTCATCGTCGCTGCGATGTACCTGGCGCTCGAGCCCGGCCTCTACGTCCGCGGTGTCGTCAAGCTGTTCCCCAAGTCGAAGGGCAGCCGCGTTCGCGAGGCGCTGTCGGCCAGCGGCCAGGCGCTCAACCAGTGGCTGGTGGCCCAGGGGCTGACGATGATCATCGTCGGTGTGCTGATCTGGGGCGGGCTCAGCATCGTCGGCGTCCAGTCGGCGGGGGCGCTCGGCGTCATCTCCGGCCTCACCAACTTCATTCCGCTGGTCGGCCCGTTCATCGGTGCGGCGCCCGGCGTGCTGCTGGCGCTCAGCCAGGGCGGGGATGCGCTGCTGTGGACCTGCGTCGTCTATGTCGTCGCGCAGCAGCTGGAGGGCAACGTCCTCACCCCGATGATCCAGAAATATGCGGTGTCGATCCCGCCCGCGGTGCTGATGTTCGCGCTGGCGGCGCTGGGCAGCATGTTCGGCTTCATCGGCGTCATCATCGCCGCGCCGCTGGCGGTGGTGCTATACGTGCTCGTCACTTTGCTCTGGGTGCGCGACACGCTGGGCCATGATGCGGAGGTTCAGGGGATCGACGCCCCGCCGCCGCCCGACTCGAACGCGCCGGAGGCGGGCGGCGAGACCCAGCCGAGCTGACCCTTTACGCCCGCGCCGAAGGCGGCGATAACGCGCCGGCATCGCCGCACGGGCAGACTCCGCCGCGGCACCTTCGGAGATGGGAATGCGCGGATGGTGGTTGGCGCTGGCGCTCGCGTCGGTGAGCGTGACGGCAATGGCGGCTGAACCCGTGGCGGCACAGCAGCAGCCCGCAAGCCAAGGCACGCTGACGTTCGAGCGCGTGCTCCAGGGCGGCCTGTCGGGTGCCGGTGGCCGTCCGCCGCGCCTGTCGCCCGACGGAAAGCTCCTGACCCAGCTGCGTCCGCGCGAGGGCGAGCCCGAGCGCTACGACCTGTGGGCACAGGACCTCGCCACCGGCCAGTGGCGGATGCTGGTCGATTCGAAGAAGGTCGGCTCCGGCGCCGAGCTGTCGGAGGCCGAAAAGATGCAGCGCGAGCGCGCGCGCATCGGCGGGCTGCGCGGCATCGTCGCCTATGACTGGGCGCCCGATGGCCGCTCGATCCTGGTCCCGCTCGACGGCGACCTGTTCCTCGCGACGCTCGACGGCCAGGTGCGCCGCCTGACGCAAAGCGAGGCGGGCGAGCTCAACCCAGTGATCAGCCCCAAGGGCGGCTATATCAGCTTCGTTCGCGACCAGAACCTCTGGGTGCAGCCGCTGTCGGGCGGGGAAGCGCGCGCGATTACGCAAGGGGGCGGCGGTACCGTTCATTGGGGCGAGGCCGAGTTCGTCGCGCAGGAGGAAATGGCGCGCTTCACCGGCTATTGGTGGTCGCCGGGCGACAAGCGCGTCGCGATCGAGCGGTTCGACGAGGCGCCGGTGCGCGTCCTCACCCGCGCGGCGATCGGTGCGGAGGGCACGCGCCTCTACGAACAGCGCTATCCGCTCGCCGGCACGCCCAACGTCGCGGTCGCGCTCTATGTGATGGCGCCCGATGGCTCGGGCCAGGTTCAGGTCGATCTGGGCCAGGACCCCGACATCTATCTCGCGCGCGTCGACTGGAGTGCCGATGGCGAGACGCTCTATGTCCAGCGTCAGAACCGCGCGCAGACGGTGCTCGACATGCTCGCGGTCGATCCCGCCACCGGCAAGTCGCGTGTGCTGTTCACCGAGCGGGCCAAGGCGAAGAGCTGGATCAATCTTTCCGACAATTTCCGCGCGCTGGAGGATGGCAGCATCCTCTGGTGGTCGGAGCGGAGCGGCAACGGCCATCTTTATCGCTTCGACAGGGGCCGCTGGACGCAGCTGACCAAGGGCGACTGGGAAGTCGCCGACGTGATCGGCGTCGACGAGCAGAAGGGCGTCGTCACCTTCACCGGCAACAAGGACGGCGTGCTGGAGCGCCACGCCTATTCGGCGCCGCTTCGCCGCGCAGGGACGGTCACGCGCCTGACCGAGGCGGGATATTGGAACAACGTGTCGATGGCCGGCGACCGGCTGATCGTCGCGCGGTCGAACCCCGACCAGCCGCCGCAAAGCTATCTCGCCGACGCGAGCGGAAAGCGGACGCAGTGGCTCGACCAGAACGCGCTGGGATCGAACCATCCCTATGCGCCCTATCTCGCCAGCCATGCCCCGACCGAGTTCGGCACGCTGAAGGCCGCGGACGGCAGCGTGCTCCATTACAAGATGCTCAAGCCCAGGATGGAGCCCGGCAAGCGCTATCCGGTGTTCTTCACCTATTATGGCGGACCGGGGGCACAGCGGACTGCGCGCGACTGGTCCAGCCCGATGCATCAGGCGATCGTCGACAAGGGCTATATCGTCTTCCTGATGGACAATCGTGGCACCGCCAACCGCAGCCGCGCCTTCACCGACCAGATCTGGCACGCGATGGGCACGGTCGAGGTCGATGACCAGGTGATGGCGGCCAAGTGGCTGAAGACGCAGCCCTTCGTCGATCCCGACCGGCTGGTCATCCATGGCTGGTCCTATGGCGGCTACATGACGATCAAGCTGCTCGAAAAGGCGCCAGGGCTGTTCGCCGCGGGCGCCGCGGTCGCGCCGGTGACCAAGTGGGACCTCTACGACACCCATTATACCGAGCGATACATGGGCGATCCGCGCCAGGTGCCGGATGCGTACAGCGCGTCGGGCACTTTGGTCGACGCCGGCAAGATCAGGGATCCGCTGCTGGTCATGCACGGCATGGCCGACGACAACGTGTTCCTCGACAACACCACGGCACAGATCGGCGCGATGCAGGCCGAGGGCGTGCTGTTCGAGACCCAGCTCTATCCGGGGCAGACGCACTCGATCAGCAATCCCGCGTCGCAGCTTCACCTCTGGAACACCATGTTCGACTTCTTCGAGCGCAGGACCGTCGACAAGGCCAAATGACCGTCGAAGTGGACATGGGGGTCGATGGCGCGGGCAAGTCCGTCGCCATGGACCTGGAGGAATTGCTGGCCACCCGCTTGCTCGTCCAGGGCAATTCGGGATCGGGCAAGTCGCACCTGCTGCGCCGCCTGCTCGAGCGATCGGCGGGCCGCGTTCAGCAGGTGGTGATCGATCCCGAGGGCGACTTCGTCACGCTCGCCGACGCCTATGGCCATGTCGCGATCGAGGCGGGCGACTATGCCGAGCGCGAGATCGCGCAGATGGCGACTCGCATCCGCGAGCATCGCGCGTCGGTGGTGCTGAGCCTGGAGGGGCTGGAAGCGGAAGGGCAGATGCGCTGCGCCGCGGTGTTCCTCAATGCGCTGTTCGATGCCCCGCGCGAGCACTGGTTCCCGGCGCTGGTGGTGGTCGACGAGGCGCAGCTGTTCGCGCCCGCGGGCGGCGGCGAAGTGGCGGAGGAGGTGCGTCGCGCGTCGCTTGGCGCGATGACCAACCTGATGTGCCGCGGGCGCAAGCGCGGCCTGGCCGGCGTCATCGCGACGCAGCGGCTGGCCAAGCTTGCCAAGAACGTCGCGGCCGAGGCGTCGAACTTCCTGATGGGGCGCACCTTCCTCGACATCGACATGGCACGCGCGGCCGACCTTCTCGGCATGGAGCGGCGGCAGGCGGAGACGATCCGCGATCTGCAGCGCGGCCATTTCCTTGCGCTCGGCCCCGCGGTGTCGCGGCGGCCGGTCTCGATCAAGATCGGCGCGGTCGAGACTTCGGCGCGCAGTTCCAGCCCCAAGCTCATCCCGCTCCCCACCGCGCCCACCGACATGCGCGACCTGATCGAGCGCGGATCGGACGAGCCCGGCCTGCCGCTGATGGCACCGCCGCCCCCGCCGCCGATGCCCGCCGACGAGGTGATCGAGGCGCTGGCCGCGCCGCCGCCGCCGCCCGAAGCGCCCGCACCCGCGATGCCGCCCGAGCGGGTGGCCGGGATCGTCGCCGACGTGCTCGCCGCGATCGTCGCCGAGCCGGGCTCCGCGACGCGCGCCGCGCCCGTGCTGTTTCAGGATTATCAGGTCCGCTGCCGCATGGCCGGCCTGGCGCGTCCACCGCTCGATCTGGAAGCGTTCGGGCGTCGGCTGGCGGCGGCGCGGGCAGGGATCACGCACGGGCTGGAGGACGAATGGGCGCCCGCCTTCGGCCTGGCGCGCGAACTGCCCGGCGAGATGCTGGGGCCGTTCCTCCTCATCGCCCGCGCCGCGCGGGAAGGGGAGGCGTGTCCCAGCGACGAGGCGATCGCCGCCGTCTATGGCACCGCCTCGCTCGGCCGCGCGCGCCGGCTGATCGGCTATATGGAAAGCCGCGAGCTGATCGTGTGCCGGACCGATCTCGGCGGCAAGCGGTCGGTTGCGATCCCGGCCTTGGGGTGGACGACGGCGGCGGCGTGAGGGTGGCCAAGGTCCTTCGATACGCCACTTCGATACGCGGCTGCGCCGCTACTCAGCGGCTACTCAGGACGAACGGGGTGAGAAGATCCGTTCGTCCTGAGTAGCCATTGAGCTTGTCGAAATGGCGTATCGAAGGGCCTGACCGGGCGAGCCGCTTGTCGCATCCGCCACCCCCCGCTATCGCCCGCCCCATGAAACACGCCCTTCCCGTCACTCGCGCGGACGATTTCGCGCGCTGGTACCAGACCGTCATCGCCGAGGCCGACATGGCCGAGGAGAGCGGCGTGCGCGGGTGCATGGTCATCCGGCCATGGGGCTACGGCATCTGGGAGCGGATGCAGCGCCTGCTCGACGATCGCATCAAGGCGACGGGGCACGAGAACTGCTATTTCCCGCTGTTCATCCCGCTTTCCTATTTCGAGAAGGAAGCCGAGCATGTCGACGGCTTCGCCAAGGAGATGGCGGTCGTCACGCATCACCGGCTGGTGCAAAAGGACGGCAAGCTCGTTCCCGATCCCGAGGCGAAGCTGGAAGAGCCGTTGGTCGTTCGGCCGACGTCGGAGACGGTGATCGGTGCCGCCTTCAGCCGCTGGGTCCAGTCGTGGCGCGACCTCCCCGTGCTCATCAACCAGTGGGCCAATGTCGTCCGCTGGGAGATGCGGACGCGCATGTTCCTGCGCACCGCCGAGTTCCTGTGGCAGGAGGGCCATACCGCGCACGCGAGCGAAGCCGAGGCGCGCGAAGAGACGATGAAGATGCTGGAGGTCTATCGCGCCTTTGCCGAGGATTGCTGCGGCATCCCCGTCATCGCGGGCGAAAAGCCGGAGAATGAGCGCTTCCCCGGCGCGGTCGCGACCTACAGCATCGAGGCGATGATGCAGGACGGCAAGGCGCTTCAGGCCGGCACCAGCCACTTCCTCGGCACCACCTTCTCCTCGGCACAGAACATCCGCTTCCAGAACGCGGCGGGCGAGCTGGAGCTCGCGCAGACGACGAGCTGGGGCGTGTCGACGCGGATGATCGGCGGGCTCATCATGGTGCACGGCGACGACGACGGCCTGCGCGTGCCGCCGCGCGTCGCGCCGTGGCAGGTCGTCATCATCCCGATGCTGCGCGACGCCCCGGAGGACGAAGCGGTGCTCGATTATGCCCGCTCGCTCCAGGCCGAGCTCGCACGCCAGACGGCGCTGGGCGAGCCCGTCCGCGCGATGGTGGACGGCCGCGCGCAAAAGGCGGGCAACAAGCGCTGGGGCTGGGTCAAGAAGGGCGCGCCGATCATCGTCGAGGTCGGCCCGCGCGATGTCGCCGCGGGCAACGTCGCGGTGATCCGCCGCGACCGGCTGTACCGCGAGGACGGCAAGCTCGACACCGCGTTCGTGGCGCGCGACGGCTTCGTCGACCAGGTCGCGGGGCTGCTGGGCGAAGTGCAGGAAGCGCTGCATGTCGAGGCGCGCGCACGCCTGGACGCCGGCATCCGCCGCGACGTTACCGACTTCGCAGGGCTGGAGACGCATTTCGCCGAGAGCGAGCGCTACCCTGGCTGGGTCGAGGTCGAATGGGCCAAGCCGACCGGCGCCGCGCTGGACGCGGTGGTCGAGCGGCTGAAGGCGCTCAAGCTGACGATCCGCAACGTGCCGGGCACCGCGGCACCGGCACAGGGCGCGTGCATCTTCACCGGCGAGCCGGCGGTGGAACGCATTTTGGTGGCACGAGCGTATTGAGGCGCTGTGCCCCGGCGAAGGCCGGGGCCCAGTTGGGGGACGTGGCGACGGCCCGCTGCGCGTTATCACCGAGGCCTTCCTACCTGGACCCCGGCCTTCGCCGGGGTACAAGCTTGCGTTCGGGTCAATCGGCCTGTGCTCCCGCGAAGGCGGGAGCCCAGAGCCGCACGCGGCACGCTCATCAACCCTGGCCTCCCGCCTCCGCGGGAGCACGGCTTGCTAAGCCGCCGCCGCCGCGCACTGCTCCAAGATCGCCGCCAGCCGGTGGTCGCTCGCCGCTTCCTCGTCGCGGCAGCGGCGGAGGGTCTTGGCGAGGTCGGCTTCCTCCAGCCGCTCGGCCAGCGCGACCGCGGTTTCATAACTCACATGCTTGGCGGCGAGCGCCTTTCGCACCGCGCCGACCATCGCTGCGTCGAGCAGTGGGCCGCCATCGATCGTCTCGGTATCGCGCGCCGCATCGTCCATGATGCCCTGCATCCACAAATTGGGCGGCCCGCCCGCCGAACGCGCGTCCGCCGCCAGCCAATCCGCCTGGAGCCGCGCGCGGGCGATCTCGCGGTCGAGCGCCTCCGACAGCGCCGCCGTCCGGGCGTGCGCGGCCACCACGGGGAGGCGCTCGGCCAGCAGGCGCTCGCCCGCGAGCATGTCCTGAAGCGCGGTGGCGAGCAGGCTCTCGGCGTCGTCGGTCTTGTCCATGCTCGCGACAGCGCGCCGCGCGCGGGCGGGTTCCGCGGGCTGATGCGGATCAGTCCGCCGGGTACGCCTGCCGCCACCAGTCCGCGAACGCCGCCCGGTCCACGGGGTCGATCGTCAGCCCCAGCTTGGTCCGGCGGTCGAGCACATCCTCCGGTGTCCGCGCCCATTCGGTGTCGTGGAGGAAGCGCGCCTCCCGCTCGGTCATCCCGCCGGGCAGCGTCTCGCCCAGGTGGTCCGCCGCCTCGACCCCCTCGAGCAATTCGACCAGGCGGCTGCCATAGGCATGAGCCATGCGGTCGATCTGGTGCGGGTCGAGGAACGGCCAGCGCTCCGCGACCTGGCGCTCGAGTGTGCCGATATCCGCGATCATCCCGCCCGGCAGCACCCGCGCGCGCGTGACCGGATGCGCGTCGATGCCGAGCGCCGGGCCGAGCCGCGCCATCGCATCCTCCGCCAGCGCGCGCGCCGTCGTGATCTTGCCGCCGAATACCGCCAGCACCGGCGCGCCATCCTCGTGCAGTTCGAGCACATAGTCGCGCGTGACCTCGGCCGCGGCGCCCGCGCCATCGTCGTAGAGCGCGCGGATGCCCGACCAGTCGCTCACCACGTCGGCGGGCGAGACCTGGCGGCGGAAATAGCGGTTGGCCGCGTCGCACAGATACTGCGTCTCCTCGGCCGAGATCATCGCATCGGCGGGATCGTCGACGGGCACGTCGGTCGTCCCGACCATCGTCCCCCCGGGATAGGGGATCGCGAACACGATCCGCCGGTCGGGCTGCTGGAGGATATAGGCATGCTCGCCCTCGAACAGCGACGGCACGACGATGTGGCTGCCGCGGACGAGGCGGAGGTGGCCGCGCGGGGGCGTGCCCATCCGCGCCATCGCCTCGGGCGTCCACGCACCCGCCGCCACGACGATCGCGCGTGCCGCGACGGTGCGGCCGTCGCTCAAGGTGGCCATCCAGCCGTCGCCGCGGCGCTCAGCGCGCTCGAAGCCCGTCCGCGTCGCGATCTCGGCGCCATGGTCAGCGGCGTCGCGCGCGTTGAGGACGGTCAGCCGCGCATCATCGACGAACGCATCCGAATAGACGAAGCCCGGTCCCGGCCGCTGGAGCGGCGCCTGATAGCCCGCATCCGACCGCTTCAGCCCGCGCGACCGCGGCAGCGACGACCGACCCGAGAGCGCGTCGTAGAGCCAGAGCCCCGCGCGCACCATCCACCACGGGCGCACCGCATGGTCGTGCGGCAGCACGAAGGTGAGCGGATGGACGAGGTGCGGCGCGGCGGCGAGCATCCGCTCGCGCTCGGCCAGCGCCTCCCGCACCAATCGGAACTCATACTGCTCGAGATAGCGCAGGCCGCCATGGATGAGCTTGGTCGAGGCCGAGGAGGTGTGGCTCGCCAGATCGTCGCGCTCGACCAGCAGCGTCTTAAGCCCAAGCAAAGCCGCCTCGCGCGCGATCGCGCACCCGTTGATGCCGCCGCCGATGATGAGGAGGTCGTGGGTCATGGTGTGATCGTACCGGTTGGCGGGGCGGGCGGGGACATGTCTTCACCCCCAGCGTTCGTTTCGAGCGTAGTCGAGAAACGGAGAGGATCGGCCAAGGTTTCTCGACTACGCTCGAAACGAACGCTGGTAAGGACAGATCAACCCAATCCAAACCGTCCGTGCTGAGCCTGTCGAAGCACGTGCCGCAAGCGCTCCATTCCGGGCACGTGCTCCGACAAGCTCAGCACGAACGGCTCCTTTTACACGTCACCCCGGACTTGATCTGGGGTCCCGCTTTTTCAGCCAACGCCGCGAGGAAGCGGGACCTCGGATCAAGTCCGGGGTGACGGGGAAGAGATGGGGATGCGCCGCCCTCGCAAACCCCCTATCTCCCCAACATGCGAAACCATCCCGGCCTGCCCAGCCGCCAGCAGATCCTCGACTTCATCGCGTCTTCGGACCAGCCGGCGGGCAAGCGCGAGATCGCCAAGGCGTTCGGGCTGCACGGCGCCGACAAGATCGCGCTCAAGTCGCTCTTGAAGGACATGACCGACGAGGGGCTGGTCGACCTCGCCCCCGGCCGCGCGTTCCATCGGATGGGCGGCGTGCCAAAGGTGACGGTGCTGCGCGTCGTCGACGCCGATGGCGACACCGTCTGGGCGGTGCCCGAGCGCTGGGAGGCGGAGGGCATTCCCCAGCCGCGGCTTCGCGTGATCGAGCGTGGGCGCAAGCAGTCGGCGCTCGGCCCCGGCGACCGCATCCTCGCGCGCACCGAAGAAGCCGGCAACGGCTGGCTCGCCCACCCGATGAAGAAGCTGGCGCGCGGCGAGGAGCAGATCCTGGGCGTGCTGCGCGAAGAGGGCGGGCGGCTGTTCCTCGCGGGGCTGGACAAGAAGGCAGCGCGCGACTTGCCCGTGGTCGAGCGCGGCGATGCCGAGCCCGGCGACCTCGTCCTTGCCGAAAAGACCGGGCGCCCGCCGCGGATCATGGCCAAGGTCGTCGAGCGGCTGGGCGATCCGTTCGCGCCGCGCAGCTTCTCGCTGATCGCGATCCACAAGCACGGCATCCCCAACGTCTTCTCCCCCGACCTGATCGACCAGGCGGAGCGCGTCGCGCGCCAGCCGCTGGGCGAGGATCGCGAGGATTTGCGCCACCTGCCGATCGTCGCGATCGATCCCGCCGACGCGCGCGACCATGACGACGCGGTCTGGGCGACGCCCGACGAGGATCCCGGCAACGAGGGCGGGTTCAAGGCGATCGTCGCGATCGCCGATGTCAGCTTCTATGTCCGGCCGGGCTCGCTCCTCGACAAGGAAGCACGCAAGCGCGGCAATTCCGTCTATTTTCCCGATCGCGTCGTGCCGATGCTGCCGGAGGTGCTGTCCGCCGACATCTGTTCGCTCAAGTCGGGCGAGGATCGCGCGGCGATGGCGTGCCATCTCGTCATCGGCAAGGACGGCGACATCCGCGACTGGCGCTTCACCCGCGCGGTCGTGCGGATCGCAGCGAACATCGCGTACGAGGATGCGCAGGCGGCGGTGGATGCCCGTGCGTCTTCCCCCCTCCCGCTTGCGGGAGGGGTCGGGGGAGGGCCTTCTTCTTCTTCTATTGCTGCGCCTGCGGACAGACCCTCCCCTAACCCCTCCCGCAAGCGGGAGGGGGACTTGGGTGGATTGGTCGAAACCGCGCTGCTTCCCCTCTGGGCCTGCTGGGCGGCGCTCGGCCGCGCGCGGGACAAGCGCAGCCCGCTCGACCTCGACCTGCCCGAGCGGCGGGTCGTGCTCGACGAAAAGGGCCGCATCCTCTCCGTCGCCCCGCGCGAGCGGCTGGACGCGCATCGGCTGATCGAGGACTTCATGATTGCCGCCAACGTCGCCGCGGCCAAGGCGCTGGAGCGCAAAAAGGCTCCGGTCATGTACCGCATCCACGAGCCGCCCAGCCGCGAGAAGCTGACCGCGCTGAAGGACTATCTCAAGACGTTCGAAATAAGCTTCGCGCTCGGCCAGGTGATCCGCCCGGCGACGTTCAACCACATCCTCGGCACGCTGAAAGAGCATGAGGCGCGCGAGGAGATCATGACGCAGGTGCTGCGAACGCAGACCCAGGCCTATTACGGGCCGGAGAATGCCGGGCATTTCGGCCTCGCGCTCGGCAGCTACGCGCATTTCACCTCGCCGATCCGCCGCTATTCGGACCTGATCGTCCACCGATCGCTGGTCGATGCCTATAAGCTGGGCGCCGGCGGGCTGTCGGCCGAGGATGCGGCCAACATGGAGCGGGTGGGCGAACTCATCTCCAGCCTGGAACGGCGAGCGATGGAGGCGGAGCGCGACACGATCGACCGCTACGTCGCCGCCTATCTCGCCGAGCATGTGGGGGAGGTGATGGACGCCAAGATCACCGGCGTCGCCGCGTTCGGCTTCTTCGCGACGGTCGAGGGCGTGGGGGGCGACGGCCTGGTCCCCGCCCGCGACCTCGGCCGCGAGTATTTCCGCCATGACGAGGCGAGCCAGCGGCTGGTGGGCGAGGAGACGGGCGAATTCTTCGCACTCGGCCAGAAGCTGAAGTTGCGGTTGGTGGAGGCGAACCCGGTTTCGGGGGCGCTCCGGTTCGAGCTGCCCGACGGCAAGGGCTCGGGAAGCGGGGAGCGGACCGACGATCGGCGCCGCGGCGGACCGCCTCGCGTGCTCAAGCGGCGGGGGCGCCCGGCGAACATCAAGCATCAGGGGAAGCGCAAACGCTGAATTCCCTCGTCACCCCGGACTTGATCCGGGATCCCGCTTCATTCTTTCTTCAAAGGCCGAACAGGGAGCGGGACCCCGGATCAAGTCCGGGGTGACGGGACACAAAACCGTTCGTGCTGAGCTTGTCGAAGCACGTGCCGCAAGCGCGCCGTGTGCAGCACGTCCTTCGACAAGCTCAGGACGAACGGAGTGGGTGGCGCAGATGGAGGGTTAGGGCGTGACGACTTCCTCCACCACCACCGTCTCGCCGTCCTCGGCGTCCAGACGCTCCGGCGCTGGCGCTTCGTCCTTGTAGAGGTCGGGGCGCCAGCCGCGCGTCACCAGCACCTGGTCGCCCTTCTTGGCCTGCGCGAACAGCAAGGCGGCGAACTCGTCGGGCACGCCGACACAGCCGTGCGTCGCCGCGTTTGCCTCGACCTCGCTGCCATGGATCGCGACGCCGCCCCAGGTCAGTCGGAGCATGTACGGCATCGGCGCGCCATAGAGGTTGGAGACATGGTCGCGATCCTTTTCCAGGATCGGGAAGGTGCCGGTCGGCGTCGGCTTGTGATCGGCGCCATAGAGGATGTAGGCGCGGCCGATCTCGACCCCGTGGCGATAGACGTGGAGCTTTTCGGTCGACAGGTCGACGACGATGCGAACGGGCCCGGCGGGCACGCCGCTGTCGTCCCAGGCATATTCACCCGGCCCCAGCGGGCTTTCGAGCGAGATCACGCTGGTCACCGCAGGGCCACGCGCATGGGCGACGGCGGGCAGCATCAGCGCGGCAAGTCCCGCCATCACCCAACGACCGACCGCCTTAACCATGATCGCACCCCTTTACTGTTCGTTAGGGGCGATTATCGGGATCAAGCCCGTTTTTGACCAGTGGCCGTTTTCCGCCGTCCCGCCGCGGGACGGATTGCGACTTGCGCAGGACTAAAGGGTTAACGCTCCTCGAGCCTCGGCATCAGCTCGACGAAGTTGCAGGGCCTGTGGTCGATGTCGAGCTGGGAGGCGAGGATGCCGTCCCACCCGTCCTTCACCGCCCCGGTCGATCCCGGCAGCGCGAACAGATAGGTGCCGCGGGCGACCCCGGCGCACGCGCGCGACTGGATGGTCGAGGTGCCGATCTTGGCATAGCTCTGCCAGCGGAACAGCTCGCCGAACCCGGGGATGAGCTTGTCGCAGACACGCTCGATCGCCTCGGGCGTGACGTCGCGCCCGGTGACGCCGGTGCCGCCGGTGGTGACCACCACCTCGACTGCGGGATCGTCGATCCAGCGGTGGAGCGTCGCGACGATCGTGTCGGCATCGTCGCGCACGATTGCGCGGTCGGCGAGGACATGGCCTGCGCCCTCGAGCCGCGCGACGAGCGTGTCGCCCGAGCGATCGTCCACGAGCCCGCGCGTGTCGGAGACGGTGAGGACGGCGATGCGGACCGGGCGGCGGACGATCTTCGGCTCGGTCATATCAGTAATCCGTTCGTGCTGAGTAGGGGCTGAGCGAAGGCGAAGACCCGTATCGAAGCACTTGGCCCGGTCCTTCGATACGCCGCTTCGACTTCGCTCAGCGGCTACTCAGGACGAACGGTGTTGGGGATCAACGCCGGCGTGCGCTATCCGCCCGCGAATTTACCGCGGTCGCGCCCTTCATACCCGGGAAGCGCGGCCACATGCCCTGCGACAGTGCATGGCGGCTGTCGGACGCCTTGCCCGCCTGCATCTCGTACATCCAATAGTTGCGCAGCACCGTCATGACATAGCCGCGCGTCTCCCAATAAGGGATGCTCTCGATATAGAGCAGCGGATCGCCGCCGTCCTTGGAGGCGAGGTTCCACGCTGCGACGGGTGAGGGGCCGGCATTATAGGCGGCGATCACCTTGGGCAGCAGGCCGCCGGTGGCGGGCAGGTCGCGAAGCTTCTCGAGATAGGATTGGCCGACTTCCATGTTGGTCGACGGGCGGGACAGCGCCGAGCGGTCGATCACCGCGGCCATGCCCTTTGCCTTGGCGATATCGCTCGCGGCCGAGGGCATGATCTGCATCAGGCCGAACGCGCCAGCGGGGCTGACAACCGTCGAGCGGAAGCGCGATTCCTGAAGCGTGTGGGCATAGACAAGCGCCTTGTCGACGCGCCAGCCGCCGTCCGGCGTCCAGTCGGGCGCGGGATAGCGCGTCGCGACCTGCGGCGTCGCGCCGGCCGGGCAATTGTGCGACAGCCAAATCTGCGTCGCGGGCAGGTTGAGCGATCCCGCAAGCCGCGACAGCGCGGCATAGTCGCTCGCATCGCCGATGCGGGCCTGGTGCTTCAAAAGGTCGGCGGCGGCATCGTCCTCGCCGATCTCGACGAGAGCGGCGGCGACGCGGATGTTGGGGCGGCGCTCCAGCGCCTTCCAGTCGGTGCCCGCGGTGCGGTCGGGCAGGCGATCTGTCGCCTCGGCAATGCCCAGAGCCTGGCGCGACAGCATGCCGTAGAAGGTCTCGTTATACTGGCTGGCGGCGAGCAGCCGGGTCTGGATGAGGTCCGGGCGGCCGCATGCCATGTCGGCGCGCGCGGCCCAATAATGGCCGGCGGCGCGCAGGTCGACGTCGCTGGCGCGCTGCGCGACCGCGGCAAAGGCGATCTGCGCGGCCTTGCAATCGTTCTGGCGCCAGGCAGCGAGTCCCTGGACCCAGTCCGCCTGCGGCACCCACTCGCCGGTTCCGGTCTGCGCGGTCGCTGCGACGCGGCGCGTGTTGGCGTCGTCGCCGGTCAGGTAATAGATCCAGGCGACGCGCTGGCGCCATTCGGTCAGCGCCTCGGGCGTCAGCCGGCCCTCATATTCGCGGACCAGCGCCTCCGCAGCGACGCCGTCGTCGGCCTTGATATAGGGCTGGGCGCGGTTGGCGAGCTCGGCCGCGGCGGTGTCGCTGGCGGTGCCCTTCACCCGGATGCGATTCGGAGCGCCGTCGACCCAGATCAGCCGCTGCGGCGTCGGCAGCGTCGGCAGCGCTTCGGCCCCGCGCAGCTTGGCCAGGCGGGCGACATCCGGCGCCTGCGGCAGTTCGGGGGCCTCGGCGAGCAGAGCCATCAGCGGGATCAGCTCGACCTTGGGCGATCCCTTGGCCGTGTACATCTGCGCACGCGCCATCGCATGGAGCGGGCCGGGACGCATCGCGTCGAGGCGGAGCTGCGCGTCGGTCCAGCTGCCCGCGCGGATCGCGGCGAACACGGCGCGATACCCCTCGCGCTGCGCGTCGTCGAGCTGCTGCGGGATGCCGCCGCGACTGGCGGCGGCGCCGCGCACGGGCAGCTTGTCGTCATTGGGTGTTTCGGCAGCGGCGACGCCGCTCAAGGCCACGGAAGCAAGGAGCGCGACGGCGCCAAGACGGATACGCATCAGGCTTGTCCCCCCAGGAGCGATTGCAGACAGCGCCACGCGTCCCGCTTCACCTGCGGATGCTTCATCATGAAGCGCGGGTGGGCGATGGCGAGCGCCTGCAACTCTCGGTCAGTCCGGTTAATGCCATGTAAACCACGCGGAACGGGAGCGCCGTCCGCCGCGAGGATCGCACGACTCGTCGTATGGCCGACGATTAGCAGTGTTTTGGCGGGCGCCAGCGCCAGCAATCGATCGGCCACCGCGGTCAGCACCGGCAGCTGATCGGGCGACAGCGTATCGGCCAGCGGCCGCGCCATCGCGAGACCCGCGACCAGCACGTCGCCGCGCCGCCGACCGATCGCGCCGAGGATGCGGTCGAACATTGCGCCCTCCGCCCCGCCCAGCAGCGAATCACCATTGGGCTGGTCGACCAGGACGAGCAGATCGGCATCGCGCGGCCCCTCGGGCGGCAGGATCGGATTGCCCCAGTCGCGCTCCGGCGCACCGGCGCCCAGCCGCCAGTCCCAGAAGCTTGCATAATCTGCCGGGCCGCTCTCCGCCGGCACCGCGGCCGGTGCGGGTGCCGCTACGGCGGGGCGGACCGGGCGGGCGAGCCAGTCGCGCGGTTCCTCGTCGACGAGGACATCGACGCCGGCGTCGGCCCACCAGTCGAGCGCACTCGCCGCCAGTTCATCCCATCGGTGGTATTGATCGGCCCCCATCGCCATCTACCCGCTATCAACTTGACCGCCGCGTCAATGATCGGGCAGCGCTGCTCCGGCCAGAGCGCCCCGCGAATGCGACGACGCGCCCGGCGACGGAGAGAGTGAATGAGCGAACGCGAATCGATGCCCTATGACGTGGTGATCGTCGGCGCCGGGCCGGCGGGCCTGTCGGCGGCGATCCGCCTGAAACAGCTCGCGGCCGATGCGGGGTCGGAGATCGCGGTCTGCGTGCTCGAAAAGGGTTCTGAGGTCGGCGCGCACATCCTGTCGGGCGCGGTGATCGATCCCCGGGCGCTGGACGAGCTGCTGCCCGAATGGCGGACGATGGGCTGCCCGCTTGCCGAGACGCCGGTGACGGAGAACCACCACTGGGTGCTGTCCAAGACCGGCAAGCGCGCGCTTCCCGAAGCGGCGCTGCCGCCGTTCATGCACAATGACGGGTGCTATACCGGCTCACTCGGCAACCTGTGCCGCTGGCTGGCCGAGCAGGCCGAGGGGCTGGGCGTCGAGATCTTTCCCGGCTTTGCCGCGGCCGAAGTGCTGTTCAACGAGGATGGGTCGGTCAAGGGCGTCGCGACCGGCGACATGGGCATCGCCCGCGACGGCACGCGCAAGCCCGACTGGCAGCCGGGGCTGGAGCTCCATGCGCGCTACACCTTCTTTGCCGAGGGTGTTCGCGGGCACCTGTCCAAGGAGCTGATGCGCCTGTTCGACCTGCGCGCCGATTGCGATCCGCAGGTCTATGGCCTGGGCGTCAAGGAATTGTGGGACATCGATCCCGCCAATCACCAGCCCGGCCGCGTCATTCACACGCAGGGCTGGCCACTGTCCGAAACGCCGGGATCGAACGGCGGCGGCTTCATCTATCATCAGGCCAACGGCCAGGTCGCGCTCGGCTATGTCACCTGGCTGAACTACCGCAATCCGTTTCTCTCGCCGTTTCAGGAAATGCAGCGCTGGAAGACGCATCCGGACATCGCCGAGCTGTTGAAGGGCGGCAAGCGCGTTTCCTATGGCGCTAGGGCGATCAACGATGGCGGCTATCAGTCGGTGCCCAAGCTCGTCTTCCCGGGCGGCGCGCTGATCGGCTGTTCGGCGGGCTTCCTCAACGTGCCGCGGATCAAGGGCACGCATACCGCGATGAAGACCGGCATGATGGCGGCCGAGGCCGCGTTCGAGGCGGTGGGTGCCGACCGTGGCGGCGACGAACTGTCCGCCTATCCCACCGCCTATCAGGGCAGCTGGGTGCGCGACGAACTCTACCGCGTCCGCAACGTCGTGCCGCTCGTCAAGAAATATGGCGACCTGTTCGGGTCGGGCCTGTCGGGCGTCAACATGTGGCTGGAGCATTGGGGGCTGAAGCTGCCCTACACGATGCACCACAAGCCCGATCACGAGAGCCTGTGGGGCCGGAACGAGGTCCAGCGGATCGACTATCCCAAGCCCGATGGCGTGCTGACGTTCGACCGCCTCTCCTCGGTGTTCATCTCGAACACCAATCACGAGGAGGATCAGCCGGTCCACCTGACGCTCAAGGATCCGGACGTGCCGATCGCGCACAACCTGCCCTTGTACGACGAGCCGGCGCAGCGTTACTGTCCGGCCGGCGTCTATGAAGTGGTGGGCGAGGACGATCCGAAGGGGACTGGCGATCCGAAGTTCGTCATCAACGCCCAGAACTGCGTCCACTGCAAGACATGCGACATCAAGGACCCTACCCAGAACATCAACTGGGTGGTGCCCGAGGGCGGCGGAGGGCCGAACTATCCGAACATGTAGCGTCCTGATCCTCGCAACCGCTGCGAGCATCGCGGCGCCCGCGGTCGCCGCCGATCCGCCGCGCGGGGGCGAGCTGTCCGCCTATGTCCGCGCGCGCGCCGCCGACGCGGCGGGTGCGGCAGACGTCGCCGCACGCGGCTATGCGCTGGCGCTCGCCGCCGATCCGGGCAACGAGGTGATCGCGATCCGCGCCTTCCGCGAGGGCGTGTCGGTCGGCGATCTGGCGCTCGCCCGCCGCGCGCTGGCGGTGCTGGAAGCGTCCAAGGTCGCGCCCGCCGATGCGGCGCTGCTGCGCTTTGCCGATCAGGTGGCGGCGCGCGACTGGGACGGCGCGCGCGCCACGGCCACGCGGGTGGGGCAGGGACCGCTGGATTTCGTCGGGCCGGTGCTGCGCGCCTGGATCGCGGTGGAGACCGGCGGCGACGCGCTCGCCGAGCTCGGCAGCGAGACCGACAATGCGATCGAACGCCGCTATTCGGCGGAGGCGCGCGCGCTGATTTTGGTGGCGATCAAGCGCGACGCGGAGGCCAATGCCGCGCTGCGGCTGCTGCTTGCGCAGGGCGGCGGTCTGGAGATGCGGATCGCCGCCGCGCGCCTCTATGCCGGGCGCGGCGACATGGGCACCGCGCGGGCGCTGCTCGCGGGCGACGACCCGGCGGCGCGGGCTCAGCGCGAGGCGCTGGGCCGAGGCGCAAAGCCGACCGCGGCGTTCGGCACCTCAACGCTGTTCACACGGCTGGCGGGCGACCTGTCGGGCGACGAACCCTCGCCTTTGGTCGTGCTCCTGACCCGCACCGCGCTGCTGCTTGAGCCCGGCAACGACCGGGCGCGGCTGCTGCTGGCCGACGCGCTCTCCCGCGATGGCGACGGGCGCCGCGCGGTGGCGCTGCTCGACGGCATCAAGTCGCGCAGCCCCTATGCCGGCGAGGCCGAGCGCGAGCGGATCGAGATCCTCGATCGTACCGGCGACGGCACCGCGGCGATCGCGCTGGCGACACGGCGCTCGGCCGCGAAGGGCGCCGGCGGCGACGCCGCACGCCAGCTCGGCGATCTGCTCGTCTCCGCCGATCGCTATGCCGAGGCCGCCGACGCCTATGCCGCCGCGATGGCGCGTGAGCCCGGCGGCGGCGACTGGGTGCTCAACCTCCAGCGCGGCGGCGCGCTCGAACAGGCCGGGCGGTTCGAGGAGGGGCTCCCGTACCTGCGCCGCGCGGTCGAGCTTGCGCCCGACGAACCGGTTGCGCTCAACTATCTCGGCTATGCGCTGGTCGAGCGCGGGCTCGATCTGCCCGAGGCGCAGGGTCTGCTCGAAAAGGCGCGGCGGATGAAGCCCGACGACGCCTCGATCACCGACTCGCTCGGCTGGGCCTATGTCCGCCGCGGCCAGGTCGCCAAGGCGCTGCCGCTTCTCGAACAGGCCGCCGCCGCCCAGCCCGGCGATGTCGAGATCAACGAGCATCTGGGCGACGCCTATTGGGCAAGCGGCCGGCGGTACGAGGCGCGCTATGCCTGGCGCGCGGCGTCGGTCCATGCCGACGCCGCCGACAAGACCCGCCTTGCCGCCAAGGTCGAGCGCGGCGTCGTCGATTGACGTGATCGAGGAAGCCGCACCCGCCAAGCTCAACCTGGCGCTGCACGTCCGCGCGCGGCGGCCGGACGGCTATCACGAGCTCGAGACGCTGTTCGCCTTCGTCGCCGATGGCGACACGATCCGGCTCGATCCGGACGGGCCGCCGGGATTGGCGATCACCGGGCCGTTCGCGGCGGGATTGTCGGGCGAGGGCGACAATCTGGTCCTGCGCGCCGAGCGCCTTTTCGCCGAGCGGGTGAAGGCGGTGCCGCGCGCGGCGATCGAGCTCGTCAAGCGGCTGCCCGTCGCCTCGGGCATCGGCGGCGGATCGGCCGACGCCGCCGCGACGCTGCGCGCGCTGGCACGCGCGCATGGCGTGGCGGCGGACGACGCGCGGCTGGTGGCGTGTGGCGAGGCGCTGGGATCGGATGTGCCTGCCTGTCTGCTGGGCTTGCCCGCACTCGGGCGGGGTCGCGGCGAGCGGCTGGCGCCGACCGCGCCCTTGCCGAAGCTGCCGGCTTTGCTCGTCAATCCGGGCGTCGCGGTGTCGACGCCGGCAGTGTTCGCACGCTGGGACCGGATCGATCGCGGCCCGATCGGTGAGGGCGAGCCGCTGGCGGCGGCGATGGCGGGCCGCAACGATCTGGAGCCGCCGGCCCGCGCGATCGCGCCGGTGATCGACGCGGTGCTGGCAAAGCTTGGCGAGCAGCGCGGCGTGCGGCTGGCGCGGATGTCGGGATCGGGCGCGACGTGCTTTGCGCTGTTCGACGATCCGGCGGACCGCGTCGCGGCGGCCGGCGACCTAGCCTCGACGGACTGGTGGTGTCTCGAAACGGCACTTGCGTGACAGTTTGAGTCCCGCTGCGGGACTTGGGCTATGCCTAGCCTATGGACGAATCAATCGGCACGGCGCTTGCGTAGGATGAGGGCAGTGGGCCGTACGCCGGGAGCGGATCGCCTGCCGGTGGCCGGGTCTTCGGACCCCGCCACCTCCCTCGCACGTGACACGCGCCGCGCGATGCGGCATCGCCGCAGCCGATGTTCCGTCTCGACCCCCTGGACCGCGGCATCGCCCGCCTGACGATCGACGCGCCCGAGCGGCGAGGCGCCGTGCCCGTCGCCGAGTGGGACCGCCTCGCGGCGATCCTCGAAGCGCTGCCGACCGATACGCGTGTGCTGCTGATCGGCGGCGAACGCGACTTCTCGGCCGGGGCCGACCTGTCCGAGTTCGAGCGGCTGACCGAAGATCCCGTCGCCGTGGAGACGTTCCGCCTCGCCATGCGCGCGGCGATCGACGCGTTGGCGAACGTGCCGGTGCCGACGATCGCGGTGATCGCGGGCGGCTGTTATGGCGCGGGCGTGGCGCTGGCGCTCGCCGCCGACATCCGCGTTGCGGGTGAGGGCGCGCGCTTCGCCGTCACCCCGGCGCGGATCGGTATCGGCTATCCAGCCCCCGACGTCGCCCGCCTCGTCGCTCAGGTCGGCCGCGGTCAGGCCGCGCGGATGCTGTTCGCCGCGGAGCCAATCGATGCCGAGCGCGCCCTGGCGATCGGGCTGGTCGAGACGGCGGCTGCGGATGCCTGGGCAGCGGCGATGGCGCTGGCGGAAACGATCGCCGCCAACTCAAGGGCTTCGACCCGAATGCTCAAGGATGTTCTTCGCGACCCTGGGGGCGATCACGACGCCGCGTTCGACGTCCTGTTCGCGGGCGACGACGTCATCAAGGGGCTCGCTGCCTATCGCCAACGCCGCGCGCCGGGGTTCGCATGAGCGTCGTCCGCATCGATGGCGCGGCCGACACGCTCCTCCTGTGCGACCATGCCTCGGACGCGGTGCCACCCGGCATCGATCTGGGCGTCGCGCCGGAGGTGATGCGCGAGCATGTCGCGGTCGATATTGGCGCCGAACCGCTGACCCGCGCGCTGGCGGCGGCGCTCGGCGCCCCGGCGCTGCTCGCCACCGTCTCGCGTCTCGTCATCGACCTCCACCGCGAGCCCGACCATCCGGCGCTCGTTCCGGTCGAAAGCGACGGCATCGCCGTGCCCGGCAACATCGGCGTCGACCGCTTCGATCGCATTGCGCGCTTTCACGCGCCCTATCACGCCGCGATCGCCGCCGAGGTGAGAGCGACGGCGCCGCGGCTGCTCGTCGCGATCCACAGCTTCACGCGCCAGCTGCGCGGCCAGCCGCCGCGGACGCTGGAGGCGGGCATTCTCTACAATCGCGACGATCGCGCGGCGCGGGTGCTGATCGCCGGGCTGCGCGCTGCGGGGATCGAGACGGGCGACAACGAACCCTATTCGGGGCGCCTGCTCAACGCGACGCTCAACCGGCATGGCGAGGCGCGCGGGATCGCCTGTGTCTCGATCGAGGTTCGCAACGACCTGATCGCCGACGACGCGGGGGTTGCGCGTTGGTGCGACCTGCTGGCACCGCTGATCGCCGAAGCGCGGGGATCGATCGGAGGGGGCGGATGAAGTGGGGAATGCTGGCGGGCACGATGCTCTTGACCGCATGCGACGGCACGTCGTCACAGGCGCCGGGCAACGGCCTGGTCGCGGCAGAGGCCGAGGGCAGGGCTGCCGCCGAGGATGACGGTCGCATCCAGTGCGCGCCGCCGGGCGAGGCCGAGTTCCGCCGTGTGTGTACCGTCGACCGGCTGGCCGATGCAGGCGGCACGCTGCTGACGGTGCATCTGCCCGACGGCGGCTTCCACCGGCTGCGGATCGCCGAGGACGGGCGGGGCGTCGTCGCGGCGGACGGGTCGGAGCAGGCCGTCGTTCGCGTGGTCGGCGATCGCGAGATCGAGGTGGCGATCGGCGGCGCACGCTATCGCCTGCCCGCGACGGTCAAGGCCGATGATCCCGCCTGACGCCCCGGTCGTCACCGCCGCCGAGATGCGGGCGGCGGAAGCGGCATGCTTCGCGCGCGGCACTGCCCAAGCCGAGCTGATGGCGCGCGCGGCACGAGCGGTCGCGCGAGAGACGGCATGTTTCGCGATGGGGCGGCCGGTGCTCGTGCTCGCAGGACCCGGCAACAATGGCGGCGATGCCTTTGCAACCGCACGCTTTCTGGCCGAGGCAGGCCATGATGTCGTTGTCGCGGCACTCGGCGACCGTTGGGAAGGCGCGGCAGAGGCGATGCGCACCGCATGGCGCGGGTCGACGGTGCCGCTGGCCGAAGCGCCGGCGCGGCCGGTGATCATCGACGGCCTGTTCGGCATCGGCCTGTCGCGCGCGATCGAGGGTGACGTCGCGGCGGCGATCGAGCGGCTGCGGGCCAACGCCGACTTCGTGCTGGCGATCGACATTGCCTCCGGCCTCCACGCGGACAGCGGCGCGGCGCTGGGAGCGGTGCTGCGCGCCGATGCGACGCTGGCGCTCGGCGCGATCAAGCGCGGGCAGGTGCAGGGCGACGGCATCGCCGCGAGCGGCGCGGTGCTGCTCGACCGGATCGGCCTCGACATGACCCCGTCGGTACGGACGATCGCGCGGCCACGCCTGTCGCCGCCGAGCGCGGCGGACCACAAATATACGCGCGGGCTGGTCGGCGTCTTCGCGGGCGCGATGCCGGGCGCGGCGCGGCTGGCGGCGATCGCGGCGGCACGCGGCGGCGCCGGTTATGTCGTGCTGACCGGCGAGGACGCCCGGATGCCGCTGGAGGCGATCGTCCACCGCGAGACGATCGACGCCGGTAAGGCCGGCGCCGTGCTGATCGGACCGGGCCTGGGCCGCGACGATCAAGCTCGCACGGTGTGCGAGCATTGGCTGGCAAGTGATTGCGCTCTAATCATCGATGGCGATGCGCTTTCGCTCATCACGTCCGAGGCCATCGCAAGGCGGCACGCACCGACAATCCTCACGCCCCATGAAGGCGAATTCGCGCGGCTGTTCGGCGCCATTGAGGGCGATCGCATCGCCGCCGCGATCCATGCCGCGCAGACGTCTCAGGCGACGGTCGTGCTCAAGGGCGCGCTGACGATCATCGCCTCGCCCGACGGTGGCGCGGTAGTCGCGCAGCCGCCCGCCTGGCTCTCGACCGCGGGCACCGGCGACGTGCTCGCAGGCCTCGTCGCCGCGCGGCTGGCGGGGTCGGGCGAGCCGGATCGCGCCGCGCGCGAGGCGGTCTGGCTGCATGCGCGCGCCGCGACGCTTGCGGGTCCGGCCTTCGTCGCCGATGATCTGGCGATGCACATTCCCCAAGCGATCGCCGAATGCCTGTGAACGACGAAGACCCCGTGGTGCGCGTCGCCGCGCGCGGTGAGGGCATCACCGCCTCCGGTCGCCACGTGCCGCTGGCCGCACCCGGCGACCGCGTGTTCGAGGATGGCAGCATCCTTGCCGGCGCGCATCGCCAGGCGTCGCCATGCCGACACTATCCGCAATGCGGCGGCTGCCAGCTCCAGCATCTGGATGACGTCGCCTATGCCGCGTACCTCCACGACCGGGTGGAGGGCGCGCTGCGGTCTCAAGGGCTGGAGGCGCCGATCCGCCCCGCGATCGTCAGCCCGCCGCGCACGCGCCGCCGAGCGACGCTCCATGCCGAGCGGCGCGGGCGGCAGGTGCATCTGGGCTTCACCCAGGCGCAGAGCCACGCGCTGATCGACCTCGATGAATGCTGGATCCTCGCGCCCGAGCTTTTCGCGCTGCTCCAGCCGCTGCGCGGGCTGCTGGCGGCGCAATTGCCGCAGAGCGGGCGGATCGACGTCCATCTGACGCTCGCCGACCAGGGAGTCGACGTGGTGCTCAAGGGGCGGTTGGCCGAGGGGCTGGCCGCGACCGAGGCGATCACCGCCTTCGCACGCCGGCACAAGCTGGCGCGGCTGTCGATCGACGACACCTACGGTCCCGAAGCGCGCTGGGCGCCCGAGCCGGTGACGGTGACATTGGGCGGCGTCGCCGTGCCGCTGCCGCCGGGCTCGTTCCTCCAGGCGACGCGCGAGGGAGAGGCGGCGCTGGTCGACACGGCGCGCGAGATCGTCGGCGATGCGCGCATCGTCGCAGACCTGTTCGCCGGGCTCGGCACGTTCGCGTTGGGCGTGGACCCGTCGGCGCGCGTCTACGCCGGCGAGGGTGCGCGGGAGGCGATCCTGTCGCTCAAGGGCGCCGCCGCGATGGCCCAGCGGACGGTGTTCGCCGAGCATCGCGACCTGTTCCGCCGCCCGCTGACCACCGAGGAGCTCGACCGGTTCGACGCGGTGATCCTCGACCCACCGCGCGCCGGCGCACGCGAGCAGGCCGCGGCGCTGGCGGGCGCGAAGGTGCCGCGCGTCGCCTATGTCTCCTGCAATCCCAGCAGCTTCGCGCGCGATGCCAAGACGATGTGCGAAGGGGGCTATCGGCTCGACTGGGTGCAGCCGGTCGGGCAGTTCCTGTGGTCGACGCATGTCGAACTGGTGGGGGCGTTCTCGCGGTGACGCCGCGCTACGTCTCCGAGACGCTATAGCGGCGGGTAATCCGCGCTCACGAAGAACAGCCCATCCGGCGGGGCATTGAGCCCCAGTGCCCCGCGATCCTTCGCCTCGAGCGCCGCCCGCACATCCTCCGGCGACCAGCGGCCTTGCCCTACCAGCGCGAGGCATCCCACCATCGATCGCACCTGATGGTGGAGGAACGAGCGCGCCGAAGCGAACACGCGGATCAGGTCGCCTTCCGTCACCACCTCCAGCCGGTCGAGCGTGCGCAGCGGGCTGTCGGCCTGGCAATGCGCGGAGCGGAAGGTGGTGAAGTCGTGGCGCCCCACCAGCATCGCCGCCCCCGCCGCCATCGCCGCGACGTCGAGCGGCGGTGCGATCCGCCAGGCAAAGCCCTTCTCGATCGTCAGTGACGCGCGGCGCGTGCGGATGCGATATTCGTAGTGGCGAGCGATGCAGGAGAAGCGTGCGTGCCAGTCGTCCGGCACCACCTCGCACGCCAGCACCGCCACCGGGTTTGGGCGCAGCCGCGCGTTGAGCGCCTCCATCAGCCGGAACGGCGCGATCGGCTTGGCGATATCGCAATGCGCGCGCATGCCCAGAGCGTGAACACCCGTGTCGGTACGCCCCGCCGCCTGGACGAGCACTTCCTCGCCGGTCACCGCATGCGCGGCATCCTCGATCGCCTGCTGGACGCTGGGCCCATGGGCCTGATGCTGCCAGCCCATGAAGGGGCGGCCATCCCACTCGATCGTCAGGGCAAAGCGCGTCATCCGACGAGCGCACCCTCTGGGATCGAGAAGCCACGCAGGAGGTCGCCCGGCGTCATCGCCGCGCGGCCCGCGCGCTGGACGAGCGTCGGCACCAGCAGCCCCTCGCTGCACCCGATCGCAAAGCCGGTCGCGTCCGCCACGATGGTCGCCGACGGCGCTTTGCCCGTCGACACCTCGGCGGCGAGCACGCGGATGCGCTCGCCGCGCACGTCGAACCAGGCACCGGGGGCGGGGTTGAAGGCGCGGACCTGCCGCTCGACCTCGATCGCCGGCCGGTGGAAGTCGAGCTTCGCCTCCGCCTTCTCGATCTTGGCGGCATGGGTCACACCCTCTGCCGATTGCGGCACGGGCGGATAGGCGTCGGGGTCGCCCAGCACCTCGACCATCGCCGCCGCGCCCAGCGCCGCGAGTTCGTCGGTCAGCGCGCCCGCGGTCTTGTCGGCGACCAGCGTGCGGCGTTCCAGGCGGACGGGGCCGGTGTCGAGGCCCGCTTCCATCTGCATGATGCCAACGCCCGTCCACTCGTCGCCCGCCAGGATCGCGCGCTGGATCGGCGCCGCGCCCCGCCAGCGCGGCAAGAGCGAGGCATGAACGTTGAGGCAACCGAGCCGCGGCGCATCCAGCACCGCACGCGGCAGGATCAGTCCATAGGCGGCGACCACCGCAACGTCGGCGTCATGCGCGGCGAACACCGCTTGCGCGTCCACGTCGCGCAGTGTCACGGGGGTCAGCACGGGCACGTCCATCGCCTCTGCCTCGGCCTGGACAGGGGAGGGGGTCAGCGCCTTGCCGCGTCCCGCGCGCCGCGGCGGCTGGGAGTAGGCGGCGACGATCGAGTGGCCGGCATCCGCCAGCGCGCGAAGCACCGGCACCGCGAAATGGGGCGTGCCCATGAAGACGATCCGCATGGCCCCCCTTCGCCGCTTGGCAGGCGGGCGCGCAACCCCCTATCTTGGGCGCACATGGCTTCTTCCGAAATCGAGGCGCTCACCCAGGCGCTGGCGCGGCTTCCCGGCCTCGGCCCCCGCTCGGCGCGGCGTGCGGTGCTGCACCTGCTCAAGCGGCGCGAGACCGCGCTGGCGCCGCTCCTGGGCGCGCTGGCGGCGGTGAACGATCGCCTGGCGACCTGCTCGACCTGCGGCAACGTCGATACCGCCGACCCTTGCGCGATCTGCGCCGATCCGCGCCGCGACGCGCGGTCGCTCTGCGTGGTCGAGGAAGTGGCCGACCTGTGGGCGCTCGAACGCTCGCGGCTGTTCCCGGGGCGCTTCCACGTGCTGGGCGGGCGGTTGTCGGCGCTGGAGGGCGTGCGGCCCGAGGATCTGTCGATCGACGCGCTGATCCGGCGGCTGGAGGCGGGCGGCGTCGAGGAGGTAGTGCTGGCGATGAACGCCACGCTGGAGGGCCAGACGACCGCGCATTACCTGGCCGACCGGCTGGAGCGATTTCCAGTGCGCGTGACGCAGCTCGCCCACGGCCTGCCGGTCGGCGGCGAGCTCGATTATCTGGACGAGGGGACGCTGGCGCAGGCGCTTAGGGCAAGGCGGCCGGTTTCGTAGGGCGGCGGACTGGGCACGTGCTTCGACAGGCTCAGCACGAACGGTTTCTTCGTGGCTAGCCGCGCGCCCCTCCGTTCGTCCTGAGCTTGTCGAAGGACGTGCCGAAGACGGTGCGCCCGCCTCAAACTTGACCCCGCCCGCGCGCGCCGCCATTTTACCAGCATGGCCGTCCTCCCCATCATCGAAGTGCCCGATCCGCGGCTCAAGCTCGTCTCCGAACCCGTCGAGGGCGTGACCGACGAGGTCCGTCAGCTCGTCACCGACATGTTCGACACGATGTACGACGCCCCCGGCATCGGCCTCGCCGCGATCCAGGTGGCG
The DNA here is from genome assembly GCF_032391395.1 of Sphingomonas sp. Y38-1Y. Lineage (NCBI taxonomy): Bacteria > Pseudomonadati > Pseudomonadota > Alphaproteobacteria > Sphingomonadales > Sphingomonadaceae > Sphingomonas > Sphingomonas sp. Y38-1Y. Next base: position 1,447,626 of record NZ_CP135916.1, read on the forward strand.
GTGCCCAAGCGCGTGCTCGTCATCGATCTTCAGGAGGAAGCGGACGAGGACGGCAAGCCGATCCGCGCACCCCACGCCTTCATCAACCCAGAGATCCTCGAGGTATCTGACGAGCGGCGCTGCTATCAGGAAGGCTGCCTCTCGATTCCCGAGATGTATGCGGAGGTCGAGCGTCCCGATCGCTGCCGCGCACGCTGGTTCGACCTCGACGGCAACGTCCAGGAGGCGTGGTTCGACGGGCTGATGTCGACCTGTCTCCAGCACGAGATGGATCACCTGAACGGCGTCCTGTTCATCGACCACCTCTCCCGCCTCAAGCGCGACATGGTGCTGAAGAAACTCGCCAAGCTGAGGAAGTCGGCGGCTTGAGGCCGTGACGTCAAGCCTGTAGGTTCGCGCTCCGTTCACCCCCGGAGCGCTTCATGGATCCCGTTTTCGCGATATTGCTCGTCGTCGCCGCGCTCGTTGTCGGCGCGGTGCTGGGCTGGTTCCTCGGCAATCGCGGGGTCGAGAGCGTGCGCGCCGAGCGCGACGCGCGCGAGGACGAGTTCAAGAAGGCGATCACCGACCTGGCGCTCGCCAGCGACCGCGCCGCACGGATGGGCGATCTGGTCGCCGAGAACGAGACGCTGCGGATCGAGCGCGACGCCGCGCGCCTCGACCTCGCGACGCTCAAGGCCGACGCCCGCGCGTTCGAGGCGCGGCTGGAGGAGTTCAAGGCGGCCAAGGATCTGATGGCCGCGCAATTCGCCGAAGTGTCGAACCGACTGCTGGGCGAGGCGCAGAACGCCTTCCTTGCCCGCGCGCAGGAACGCTTCCACCAGGCGAGCGACAGCAACGAGGTCAAGATCAAGGCGCTGCTGGCGCCCGTCGAGCAGACGCTCAAGCGCTATGAGGCGCGGATTGAGACCGTCGAGAAGGAGCGGACCGAGGCGTATGGCCAGCTCAAGGGCCTGATGGAAGGCATGCGCGCCGGCCAGGAGGGCGTGCGGGCGGAGGCGGCGAAGCTCGTCAATTCGCTGCGCGCCGCGCCCAAGGCGCGCGGGCGCTGGGGCGAGCAGCAGCTTCGCAACGTGCTGGAGACGTGTGGGCTTGCCGAGCATACCGACTTCCTCATGGAGGTGTCGGTCGATGCGGACGGCGGACGGCTACGCCCCGACGCGATCGTCAAGGTGCCGGGCAACTCGATCCTGGTCATCGATGCCAAGGTGTCGCTCAACGCCTATCAGGACGCTTACGGCGCGATTGATGAGGCTGAGCGCAAAAGGCACCTCGATGCGCACGTCGCTTCAATGCGCGCGCACGTGAACGCTTTGGGCAACAAGGCTTATCAAGGCCAGTTCGAGAACACGCCAGAATTCGTCATCATGTTCGTTCCGGGCGAGCATTTCCTGTCCGCAGCGCTGGAGTACGAGCCCGGTCTTTGGGACTTCGCCTTCTCGAAGAAGGTCCTTCTCGCCACGCCAACCAACCTGATTGCCATTGCCCGAACCGTGTCGGCGGTGTGGCGCCAGGAAAAGCTGGCGGGCGAGGCACGGCAGATCGCCGAACTCGGCCGCGAGCTCCACGCGCGTGTCGCGACGATGGGGATGCACATCGCCAAGGTCGGCAAGAACCTGGAGACCGCGACGACCGCCTACAACGCGTTCGTCGGTTCGATCGAGAGCCAGGTGATGACCCAGGCCAAGCGGTTCGAGACGCTCAACATCGACACCGGCGCCAAGTCGATCGAACCGCTGCCGATGGTCGAGGCGCACCCCCGCCCCTTGAGCAAGCTCAAGGCCGAGGAGCCGGCAGAGCCGCCGGCGCTGCCGGAGGCCGCGGAGTAGCAGCGCGGCGCCAAGGCGGCGGCTCCGTCGCCGGGCGCCAGCACGGCTCCAGCGCGGCGGCCAGGCGAATCGCCCAGCCGCTCGGAAGGTGATCGGCGATACGGCCCGAGAAGGTCGTCTTCCGCGTATAATCGCCGGCAAAGCTGACGGTTACCTTGTCGAAATGAAGGAACATCTCGATCGGTCGGATGGCCTTCGGACGGGTCACCGCCGGGGGCACCCATTCAGCGCGCTCGGCATCCGGGACCACGGCCATCGCGCCGGGGCAGCTGGAAAGGTCGGCCTCAAGCCAATCGAGCTCAAGTTCGTCGAGGACGAGGGCCACCTGATCCGCCGTTTTGGCGCCAGCCTGTTTCACGCGCCCGACGATCGCCGCGCCGGCCCAGCGTGGCCGCTCCACGGTTTTGGCATTCGGTGCCCGGACCATCCTGGCGATCAGGGTGGGTTGGCAGTTGGGACCTCGCTTCCCCACACAATCGCGTTGGATCGCGATGGCATAGACTGGAAACGCATAGTCATCGCCGAGGTACTGGATTTCGACCAACGCATGCGAGCGATTGCCAAACAGCCGCGCCGGATCGAAGGCGAGCTTGATGATCGTCTCCTGCGGCTCGACCCCGATCGGCGGCATCTGCGCCGCGAGCAGCGCCGCCAGCCCGATCACGGCCGCACCGGCACCAGCGTCACCGCCGCCGACCCATCCGCGTTGGCAAGCATCACCCCATCCTTGCCGCGCACCAGCGTCAGCGGGCCGCGCAGCGCCGTCGTCAGCCGCTGCTCCTGCGCCATCGCCGGGCCGGGGCAGGCCATGCGCGTCGTCGCGGCGGCGGCGATCGTCACCTGATCGCCGCTTAGCGTATAGCTCGCGGTCAGGCGGTTGCAGCCGGTGGTGCCGGTCAGCCGGCCGCCATCGAAGCGCAGCGTCGCCGGCTGCGGTCCGCCGGGCGACTCGCCGCCGATCGCGTTCACCCGCCAGTCGCGGCCTTCCAGCGCGTTGTCGGGCTTCGATTCGCCGCAGCCTTTCAACTCGCGGCCATCCACGGTGACGCGGACGGTGTCGGGATAGGTCTTGTCGCTCATGCCGTCGCTACAGGGGACGTGGGTGATGTCGAGCGTCAGCCGCGGCGTCACATAGCGCTCGCCGTTGAAGCTCGGGCGCGCGGGCGGCGCCGCGACGGCGATCGTCCGGCCCTCCGCATCGGCGAAGGCCATCTGCCCATCGGCAATGCCGAGCGACCAGAAGGGCTCGGTGCCCACCGCGCCATAGCGGGTGCCATTGGCGGCAGGCGGCGGCTCGACGCCGCTCATCGGCGTGCAGGCGGCGAGGGCGACGAGGGGGATAAAACGGCGGATCATGCCCGCCTTCTTGAGCCCTGCGGATGAACGATCGGTGACAGCGGCGCGGCCAGCCCCTATGGCGCGCTCCGTGACTGCGCTCCGCCGCCTGTTCCGCAACCATGTCTGGATCGCCGCGCTGATCGTCGCGGCGGCGCTGCTGGTGCGCGTCGCGGTGCCCGCCGGGTTCATGGCGGGCGAGAGCGCCGACGGACGCCTCACGGTGATGGTCTGCTCGGGCGAGGGTTCGCGCGCGATGACGATCGCGATCCCGGGCCTTGGCGAGCGCGGCCAGACGCCCGCGTCCGGCGAGCACGACAAGCCCGGCGCGCCCTGCGCCTTTGCGGGGCTTGCGGCACCGTGGCTGGGCAGTGCCGATCCGATCCTGCTGTTCGCCGCGCTCGCCATCGTCGCCGCCGCGCTGCTGTTCGCCGTGCCGCCCCGGCGCCGCGACGTCGCGCTGCGGCTTCGACCGCCGCTCCGGGGACCGCCCGCTTTCTCGAACGCCTGAGCCTTTCCTGCGCGCGCCCGCGCGCCTCAGTCCTTCGAGGTTTTTCATGTCCGTTGTTCCACGCGCCCTGCTGGGCGTGTCGCTGCTCGCGCTTGCCGCGCCGGCGCTTGCCCGCGACGATGATCCGCAGACGATCGTCGTCACCGGCGAACGTGCCGATCCCGAAGCCGAAGTCCTGAAGACTCCCGGCGGCGTCGATGTCGTCGATGCCGCTACCTATGCGGACAAGGCGGCGGTGTCGCTGCGCGACGCGCTTGCCTTCTCGCCCGGCGTCTATGCGCAGCCGCGCTTCGGACAGGAGGTGCGGCTGTCGATTCGCGGCTCGGGGCTCAGCCGCGGCTTCCACATGCGCGGGCTATTGCTGATGCAGGACGGTGTGCCGATCAACCTGGCTGACAACAATGGCGACTTCCAGGAGCTCGACCCGCAGGTGTTCGAGCGGATCGAGGTCTATCGCGGCGGCAACGCGCTGCGGTTCGGCGGATCGACGCTGGGCGGCGCGATCAACGCGGTGACGCCGACCGGGCGATCGGCCCCGGGGGTCGAGGCGCGCATCGACGGCGGGAGCTGGAACACCGGTCGCTTCAAGCTCGCCGCCGGCATGGCGAGCGGGGCGGGCGACGGCTATCTGGCGATCACCGGCGACGCATCGGATGGCGACCGCGATCATGCGCGGCGGCGATCGCTCCGGCTCAACGGCAATGTCGGCCTGCAACTCGCGCCCGCGGTCCAGACGCGCTTCTACGCCAGCGCCAATCACATCCGACAGGACCTGCCCGGCGCGCTGACGCTGGATCAGGCGCTGACCGACCCGTCTCAGGTGCTGCCCGCTCTGGTCGCGCAGGATCAGGCGCGCGACATCGATTCGCTGCGGCTCCAGAACCGCACCACGATCGCGATCGGTGCCGGGCGGATCGAGGTCGGCGCGTTCCTCAACGACAAGCAGCTGGACCACCCGATCTTTCAGGTGATCGACCAGAAATCGACCGATTACGGCGCTTTCGCCCGCATCGACCTGGCCGGCGAGATGGGCGGGATGCCGGTGGAGGCGTCGATCGGATCGACCGCGCGGTTCGGCCATGTGCGGGCGCGTCAATATGTGAACGTCGGCGGCCGGCGCGGTGCGCTGACCGCCGATGCTCGGCAGATGGCGCGGACGATCGACAGCTATGGCGAACTGCGCCTCACCTTCGTGCCGCGGCTCACCCTGGTTACGGGCGGCGTCTTCACCCATGGCGAGCGCGCGGTCGCCAACCGCCTGGCGCCCGCGCGAAGCGGCGAGGCGAGCTTCGACGCCTTCTCGCCCAAGCTCGGCCTGTTGTTCGAGCCGTCGTCCGCGATCCAGTTCTATGGCAACATCAACCGCTCGGTCGAGCTGCCGGGCTTCAGCGAGCTCAACCAGACGCCGTACGCGGTCGGCGGCGTAGTGACGCCGGGCTTCGTCGACGTGGCGCCGCAGCGCGCGTGGACGGCCGAGATCGGCACGCGCGGCAGCGTCGGGATCGCGCGCTGGGACGTGACGCTCTACCGCGCCGACCTGCGCGGCGAGCTGCTTCAGTTCGACCAGGCGCCGGGCGTGCCGGCTGCGACCTTCAACGCCGGGCGGACGCGGCATCAGGGCGTGGAGGCGGCGCTCGATCTCAGCCTCGCGCCGTGGCTGACGCTGCGTCAGGCCTATCAGCTCAACGATTTCCGCTTCCGCGGCGATGCGCAGTTCGGCGACAATCGGCTGCCGGTGATCGCGCGCCACCTTTATCGCGGCGAGCTGCGGCTGGGATCGGAGGCGCTGGCGCTCGCCCCCAACGTCGAGTGGGTGCCTGAGGGTGCCTGGGCCGACTATGCCAACACCGTCCGCGTGCCCGGCTATGCACTGGTCGGGCTGGGCGCGACGGCGCAGCTGCGCTCGGGGGTCACGCTATTCGTCGATGCGCGCAACCTGGGCGGGAAGCGCGCGATCGGCGACGTGTCGGCGGTGGTGCGCGCAAGCGACGCTTCGGCCATCTACTATCCGACTGAGCGGCGTGCGGTGTTCGCCGGCATCCGGGGGCGGCTGTGAGCGGGGTGCTGCAACGCGCGGTCTGGCGCTGGCATCTGGTCGCGGGGCTGTTCGTGCTGCCGTTCCTCGGCTGGCTCGCCGTGACGGGCGCACTCTACCTCTACAAGACCGAGATCGAGCGCGCGGTCTATGCCGAATGGCTGTCGGTCGAGGCGCGGCCGACGCTGCCGATCGGTACGCTGGTCGCCAGCGTGGGCGCGGAGACGGGCGCGCGGGTCGTCCAGGTCGCCAGGCCATCCGCGCCCGAGGCGTGGCGGATGACGGTCGCGGCGCCGAACGGAACGCGGCGCCTCGCCTTCGTTGATCCCGGCGACGGCCGCGTGCTCGGCCTGACCCGCGCGGGCGGGATCACCGGCGTGCTGCGCGAGCTGCACAGCCTGGCGATCACCGGGCCGATCGGCAACGCGCTGATCGAGATCGCCGCGGGATGGGCGATCGTGCTGGTGCTCACCGGCTTCTGGCTGTGGGCGCAGCGCCCGCGGCTGACCGTGCGCGGCAGCCCGAATGGCCGCGGCTTCTGGCGCGATCTGCACGGCTCGACCGGAGCGCTCGGCGGCGCGGTGGTGCTGTTCCTGGCGATCACCGGCATGCCGTGGAGCGGCGTCTGGGGCCGCGGCCTGCAATCGCTCGTCACCGCGCAGGGCTGGGGGCGACCCACTGCGCCGGCGGGCGAGCATGGCGGGCATGGCGGGCATGGCGCCGCACTGCCCTGGTCGATGCAGCATGCGGCGATGCCGATGGGCGGGGCGGGGGATATCGGTCCCGACCGCGCGCTCGCGGCCGCGCGCGGGGTCGGCACGGCGTGGACGATGACGCTGCCGGCGACGCCCGGCGCGCCGTATCTGTTCAGCGCGCTCGTAGCGCGCGCCGACGACGCGCATGTGGTCGCCGTCGATGCGGCCAGCGGTCGCATCGTCCAGGATGCACGCTATGCCGATTTCGGTGCGGGCGCCCGCGCGATCGAATGGGGGATCGCGGTGCATCAGGGCCAGCAATATGGCGAGCCCAACCGGCTGGTGATGCTCGCCGCCTGTGCCGCGCTGCTGCTGCTCGTCGTCAGCGCGCCGGTGATGTGGTGGCGACGGCGGCCTAGGGGGCTGGGGATGCCGCCGGGGGGGACCGGCCGCGGGCTCGGGCTGTTGATGGCGGCGGCCGGCGCGGCGTTCCCGCTAACCGGGCTGACGATGCTCGCCGCGCTGGGGCTGGTGCGGGTTCAGGGCTGGCTGGGCGGCAGGTGATCGGGCGCGAGGCGGCCGGCGTCCAGGTCGGCCGCGACGTTGCGCTCCTCTCGCCCTTCGAGCGGACGCGCGTTCGATCGGCGGCGCAGGAACAGAAGCAGCGCGACGCCCGCGACCACCAGAACGATGACGAGCGTAGTAAGGTTGAGCGAAGCCAGGAAATCGGTGCGGGCCATGGGTCGTCCTTCGGCACCCCCGCCCAAGAACTAAGCCCGCGCCGGCGAAGAAAGTTCCGGCACGAATTCAGACGCTTCGTTCCGGGCGTCGACCGGTCGCCGCGCCGCGTCGACCCGGCAGAGATGGTCGACGACCCCGTCCAGGCTGTCGAACAGCGGAAAGCGGGCGCCGGGCGCGGGAAAATAGGCCTCCAGATGCCAGCGGCCGACATGCTCGCCATGCCCCGGATCGGCAAGGCGGACCGCGACGGCGACCAGATCGGCGTCGCGGTGGATCAGCGCGGCATCGCGATCGCGGCTGCCAAGATCGATGGTACAGGGACTGGCGCTGTGCATCTCCGCCTCGTGCGCCGTTTCCCGCCGGCGATCAGTCAGCCTTTAGAGACCACGTCGATTGATCCACTTGATTGCAACTACGTATGCAGCGCGAATTGGCCGTTTGCGGCGGCGCGCGGCGGTTGACGCGTTGGTTGATAGCGGTAACGCTTGACCCGAAAGGGAGAGGAACATGGCCAATCGGCGCGCGGCGCTTCGGATGATGCTGGGGGCGAGTGCGGCGATCGCGGCACCGATGCTGGCAAAGGCGGGAACGCCGCAGGGCCGCGGGCGCGCGCTCTATCGCGACGCGCGGGCGCCGGTGCCGGACCGGGTGCGCGACCTGATCGGCCGCATGACGCTGGAGGAAAAGGTCATGCAGATGATCGCGCTCTGGGCGACCAAGAGCGAGATCATGAACGGCATGACCTTCGACCCTGCCAAGGCGTCGTCGGCCTATCCCGACGGCTTTGGTCAGCTCACCCGCGCCTCCGACAAGCGCGGCGTGGCGGGCGTCGCCGGGGCGGCGGGCGCCACCGTCAACAATGGCCGCACGCCCGCGCAGACCGTCGCCTTCATCAACGCGATGCAGGACTGGGCGACCAAGCGCACGCGGCTGGGCATCCCCGTCCTCGTCCACGAGGAATCGCTTCACGGCTATATGGCCAACGAAGCGACGATGTTCCCCCAGGCGATCGCGCTGGCGGGCAGCTTCGACCGCGACCTGATGCGCCGCGTCCAGGGCCAGATCGCGCGAGAGGCGCGGGCGCGGGGCGTGCCGTTCGTGCTGTCGCCCGTCGTCGACATCGTCCGGGATCCCCGCTGGGGCCGGATCGAGGAGACGTTTGGCGAGGACCCCTATCTGGTCGGCGAGATGGGCGTCGCCGCGGTCGAGGGGCTTCAGGGCACGGGCAAGGGGCCGATGCTGCCGCCAGGCAAGGTGTTCGCGACGCTCAAGCACATGACCGGCCACGGCCAGCCGGAGGCGGGCAACAATGTGGCCCCGGCGCAGATCAGCGAACGCGAGCTGCGCGAGAACTTCTTCCCGCCGTTCCGCGAAGTGGTCGAGCGCACCGGCATCGCCGCGGTGATGCCGAGCTATAACGAGATCGACGGCATCCCCAGCCACGGCAATCGCTGGCTGCTGGATGGCGTGCTGCGCGGCGAATGGGGCTTCGACGGCGTGATCGTCAGCGATTATGGCGCGGTGGCGGAGCTCGCCACGCTCCACCATGTCGCGACCGACAAGGAGGACGCCGCGCGTCAGGCGCTGGCGGCCGGCGTCGACTGGGAACTGCCCGACGGCGAAGGTTTCCGCACGCTCGTGGCGCAGGTGCGCGCCGGCAAGGTCGAGCAGGCGCTTATCGACCGCGCGGTCGAGCGGATCCTCGCCTTCAAGTTCCGCGCCGGGTTGTTCGAGAATCCTTATGGCGACCTTCGCACCGCCCAGCGCGTCACCGGCAATGCCGAGGCGCGCGCACTCGCGCTGGAGGCGGCGCGCAAGTCGCTGTGCCTCCTCAAGAACGACGGCATGCTGCCGCTCGCGCGGAGCGGCGGGACGGTGGCGGTGATCGGGCCCAACGCCGCGGTCGCGCGGCTGGGCGGCTATTCAAGCGTGCCCAAGCAGACCGTCTCGCTGCTGGAGGGGGTGCGCGCGATCGTCGGGCGCGGGCGGCCGATCGTCCATGCCGAGGGGGTGAGGATCGTCCAGTCGGAGGACCGCTCCGCCGACGAGGTGCTGCTCGCCGACCCGGCCGCCAACCGCGCGCTGATCGCCCAGGCGGTCGAGGTCGCGCGCGGGGCGGAGGTCATCGTGCTCGCGATCGGCGATACCGAACAGACGAGCCGCGAGGCCTATGCCCGAAATCACCTCGGCGATCGCACCGAACTCGACCTGGTGGGCGAGCAGAACGAGCTGTTCGCGGCCTTGAAGGCGCTGGGCAAGCCCATCGTCGTTACCGCGCTCAACGGCCGTCCGCCGAGCTGGCCGTCGGTCGTGGCCGGTGCGAACGCGATCCTCGAATGCTGGTATGTCGGGCAGGAGGGCGGCACCGCGATCGCCGAGGGGCTGTTCGGCATCGTCAACCCGGGCGCCAAGCTGCCGGTAACGGTGGTGCGCAATGCCGGGCAGGTGCCCTTCTACTACAACCACAAGCCGACGGCGCGACGCGGATACCTGTTCGACGATGCCTCACCCCTGTTCCCTTTCGGGCATGGGCTGAGCTACTCCCGGTTCGAGATCGGCACGCCGGTGCTGTCGAGCCCGCGCATTGCCGCCGATGGCGAGGTGCGCGTCGAGGTCGAGGTCGCCAATGTCGGCGACCGCGCGGGCGACGAGGTAGTGCAGCTCTACATCCGCCGCCGATCGGCCAGCGTGACGCAGCCGGTGCTGGAGCTGAAGGGCTTCGAGCGCGTGACGCTGGCCGCCGGCGAGCGGCGGCGGGTGGGCTTCACGCTTGGCACCAAGGCGTTCCGGCTGTGGAACCGCGAGCTCAAGGAAGTGGTGGAGCCGGGCGAGGTCGAGATCCTCGCCGGTGCGAGCTCGGCGATGCTCAAGGGGACCGCGCTGACGATCGGATAAGGTCGTGGGTGCTCCCGCGCAGGCGGGAGCAGAACCCGACCCGTCATCCCGGCCTCGAGCCGAGATCCCGCTTCTTCTCTTAAGGGCAGAAGTAGCGGGACCCCGGATCAAGTCCGGGGTGACGAGGTAATTGTTACTTCGCGATAGCCCGGGTTCAGCCAATGCGTGACGAGCAGCGCCAGCAGGTACGCAAAGCCGCACGCCACGAAGAACGGCTGGTAGCTCCCGACCGTATCGAGCAGCGCGCCGAGCGACTTGGACGCGATGAACCCGCCCGCCGCGCCCGCGAACCCGCCCAGGCCGATCAGCGTCCCCTGCGCATAGCGGGGGAAGAGATCGCCCGGCAGCGCGAAGAGATTGGTCGAGAATCCCTGATGCGCCGCGCAGGCAAGGCCGATCAGTGCGACGGCGATCCAGATGTTCGACGCCGACGCCGCGAACATGACGGGCACCGCGAACAAGGCGCTGACCAGCATCGCCTGCTTGCGCGCGCGGCCGGCGGCTTCGCCGCGGCGGAGCAGCGATGACGAGTACCAGCCTCCCGCGATCGCCCCGACATCGGCGAGGATATAGATGGCGACGAGCGGCGGGCCGAAGCTCTTGAGGTCGTAGCCATACTGCTTGGAAAAGAAGTCGGGCAGCCAGAACAGGAAGGTCCACCAGACCGGATCGATCAGGAAGCGGCCCGACATATAGGCCCAGGTCTGGCGATGGCGCAGCACCTGGCCGAACGTCGCGCGACCCATGTCGATCGCCGGCTCCGCCTCAATATAGGCGCGTTCTTCCGCGGTGATCTTCGGGTGTTCGGCGGGCTTCTTGTACCAGCGCCACCAGACGAACAGCCAGACGAGGTTGAACGATCCGGTGATGATGAACGCCCAGCGCCAGTCGAGCAGCAGCCCGGCGACGAGAAAGGAGACCAGCACCGGCGTCACGACCGCGCCGACATTGGCGCCGGCGTTGAAGATGCCGATCGCCAGCGCGCGTTCCTGCTTGGGAAACCATTGCGATGCGGCGGCGAGCGCGGAGGGGAAGGTGCCAGCCTCGCCCAGCGCCAGCGGGATGCGGGCGATCGCGAAGCCGGTGGTCGAGGTGACGAGCACCTGCGCAAAATGGCCGAGCGTCCAGCTCCCCATTGCGAGCATATAGCCGAACTTGGCGCCGAACCGGTCGATCAGCCAGCCGAAGCCGAGAAAGCCGAAGCCGTAGAAGACCTGGAAATAGCCGGTGATGTCGCCGTAGCCGGCATTGGTCCAGCCATAGAGGTCCTCGAGCTGGGGCTTGAGCACGCCCAGCACCAGCCGGTCGATGTACGAGAGCACGACCGCGGCGAACAGCAATGCGCAGATCGTCCAGCGGATGCGCCCCCGCGGCTTCGGCAGCAACGCCGACGCCTTGCTCACGTCACCAGCTCCACAAGGTGCCGTCCTCCAGCCGGTTCACCGGCAGGAAGGCGCGGCTGTACTCATACCCCGCGGCGAGCTCCTCATCGATGTCGACGCCCAGGCCCGGCGCATCGCCCGGATGCATCATGCCGTCCTCGAACGTGTAGGCGTGCGGGAAGACCGCGTCGGTCTCCGGCGTGTGGCGCATATATTCCTGCACGCCGAAATTGGGGACGCTGAGGTCGAAGTGCAGCGCCGCCGCCATGCAGACGGGCGACAGGTCGGTCGCGCCGTGGCACCCGGTGCGGACCTGATAGAGGTCGGCGAGCGCGGCGATGCGGCGCAGGTGCGTGATCCCGCCGGCATGGACGACCGTGGCGCGGATATAGTCGATCAGCTGGTTCTGGATCAGGTCCTTGGCGTCCCAGATCGAATTGAAAATCTCGCCCACTGCCAGCGGCGCGGTGGTGTGCTGGCGGATCAGGCGGAACGCCTCCTGGTTCTCGGCCGGGGTCGCGTCTTCCAGCCAGAAGGGGCGATATGGCTCCAGGTCCTTGCCCAGCCGCCCTGCCTCGATCGGGGTCAGGCGGTGATGGATGTCGTGGAGCAGGTGGACGTCCCAGCCCAGAGCCTCGCGCGCGGCGGCGAACAGCTCGGGGACGACGCGCAGATACTTGGACGTCGACCAGACATTCTCGCTCGGCAGGTCGGCGTCCGCGGGCTCGTAGAAATAGCGGTCCTTGGACACGCCATAGGTCGAGGCCATGCCGGGGACGCCGCACTGGATGCGGATCGCCTTGTAGCCTTGCTGCTGATACTCGATCGCGGCGTCGATCGTGTCCTGGATCGACGTGCCATTGGCGTGGCCATAGACCATCACGCCCTCGCGGCTCGCTCCGCCGAGCAGCTGATAGACGGGCAGGCCGGCGAGCTTCCCCTTGATGTCCCAGAGCGCGGTGTCGACGGCGGCGATCGCAGTCATGGTGACCGGGCCGCGGCGCCAATAGGCACCCTTGTAGAGATACTGCCAGATATCCTCGATCCGGTGCGCATCGCGGCCGATTAGGCAGGGAACGACGTGGTCGGTCAGGTAGCTCGCCACCGCCAGCTCGCGTCCGTTGAGGGTCGCATCGCCGACGCCGGTGGTGCCGTCGTCGCACTCGATCTTGAGCGTCACGAAGTTGCGCCCCGGGCACGTCACGATTACGCGGGCGGCCACGATCTTCGGCATCGTCTCTCCTTCCTGATCACGCTGCCATTTGGTCGGCGCGGATATTGATAGCGCTATCACTATCCGGTAAGGCCAGCGGTAGACAAGAGGCGTCGTGAGCCCGGCGCAGGACGGAGAGGAGAAGGCGATGCGAAGCGGCAGCTGGACGAGGATCGTGGCAGCGCTGCTGTTGTTCACCGGAATTTTGGTCAGGCCAGACGGCGCACGCGCCGAGGATGGCTACGAGCTGTGGCAGCGCTATCGCGCGCTACCCGCGGCCGATGCGTCGGCACTCGCCGCACGCGCAGGATCGGTCGAGTCGGATGAAGCGTCCAACCCGACGATCGCCGTCGCGGTCGCCGAGCTTCGCCGTGCGCTGCCAACGTTGACGAGCGGCGCGGCGACGGGGCAGGGCGGTGCGATCCTGATCGGAACGCCGGCCTCGCCGCGGATCGCCGCGCTTCGCCTGCCGCTGTCGCGCGCGGGCGAGGAGGGCTTCCTGATCCGCGAAGCCGATGTCGGAGGGCGCCGCACGCTGGTGATCGCGGGCAACCGGCCGGTCGGCGCGCTCTACGGCGCGTTCCACTTTCTCCGCCTTGCCCAGCAGGGACCGCTTCCCGCGCGGATCGACGTCGCCGAGCAGCCGCGCGTCAAGCTGCGCATGCTCAACCACTGGGACAATCTCGATCGCACGGTCGAGCGTGGTTTCTCCGGCCAGTCGATCTGGGACTGGTGGAAGCTGCCGAACGCGACCGATCCGCGCTACATCGACTATGCGCGTGCCAACGCCTCGCTCGGCATCAACGGCACGGTGCTCAACAACGTCAACGCCAAGCCCGACATGATGACCGCGGAGTGGATCGCCAAGGCGGCCAAGGTCGCCGACGTGCTGCGCCCCTATGGCATCAAGGTCTATCTGTCCGCCCGCTGGTCGACGCCGGTGGAGCTCAAGCAGACCGCGACCGCCGATCCGCTCGATCCCGCCGTCGCGGCCTGGTGGAAGGCGAAGGCCGACGAGATCTATCGCGTCATCCCCGATTTCGGCGGCTTCCTGGTCAAGGCGAATTCGGAAGGCCAGCCCGGCCCGCAGGATTACAAGCGCACGCATGCCGACGGCGCCAACATGCTCGCCGCCGCGGTCAAGCCGCATGGCGGGATCGTGATGTGGCGCGCCTTCGTCTATTCGGAGGTCGATCCCGAGGATCGCGGCAAGCAGGCCTATAGCGAGTTCAAGCCGCTCGACGGCAAGTTCGCCGACAATGTCGTCGTCCAGGTCAAGAACGGCGCGATCGACTTCCAGCCGCGCGAACCTTTCCACCCGCTGTTCGGCGCGATGCCCAAGACCCCTCTGATGATCGAGGTGCAGATCACCAAGGAGTATCTCGGCTTCGCCACGCACCTCGCCTATCTCGCGCCGATGTGGTCGGAGGTGCTGGAGGCCGACACCTATGCCAAGGGGCGCGGGTCGACCGTCGCCAAGGTCGTCGATGGCAGCCTGGAGGGTCACGAGCTGACCGGCATGGCGGGCGTCGCCAATATCGGCAGCGACCGCAACTGGTCGGGCTCGATCTTCGACCAGGCCAATTGGTACGCCTATGGACGGATGGCGTGGAACCCGGACCTCGCGCCCGCCACGATCGCGCGCGAATGGGCACGCCAGACCTTCACGCCCGACCCTGCCTTCGTCGAGCCGGCGACGGCGATGATGATGGGATCGCGCCAGGCGGTGGTGGACTACATGACCCCGCTCGGCCTCGCGCACCTGATGGCGACCGGCCATCATTACGGGCCGGGACCGTGGGTGAGCGACCTCGCGCGGCCCGAATGGAATCCGACATATTATCACCGCGCCGACAAGAACGGCATCGGCTTCGACCGGACCAAGACCGGCTCCAACGCGGTCGCGCAATATGCGCCGCCGGTGGCGCGCCGCTTCGCCGATCGGCGCACCGTCGGCGACGACTTCCTCCTCTGGTTCCACCATGTCGGCTGGGACGAGCGGATGGCGTCGGGGCGCACGCTTTGGGAAGAGATGGTCGCGCGCTATGACGGCGGCGTCGCTGCGGTCGAGGGGATGAACCGCCAATGGGCGGCCCTGTCATCGATGATCGACACGGAACGCGCCGAGCAGATCGCATCGTTTCTTGTCATACAAAAAGAAGAGGCCATATGGTGGCGCGACGCCAGCCTGGCTTATTTCGGGTCGGTGTCGGGACGGCCGCTGCCTCAGGGTGTTCGTCCGCCCGCGCACGACCTGGATTACTACAAGGCCATCCGGCATCCCTATGCCCCCGGCCACCACTGACCTGACCGACCGATAGGAGACGCGATCCCATGACCCTGACCGGCGACCTGTTCATCGCAGGCGAGCGCCGCTCGTCCGAGCAGCGCTTCCGCGCCTATGATCCCGCACAGGGCGCCGAGATCGGCGACGTGGCCTTTGCCGGCGCGAGCGAGCAGGACGTCGCCGACGCCTGCGCCGCCGCGGAGGCCGCGTTCCTTCCTTATTCGACCAAGCCGCTCGAAGAGCGCGCCGCGTTCCTCGAGGCGATCGCCGACGAGATCGAGGCGTTGGGCGACGCGCTGGTCGAGCGCGCCAGCCGCGAGAGCGGGCTTCCTACCGCGCGCATCACCGGCGAGCGCGGCCGCACTGCCAACCAGCTTCGCCTGTTCGCCAAGGAAGTGCGCGACGGCGCGTGGCAGAAGCTGCGCATCGACCATGCCGATGCCGCGCGCACCCCGCCCAAGCCCGACCTTCGCGTTCGCACCGTGCCGATCGGCCCGGTCGCGGTGTTCGGCGCGTCGAACTTCCCGCTCGCCTTCTCGACCGCGGGCGGCGACACCGCCTCGGCACTGGCGGCCGGTTGCCCGGTGGTGATGAAGGGCCACAGCGCGCACCCGGGCACGGCCGAGCTGATCGCGACCGCGATCGCGCGCGCCGTCGAAAAGACGGGCATGCCCAAGGGCGTGTTCAGCCTGGTCAACGGCATGGGCCGTCATGTCGGCCAGGGCCTGGTCGCCGATCCGCGCATCCAGGCGGTGGGCTTCACCGGCAGCCGCGGCGGCGGCGAGGCGCTGATGAAGATCGCGGCTGCGCGTCCGCGTCCGATCCCCGTCTATGCCGAGATGTCGGCAATCAACCCGGTCATCCTGATGCCTGCGGCGCTGAAGGCGCGCGGCGAGGCGCTGGCCAAGGCCTATGTCGCGTCGCTGGCGATGGGCGCGGGCCAGTTCTGCACCAATCCCGGCCTCGTCCTCGGCATCGCCGGCGCCGAGCTTGACGCCTTCTCGCAGGCGGCGGCGGAGACGCTGACCGGCCAGGTGGCGCAGGTCATGCTGACCGACGGCATCTACAAGGCGTATGAGGAGGGCAAGGAGAAGCTTGCCGCCAGCCCCTATGTCACCAAGCTGGCCGAGGGTGCCGAGCCCGCCGGCCCGACCCAGGGTCGCGCGGCGCTGTTCACCGTCGAGGGCAAGGACTTCCTCGCCGACCCTGTCCACCTGCACGAGGTGTTCGGCGCATCGTCGGTGCTGGTCCGCTGTGCCGACCTGGAGGAACTGGTCGGCGTGCTGTCGCAGCTCGAAGGTCAGCTGACCGCGACGATTCAGGTCGACGAGGGCGACTATGCCGATGCCAAGCGCCTGATCCCCGTGCTGGAGCAGACGGTCGGCCGCATCCTCGCCAATGGCTGGCCGACGGGCGTCGAGGTGACGCACGCGATGGTGCATGGCGGTCCCTATCCGGCGACGTCGGATGGGCGCACGACCTCGGTCGGGACGCTCGCGATCGATCGCTTCCTGCGTCCGGTTGCGTACCAGGACCTGCCGGAAGCGCTGCTGCCGGACGCCCTGCGCGAAGGTGGCCAGGCGGGCACGCTGGCGCGGATCGACGGCGCCTGGACACTTTGAAGCGGCGCCAATCGGGAGCCGGGGCGATTGCAGAAGGCTCCGGTTCCTGATAGCGCTACCACATATGACAGCGCGGTAGCTCGAGGAGCGCCGCGGCGAGGAGGGGCAATGACGCTTGAATGGAGTCGGTCGGCATTGCCCGCCGATCTGGATGCCGCGGTTCTGGCTGGCCGCGTGGCGGTACGCGGCGCGGTCGTGCCGGTGATCGTCAAGGGTGGGGTCGTCCACTCCGCCTTCGACGCCGCGCCGACGAGCGCCGACCTCTTCGACCTCGACGATCCGGTGGCTGCGGCCGGCGACGCGATTTGCGACGTCGATGATCTGGGCGCCGAGGGCTCGGGCGCCGAGTTCGAGCTGCGTTCCCCGATCGACCTGCAATGCGTCAAGGCATGCGGCGTCACCTTTGCCGTCTCCGCGATCGAGCGCGTCATCGAGGAGCGTGCACGCGGCGACTCGAGCGCCGCGGCGGCGATCCGTTCGGAGCTGGAGGCCAAGGTCGGCGGCGGCATCCGGTCGGTCGTGCCGGGCAGCGAGGAAGCCGCGCGGCTCAAGGCGGCGCTGATCGAGGCGAGCCTGTGGTCGCAATATCTCGAAGTCGCGATCGGCCCCGATGCGGAGGTGTTCACCAAGTCGCCCGTCCTGTCGACGATCGGCTGGGGCGGCGACATCGGCATCCGCTCCGACTCGCACTGGAACAATCCCGAGCCGGAAGTGGTGATCGTCGTCGATGCCGCCGGCCGTCCGGTCGGCGCAACGCTCGGCAACGACGTCAACCTGCGTGATTTCGAGGGGCGTAGCGCGCTCCTGCTCGGCAAGGCCAAGGACAACAACGCGTCCTGCTCGCTCGGTCCGTTCGTGCGGCTGTTCGCAGGCGGGTTCACGATGGACGACGTCCGCGCTGCCGAACTCGACCTGACGATCGAGGGCACCGACGGCTATCGGCTGGAGGGGCACAGCTCGATGCGCGAGATCAGCCGCGATCCTGAGGAACTGGTGCGCCAGACGCTGTCGGAGCATCAGTATCCCGACGGCTTCGCGCTGTTCCTGGGCACGCTGTTCGCGCCCGTCCAGGACCGCGATCATCCCGGCCGCGGCTTCACGCACAAGGTCGGCGACGTCGTCACGATCCGCAGCGACGCGCTGGGCAGCCTCACCAACACCGTCGTCACCTCGCGCGACGCGACACCCTGGACGCTCGGCATCCGCGCGCTGATGCGCGACGTCGCGGCGCGCCGGTCCGAAACGGTGCCTGCGTGACCGACCCCGATTCTCAATCGAAAGCCGATACCCCGATGGCCGAGGCCGACCCGAGTTTCGACACCGTTCCGGACGCGGCCAGCCGGGCAATCTATCCCAGCCTCAACGGCAAGCGCGTGCTGGTCACCGGCGGCGGATCGGGGATCGGCGCCGGGATCGTCGAGGGGTTCGCTCGGCAGGGCGCCGACGTCACCTTCTTCGACATCGCCGAGGCGGATTCGCGCGCGGTGGTCGAGCGGCTGGGGTCGCCGAACGTCCGCTTCGAGCAGGTCGACCTCACCCGCGTCGCCGACCTTCAGGCGACGATCGCGCGGCTGATCGACCAGAACAACGGTTTCGACATCCTCGTCAACAACGCCGCCAACGACGACCGCCACACGCTCGACCAGGTGGACGAGGCCTATTGGGACAACCGCCTGGCGGTGAACCTGAAGCACATGTTCTTCTGTGCGCAGGCGGTGGTGCCCGCGATGCGTGCCCGCGGTGGCGGTGCGATCATCAATCTGGGTTCGATCTCCTGGCATCTCGGCCTGCCCGGCCTCACCCTGTACCAGACCTGCAAGGCCGCCATCGAAGGCCTGACTCGCAGCCTGGCGCGCGAGTTGGGCCCCGACAACATTCGCGCGACCTGCGTCATTCCGGGGAATGTCCGCACCCCGCGCCAGCTTCAATGGTACACGCCCGAGGGCGAGGCGGAGATCGTCGACGCGCAGTGCCTGAAGGGGCGCTTGCTGCCGCACGACATTGCGGCGATGGTGATGTTCCTGGCCTCCGACGATGCCGCGCTCGTGACCGGGCACAATTACTTCGTCGATGCCGGCTGGCGCTGAGGAGAGGGCGATGGGCGTGGTGAAGAGCGAGCCGCAGAGCATCTGGGCGCTGGGCGGCCCGCTGCTCGAAGGGCCGGTCTGGGTGGCGCGCGAAAAGGCGCTCTACTTCGTCGATATCAAGCGGCATCGCATCTATCGCCTCGATCCCGCAACCGGCGAGCGCGCGGAATGGGCGGCGCCCGATCAGGTCGGCTTCGTGCTGCCGATCGCCGGCGGCGGCTTCGTCGCGGGGCTCAAGACCGGGCTGTCGCGCTTCGATCCCAAGGACGGCAGCTTCGCCGCGATCCTGTCGCCCGAGCCCGACCAGCCGGGCAATCGCCTGAACGACGGCACCGTCGACGGGGCAGGGCGGCTGTGGTTCGGCAGCATGGACGATGCCGAGGCGGGCATCACCGGCACCATCTATCGCTATGACGGCAAGACCTGCACCGCGACGACGCCGAAGGTTTCGATCACCAACGGCCCGGCGGTCAGCCCCGATGGGCGCACCCTTTATCATGTCGACACGCTGGGACAGGTCATCCACGCCGCGACGCTGAGCGAGGCGGGCGAGCTTTCCGACCCCCGCGTGTTCGCGCGCATCGGCGAGGGCGAGGGTTTTCCCGACGGCCCGACCTGCGATGCCGAGGGCTGCGTGTGGATCGGTCTCTACAATGGCGGCGCGGTGCGGCGCTATTCGCCCAAGGGCGAGCTTCTGGAGACCGTCCGCTTCCCCGTCAGCGCGATCACCAAGGTCGCGTTCGGCGGGCCGGAGCTCAAGACGGTGTTCGCGACGACGGCGAACAAGCACCTCGACGCTGCCGGCCGCGCGAAGGAGCCGCTGGCGGGCGACCTGTTCCGCTTCGAGGTGGACGTCCCGGGGGTCGTGCTGCCCGAGGCGCGGATCTAATCGTCAGCTAAGACTCCGCCTGCCTCTTAGAGTGCCTCCCCGGCGAAGGCCGGGGTCCAGGTGGGAAGGCGGTAGCGACTGTGGGCGCCGGTTATCACTAGGGTCGCCCAACTTCACCCCGGCCTTCGCCGGGGAGACATGGGGTGTGTAAGCCCGTGCTGCCGCGAACGGACGCCAAGGCGGCGGTCACCTGCGCTCCCGAACCGCCTCCGCCAGCGGATCATTCCCGTCCGCGCATAGCCCCGCCACCACACCCGCGCGGTTCGCGGCGGGCTGGTTCTGGCTGACCTTCCACTTGCCCTCGATCCGCTCGACGCGGATTTCCAGGCCGACGATGCCCTTCATCTGCCCCGCCACGAACGCGGCGGGCGCGTCGCCCACCCGCCACGGCTCGGCGCGAGCGCCCTCCTGCGCGTCGGTGAGCGCCTCCAGCTGCTCGCGGAGCCAATCGGCGTCATCGAGGATGCGGGGCTCACCGGCGATCTGCACCGCGATGTAGTTCCAGGTGGGGACGACGCGGCCATGCTCGGCCTTGGTCGCGTACCAGCTCGGGCTGACATAACCGTGCGGCCCCTGGAACAGGACCAGCGTCGGCGCGCCTGCGCGAAGGTCGGCGATCTGGTCGTTCGCCTTGGCGAGGTGCGCGCGCAGGATCGCCGCGCCGCCGGTCTCGACCAAGGTGAACGGGATCAGATTGGCGAGCAGTCCGCCGGCGCCCGACGTGACAAGCGTGCCGAGCGGATGCGCGCGGATCGCGCCGAACAGCATGTCGGCGCGATCCTCACGAAAGGCGGGCGGGGCGTACATGCCCGCCCCCTTAGCAGCTTCAGCCTTCCATCGCCTCCAGCTCGCGGCCGCGGGTCTCGTGGACGCTGCGGCTGACGAAGAAGTAGGAGATGAGCGCGCTCGCCGCGAAGAAGCTGTAGGTGACGACCAGGCCGATGTTGGCCGCCGCCCACGGGAAGCTCACCGAGACGAAGAAGTTCGCCATCCACTGGGCCAGGCCGGCGAACGCCAGCGCCGATCCGCGGATCTGGTTGGGGAACATCTCGCCCAGCATGACCCACATCACCGGACCCCAGCTGACGTTGAAGAAGATGACATAGAGGTTGGCGGCGATCAGCGCGATGATGCCCCAATTGCCCGGCAGCGTGACGCCGCCCTCGGCGCCCGGCACCGAGTGCGAAAAGGCGAAGGCGACGGTCGCGAGCGTCACGAACATGCCCGCCGAACCGATCAGCAGCAGCGGCTTGCGCCCGACCTTGTCGACCAGCGCCACGGTGACGAGGCAGGCGAGGATCGAGAGCGTGCCCGACACGATGTTGATGAGCAGCGAGTCGGCCTCGGAGAAGCCCACCGACTGCCACAGCACCGCGCCGTAATAGAAGACGACGTTGATGCCGACGAGCTGCTGGAAGATGGCGAGGCCGATGCCGACCCACACGATCGAGCGGATCTTGCCCGTCACCTTGTCGCGAAGGTCCGAGAAGCGAGGACGGTGATCCTGCGAGAGCGAGGCGCGGATCTCGGCGACCTTGCGCGTCCCCTCGTCGGTGCCGAGCAGCTTGACGAGTACTGCCTCGGCCTCGTCATGGCGGCCCTTGGTCACCAGGAAGCGGGGGCTTTCGGGGATCGTCAGCAACGCCAAGAGATAGACCAGCGCCGGGATCGCCTGCATCCAGAACATCCAGCGCCACGCCTCGAACCCGTACCAGAAGGGCGCGGTCGAGCCGCCGGCGACCTGCGCCAGTGCCCAGTTGGCGACGAACGCACCGGTCAGGCCGGTGATGATCATGATCTGCTGGACCGAGGCGAGCCGGCCGCGGATCGCGGCGGGGGTCACTTCGGAGATATAGGCGGGCGACAGCACCGACGCGGCGCCGACGCCCAAGCCGCCGATCAGGCGCGCGATGACGAAGATGGTCGAGCTGCCCGCGATCCCGGCCAGCAGCGCGCTGACGAGGAACAGGAACGCCGACAGCATCATCACCTTGCGGCGCCCGATCACGTCGGCCAGGCGACCGGCCGAGAAGGCGCCCGCCGCACAGCCGATCAGGATCGCGCCGACGTTGAAGCCGGTGCCGAGCGCGGAGAGGTCGAACGCCGCCTCCAGCCCGTCCTGCGTCCCGTTGATGACGCCGCTGTCATAGCCGAACATGAACCCGCCGATCGTCGCCACCGCGACGATCGCGCCGATAAAGCGCATGTTGGCCTGATTCCCCGCCCCTTGCATTCCCGTCTCCCAATCGTGCGGGACGCGTTGGTCCCGTCTGGATGTTAGCGATAACCTAGTGCCTGTTTCGGGCGGTTGGCAACCCTCAGCGCGACGGGCGGCGGCGCGCGGGAGCCACTGCCTGCACGGGCGAGACGGGCGGCGGCGCGGTCGATTCGCGCAGGATCAGCTCGTGCGGAAGCACGACCTCCTCGATCTCGCCTTCGCCGCCACCGCGGCGCCGCAGCCGCGCGAGCAGCATCGACACCGCGGTCTCGGCCATTTGCGCGATCGGCTGGCGCACGGTGGTGAGTTCGGGCCAGACATTGGTCGCGAGCGCGACGTCGTCGAAGCCGACGATGCTGATGTCGCGCGGGATGTGCAGCCCCTGGCGGTGCGCCACGCCAACTGCGGCGGCGGCCATGTCGTCATTGGCGGCAAAGATCGCGGTGGGGCGGGGGCTGCGCTGGAGCAGCCGCTCCGTCGCGGCAAGGCCGGAGCGATAGGTGAAATAGCCGGGCTCCACGCGCATCTCGGCGGGATCGAGGCCGGCTTCCTCGATCGCGTGGACGAAGCCGCGGAAGCGTTCGGCGCTCGCGACTTGGATCGGGTGCCCGCGGATGAAGGCGATGTCGCGGTGGCCGAGCGAGATCAGGTGGCGGGTCATCGCCGCCGCCGCCTGGAAATCGTCGATGCGCACGTTGAGGTTGCCCGCCTCACGCCGGCCCATCGCGACCGCCACCGCGGGGATGCCCGCTGCTTCGAGTTCGCTGCGCACCGGCTGCGATTCCGACAGGGGCGGGGGGAGGATCACGCCCTGCACGTCGGTCGCGGCGAACTGGCGCGTGGCCTCGGCCTGTTCGTCGGCGCTCTCGCCCTCGCAGGGTTCGAGGACGAGGTGGCAGCCGGCACGGCGCGCGGCGGCAAGCGCGCCGATCAGGAACTGGCTGAGATAGGCGGCGGACGGGTTGGCATAGAGAAGGCCGATCTGCGTCGCCTCGCCGACCGCGAGCGACCGCGCCGCCGGGTTGGGCTTGTACTGGAGCCGCTCGATCGCCTCCGCCACTGCCAGGCGGGTCGACTCGCGGACATTGTGGCCGCCATTGACGACGCGGCTGACGGTCATGGCCGAAACCCCGGCCGCGCGCGCGACGTCCTGGACCGTCACGCCCCCCTGACCCCGCCGTGTCGCCCGCATCCGTCTCTCCTGTTTATCGTGCGATAAGCTGGCCACGAACACTTGGCAAACGACCGTTTATCGGCTCAAGCATGCCTGACCAACCATGCGCGATCGACCGGGCACTCTGGTTGGCGCATTGGTCTAGCCAGCTATTGACAAGCCTGGTCCGCCGGCCTTACCGGAATTGATAGCGTTACCAGTAACTTCGTGAACCCGTCGCCGAACGGGGAATTGTCCGGAGGGGATCTCATGACTTTCAGTTTGCGTCTTCGTCGTTCCGTGCTGATGGCTGCCGTCGCGATGCCAGCGTTGGCAGCGCTGCCGGCTCATGCCCAGACGGCCGAGCCGGTTCAGGCCGACCCCGCGCCGATCGAGCAGGTCGCCGCCGGCGACGAGCCGCCGCAGGACGACATCGTCGTCACCGGTATACGCGCCTCGCTCCAGAGCGCGACCAACGCCAAGCGCAACTCTGTCGCGTTCGGCGATTCGATCTTTGCCGAGGACATCGGCAAGCTGCCCGCCACCAACCTGGCCGAAACGCTCAACCGCATTCCGGGCGTTCGCCTCAACCGCGATATCAGCGGCGAGGGGACGCAGGTGTCGATCCGCGGATTGGGGCCGAGCTTCTCGAAGGTGCTCCTCAACGGCGCGCAGTTCGCGACCGCGTCCGATGGCGGCACCAACGGTGCGGGCGGCGGCAACCGTGAAGTCGATCTCGACTTCTTCCCGTCGGAGCTGTTCACGCGCCTGGACGTCGCCAAGTCGCCGACCGCGTCGGTGCTGGAGGGCGGCATCGCCGGTACCGTCAACCTTCGCAACGCGCGTCCGTTCGACAAGCCCGGCACGCACCTGACCGTGGTGGCGCAGGGCAACTGGACCGAGGCGAATGGCCGCGTCGGCCCGCGCGGCGCGATCGTCGGCAGCCACACCTTTGGCGACACGGTCGGCATCCTGATCGGTGTCGCCGGCGTCAGCCAGGACATTCGCGTGGACGGCTATGATTCGCTGGGCTTCGCCGATGCCAACCTGCCGTGCGGTCCGGGCTGCAACGTTTCCCCGCCGGAGGGCAACGGCTTCAGCTATGCCAATGTCGCGCCCGCCAACGTGCCCGGCCTGGTCGCCGGCCAGCCCTATGACATCACTCAGACGTCGGGCCTGTCGCTGTCGCAGCTGTCGAAGGCGCTGATCCCGCGCCTCGGTCGTCCGTCGCTGACCACCGGCAAGCGCGAGCGCATCAGCGCGGTCGCGGCGGTCGAATTCCGCCCGTCCGACGCGCTCCATGTCAACATCGACGGCATCTGGGCCAAGTCGACGCGCGACTACCTGCGCTCGAACATAAATTGGCAGGTTCGCAACTCGGGCCCCGGCACGACGCCGCAGTCGACGGGCGGCATGGTCCCGTTCGACATCACGGTGGACGAGAACAACATCGTCACCAGCGGCCGCTTCGCCAATTCCTCGTTCTTCAGCGAGAACAGCGTCTTCAACCAGGATACCGAATTCTGGAACGTGACGCCCAGCGTGACGTGGAAGCCGAGCGACACGCTGACCGTCCAGCTGTCGGGCAATTACGGCAAGAGCGACTTTTTCCGCGAGCAGCCGACCTATGCATTCCAGACCGCCCCGAACTCGGGCGTGATCGTCGACTATGACAACACCGGCAACGGGCCGCAGCCGATCATCACCGCCAATCGCGACCTGGGCGATCCGAACCTCGGCTGGCAGTGGTACCGTGTCAACGTCCAGAACGTGCGTCGCAACACCCAGACGCAGGGCGCGCACCTCGACTTCACCTGGGGCGACGACGCGCTCAACGTGAAGTTCGGCGCCGCCTATGATCGTGCCGAGCGCCGCGTGCGTGCGTACGACAACACGATCGCGTTCCAGGAGTCGGTCTGCGGCACGAGCTGCGCCGGCCTGACGGGCAGCGTGCCGACCAGCGCCATTCCGCAGTATCTGATGCGCACCGGCGTGGACAATTTCGGCTTCCTGTCGCGGGGGCGCTTCGGCGTCACCAGCTTCATCGTCCCCGACATCGCCGCGCTCAACCGCGTGACCGGGTACGAGCAGTTCCGCGACAACGCGCCGGAAACGCGCGGCGCGGTGACGGGCGGCTCGACCGGCGACGTCTATGAGACGGTCTATGGCGGCTATGTCGAGGTCAACGGCCAGGGCGAGCTTCTGGGTCGTCCGATCAGCGCCAATGCGGGTTTTCGCTATGTCTGGACCGACCAGCGCGTGCTGGGGCCGAGCCAGGTCGGCGCAACGATCGTCGATATCGAGGCGAACTCCGACTATGAGGAAGTGCTGCCTTCGTTCAACGTGGCGTGGGACGTGCTCGACAACCTCAAGCTGCGCTTTGCCGCGTCGAAGGGCCTGACCCGGCCCGAGGCGGGGCAGATCCTGCCGGGCATCACGTTCAGCGATCCCGCCGCGCAGATCGCCAATGCCGGCAACCCGCAGCTGGCGCCGTTCACGTCGGACAATCTGGACCTTGGCGGTGAGTTCTACACCGGCGGCACCGGCTATATCGGCCTGGCCGCGTTCCAGAAGAGCATCAACGGCTTCACCGTGACGCAGCAGCAGCAGGTGGCGTTCGGCGCGCTCAACATCCCATTCAGCTCGCTCCAGTCGACGCAGGCCAATGCGCTGGCCGATCGTGCGCGCGCGGCGGGTGTCCCGGTCGAGCAGGTGGCGATCACCGTCAACCGTCCCGAAAACCTCCAGTCGCTGCGCATCCGCGGTGTCGAGGCGACGTGGGTGCAGCCGCTCGACTTCCTGACGCGCGGCCTCGGCTTCTCGGCCAACGGCACCTACATCACCCAGTCCAGCGACAGCGGGTTGGTGGCGCCGGGCGTGCCGGAGTTCCAGTACAACCTTCAGGGGTTCTACGAGAATTACGGCCTGTCGCTCAGCCTCAACTATGTCTGGCAGGACGGCGTGATCGCCGCCAACGCGCCGCAGAACAACCTGCCGCTGCCGCTTCTGGCGGATGCACGCGGTCAGATGGATCTGTCGGCGGGCTATCAGCTGCCCTTCATGGACAAGGCGTTCCGCCTGACGCTCGACGTGCTCAACATTACCAACGAGCCGATCCGGACGACCTTCGGATACGAGAATGCGACGTACAACGTCTTCTATCCGGGCCGTTCGGTGCTGTTCGGCGTGCGCGCCAACTTCTGATGGTGCGGACGATCGGGTAACGACGGGGGCTGGTCCATGCGGACCGGCCCCTTTTTCTTTTCGGAGCAAGGCGATGCGGATGATCGGGTGGGCGGCGGTGCTGGTGGCGGCGATGCCCGGCGCGGCGGCGGCGCAGCAATGCGGATGGCGACCCGCCTGGGTCTCGGCACAGATGGTGCCGGGCGGCGAGAACCGGCTGGCGCCCGGCGCGCTTACCGATGCGAGCCTGCGCCAGGTCGTGCGGCTGACCGCCGGCGGCGCCAAGGTGCGCGTGCGCGTGTCCAACGCGTTCGGCAAGGAGCCGCTGACGGTGCGCGCCGCGTCGATCGCGCGGCCCGTGCGCGTCGACGGCGCGGCGGTGCGCGAGGGAAGCATCGTGCCGCTGCGCTTCGCCGGGCGGGCGGGCGGGATGGTGCCGCCGGGCGCCGACTGGCTGTCCGACCCGCTGCCGCTGCGCGTCGCGGCGTTCGACGACCTGGCGGTGACGCTGCACCTGGCGGGCGAGGGGGGCGAGCAAACCTCGCATCCAGGCTCGCGCGCGACGTCCTGGCTGGTGAAGGGCGATGCGACCCGCACGGCCGCACCCACGGGCACGACCCCGACCGAGCACTGGTTCAACCTGTCGGGGATCGAGGTGGAGGCGTGTCAGCCCGCTCGCACGATCGTCGTCATTGGCGACTCGATCACCGACGGACGCGGCTCGACCACCAACGGCAATAATCGCTGGCCCGACCTGCTCGCCCGCCGTCTGGCCGCCGATCCGCGGACGCGCGGGACGGCGGTGCTCAACCAGGGGATCGGCGGCAACCGCGTGCTGGGCGACGGACTGGGGCCAAGCGCGATGGCGCGGCTGGACCGCGACGTGCTGGCGTTGCCGGGCATCACTGACCTGATCCTGTTCGAGGGCGTCAACGACATCGGCCAGCTTTCGCGCGCCGAGCGCCCGACCGAGGCGGACGCCCGCGCGCTGGTCGCGCAACTGACCGCCGCCTATGCGCAGATCGTCGCACGCGGCCGCGCACGAGGCCTGCGCGTCCATGGCGCCACGATCACCCCGTTCGGTGCGAGCGACTATTACCACGCGACGTTGCTGATCGAGGGGGTGCGCCAGGCGGTGAACGCCTGGATTCGCGCGCCCGGCCATTTCGACGGCGTCATCGACATGGACCGCGCCGTCGCCGATCCCCGGCGCCCGGACCGGATCGATCCTGCGCTGGACACCGGCGACGGTCTGCACCCGTCGCCCGCGGGGTTCGAGCGCATGGCCGCGGCAGTGCCGATCGAGGCGTTCGCCGCGCCGGTTGCGGGCCGCCGTCCGAACCCCTAGTTCGGACGGGTGACGGCCCGCCCGATCCCGACCCTGCGCGCCCTGTTCCGCCTGATCGCGGTGATGGTGGCGGCTGCGCTGCTGCTCCCGCTCGGCATCGGCTGCGCGGCACAGGCGGCGCCGGCGGTCGCGACCCACATGGATTGCGAGGGCAAGTCGGCCCCCGCCAAGCCAGCGCATGATTGCGCGTCGGACTGCGCACTTGCCTGTGCGGCGATCCCGGTGCCGCCGCTGGCGAGCGGCAGCGACGCGGTCGGCGCGGCGATCCATGCGCAGCCGGCGATGCTGACGCTCGCAAGCCTCGCGCGCGGCCCGGCACCACCCCCTCCGCGCGGTTGATCCTTTCGCTTTCGGCCACTCCGTTCGTCCTGAGTAGCGGCTGAGCGAAGTCGAAGCGGCGTATCGAAGGGTGCTTCGATACGGGTCTTCGCCTGCGCTCAGCCCCTACTCAGCACGAACGGAGGTGGATTGTTCGAGCGCCGTCATCGCGGCGCCAAAGACTGGATCCCCCATGTATTCCATCATCAATCGCCGCGCGGTGATGCGCGGCGCCGCGCTCGCCGGCATCGGCTCCGCGCTTCCGGGCTGGGCGCGGCAGGTTTCGGCGGGCACCACCGCGCTGCCGCCCGAGCTGTCCGGCGAGACGCTCCGGCTCAGCGTCGGTCACGTCATGCGCCGCATCGACGGCAGGGATGCGCACCGCATCGGCATCAACGGCCACGCACCCGCGCCGCTGATCCGCCTGCGCGAGGGGCAGCGTGTTCGGATCGAGGTCGAGAACACGCTGGGAGAGGAAACCTCGATACACTGGCACGGGCTGCTCCTCCCGTTCCAGATGGACGGTGTGCCCGGCGTGAGCTTCCCCGGCATCCCGGCGCGAGGTCGCTTCACCTACGAGTTCCCCGTGATCCAGTCGGGGACCTATTGGTATCACAGCCATTCGGGGCTTCAGGAGCAGATGGGGCATTACGGCCCGATCGTGATCGATCCCGCCGGCGCCGATCCGGTCGGATTCGATCGCGAGCATGTGGTGATGCTGTCCGACCACAGCCCGCTCCACCCGCACGCGATCTTCCGCAAGCTCAAGCTCGAGCCAGGCTATTTCAATCGCCAGCGCCAGACGCTTGGCGGGCTGCTCGCGGGGCGGGACCAGAAGGCGGGGGAGCGCGCCGAATGGGGTGCGATGCGGATGGACCCGACCGACATCGCCGACGTGACCGGATCGACCTACACCTATCTCGTCAACGGCCATGGCCCGACGGACAACTGGACCGCGCTGTTCCGGCCGGGCGAGCGGGTGCGGCTGCGCTTCGTCAATGCCAGCGCGATGACGACGTTCAACGTGCGCATCCCCGGCCTCGCCATGAACGTCGTCGCTGCCGACGGGCAGAACGTCCGCCCGGTCGAGATCGACGAGTTCCAGTTCGCGCCGGCCGAAACCTATGACGTGATCGTCGTGCCGCGTGAGGACCGCGCCTTCACGATCGTCGGCGAAAGCATCGATCGGTCGGGCATGGCGCGCGCGACGCTGGCACCGCGCGCGGGCATGGTCGCGCCGGTCCCGCCGCTTCGCCGCCGTCCGATCGCGACGATGACCGACATGGGGATGGGCGCAATGGGGGGCAGTTGTGCGCCCGAGCACGCGGCGATGGGGCATTGCTCGCCCGGCGGCGAAGGCCATGCGATGGACCACTCGATGCGCGACTTCACCCCCGCGCCCGGGGTGAAGCGCGATCCGGGCGTCCAGACGATCTCGCCCATGCCGGCCGATCGCACCGACTATCCGGGGCAGGGGCTGGAGGATGCCGGCCGCCGGACGCTCAACTACCGGATGCTGGAGGCGCTGACGCCCAATCCCGACCCGCGGCCGCCGGGGCGCGAGATGGTCATCCACCTGACCGGCAACATGGAGCGCTATATGTGGAGCTTCGACGGCGTGAAGTTCGCGCATGTCGACAGGCCGATCGCGATGCGCAGCGGCGAACGCGTGCGCGTGACGCTCGTCAACGACACGATGATGGGCCACCCCATCCACCTGCACGGCCATTTCTTCGAGCTGGTGACGGGCAAGGGCGCGCACGCCCCGCGCAAGCACACGGTGCTGGTCCAGCCCGGCGGCAAGGTGAGCTGGGACGTCACCGCAGAGCCCGGCGACTGGGCGTTCCACTGCCACATGCTCTATCACATGCACGCCGGGATGATGCAGGTCGTCCAGGTTCGCGATGCCGAGGGGAAGGTCGCATGACGATGCTGATCCTCGCCGCGATGCTGGCCGCGACGCCGCAGCATCAGGGACACGCCGCGCCCGCCTGCACGCCCGAACACGCGGCAATGGGACATTGCAAACCGGCGCCGGCGAAGCCGGTCGCGAGAGCGAAGCCCAAAGCTTCGCCCGCTCGCGCGGTGTCGTCCCGCAAGCCGAAACGCTCGGCCCCGCCCGCGCGCAAGGCACCCGCCGCGCCGAAAGCGATGCCTGAGCTCCGGCCGGCTGCTCCCGTTCCGGCCTGCGCGCCCGAACATGCAGCGATTGGGCATTGCACGATCCCCCCCGCGGCGCCGTCCGCGACCAGCTGTTCGCCGGAGCAGGGGGCGATGGGGCACTGCAAGACCGCCGAGCCGGTGACCAAGCCCGCCGATCCGGCCTGCCCGCCCGAGCATGCGGCGATGGGGCATTGCAAACCGACTGCCGCGCCCGCGATCGGTAATGCGCCGGCGCCCGCTGCCTTCCCCGGCCTCGCCGCGTCGTCCTTCTATGGCGAAGACGCGATGACGCGGGCGTCGGACGCGCTTCGGCGCGAGCATGGCGGGATGGCGTTCAACCAGATCATGCTCAACATCGCCGAAGTCGCGGTGCGATCGGGTCGCGACGGCTATCGCTGGGATGGCGAGGCGTGGTTCGGCGGCGACATCAACCGCCTCGTCGTCAAGTCGGAGGGGGAGGGGGCGTTCGGCGATCGGCTGGACGATGCCGAGATCCAGCTCCTCTATGCCCGCGCGGTCGGGCCGTATGAAAACCTTCAGTTCGGCCTTCGCCAGGATCTCGGCGCCGGCGCGCGTCGGACCTATGTCAGCGCCGGATTTGAGGCGCTCGCCCCCTATTGGTTCGATGTCGAGGGCACGCTGTTCCTGTCCGACAAGGGGGAACTGTTCGCCCGCGGCGAGGCCTATGTCGATCAGCGGCTGACCAATTGGTGGGTGCTCCAGCCGCGCGCCGAGTTCGACCTGTCTGCGCAGGACGTACCGGCGCTGCGGCTCGGCTCGGGCCTGACCAAGGCGGAGCTCGGCCTGCGCCTCCGCTACGAATGGAAGCGCGAAGTCGCGCCCTATGTGGGCGTGTCGTGGGAGCGGCGGTTCGGCGACACCGCGCGGTACGCCCGCGCCATGGGCGAGGAAACGGGCGGGTTTGTGCTGGTAGCGGGAGTGAGGGCTTGGTTCTGACCGGATGCAGCCAATCCGCTGTTCGCGCGTCTTTTTCGGGAGTTGCGTGCAACATTTGAGAGAGGCTCATGATCACGACGGTCGCAACGTTGCTCCTGACGGTCTCAGCACCCGCGCCTGTACAGGCTCGCTGCTCGTCTTTTGAGACGCTGTCGGCCGCGGATCAGAAGCAATATGGCTCCCGCTATCGCCGCCGCCTGCGCACAAAGGGGCGCGAGGTCGCCGACCAATGGGTCCGCACACAAGTGTGTCCAGAAGCCCGCGCCGCCTTGCGCCAGAAACGCGGCGGTCCGCCTACCGACAAGCAGGGTCGCCCTTGCAGGAAGACCAGGACAGAGATGCGCCCGATCACCAGCGGCGGAAGCATGACGATGATCCCGAAGCAGGTGTGCGTCAGGTGAGTGCAGCGTGACGGAATCGTGATCGTAGGCAGCGTGCGCTCAGCGCCTCAGCGGCGTCGCCTCGCTCAAGGCGTTGCGGATCGTCGTCGCGGCGACACCCGCCTGGCCCATCGCGTTGGAGATCTGGTCCAGTCCGAGCACGACGTCGCCCGCGGCGAACAGGCCAGGGACCGATGTCCGCATATGGCTGTCGACCTCCAGACAGCCTTCGTCCGTCGCGTTGGCGCCCGCCGCGATGGCGAGATCGGAGCGGATGATCGAGCCGAGCGCGGGATAGACGCTGTCGAACCGCAGCGATCCTTTGGCGGTCTGGACCCGGAGCTGGTCACCCGCGATCGCATAGTCGCCGCACGGCCCCTCGACCCGCGCGATCCCCGCGTCGTCGAGCTTGCGGCGGCAGGTTTCGTCGAGATCGTGGGCCGCCGGCGCAATCAGCGTGACGTCCCTGGTGTAGCTGCGCAGGAACAGCGCCTCGCGCATGCCGTGGTCGCCGGTGCCGATCACGCCGACGCGCCGGTCGGTGACCTCATAGCCGTCGCAGATCGGGCAGTAGCGGAGCAGCCCGCGTTGCAACGCCTCGTCGTGAAGGTCGTCGTCCATCTCCTCCGGCCGGCGATTGACCACGCCGGAGGCGAGCAGCACGGTCCGCGCCTGCCACTCGCGATCCTCACACGCGACGCGAAAGCGCTGGTCGAGCGGTTCGATGGCGGTGACGCGGCACGGTTCGACCTCGACGCCGAACTCGGCAGCCTGGTCGCGCATCCGCCGCAGCAGCTCCGTCCCCGCGATGCCGCCGGGATAGCCCGCGTGGTTATGCGTCCGCGGGATCAGCGCCGCGCGGCTTGACCCGCAGTCGAACACGCGCACCCTGAGGTGGAAGCGCGCGAGATAGATGGCGGCGGTCAGCCCGGCGGGGCCCGCGCCGACAATGATGGTGTCCTCCATGCCGCGCGTAAGCGATCGATGCGGCGAAGGTTCCTTGCGGATCAAAGGGCGAGGACGTATATACTGGCGGTATCTACGGAGCTGTCGATGGGCAAGATTTACCAGGCTAAGATTTTTAAGTCGGGAAATTCAGTGGCACTGCGTTTGCCGAAAGCGATGGGGCTTAAGGAGGGGATGGAGATGACGCTGCGTGAAAACCCGCGGGGCTTCGATGCCGAGCGGGTCGAGCGTGAAGGGCGTATCGACCTGACCGGGATCGCCGGCAGCATTCCGGATCTTAAGCCGTTGACCGCAGAGGATCGAGAGATCGAGAGCAATCTTGATTTCAGCGCGCTTCGTGATGGCTGATGCGCGCTTTCTGCTCGATGCGAACATCCTGATCTACGTCCTTGCCGATGCGGCGGGTCCGGCGACGAGGCGGCTTGAGCAATGCCATTGGGGTGAAGCCGTGACCTCGGCCATCGCCTATGCCGAGGTGATGCGAGGCATTGATCGCGCTCGTCCCGATCAAGCGTCGGCCGCCGATCGGCTCTTCGAGATCGTCGAAGTTCAGCCCTTCGATGGTGAGGCGGCGCTTGCCTATGCATCGTTGCCCTTTCGCCGGCACCGCTTCGACCGCCTGATCGCCGCGCATGCGCTGTCGCGCGGGTTGACGCTGGTCACCAACCATTCCGGCGACTTTGCCGACATCCCCGGCCTCATCGTCGAGAACTGGTCCGAATGACGTTTCGTGCTTCTGTACTGACGCTCTATCCCGAGATGTTTCCGGGGCCGCTCGGGCTGTCGCTGGCGGGCAGGGGGCTTCGCGAGGGACGGTGGTCGCTCGACGCGGTGCAGATCCGTGACTTCGCGACCGACAAGCATCGAAGCGTGGACGACACCCCCGCGGGCGGCGGCGCCGGGATGGTCTTGCGCGCCGACGTGCTGGCTGCCGCTTGCGATTCCGTGGGTTACGACCGGCCGATGCT
The DNA here is from genome assembly GCF_032391395.1 of Sphingomonas sp. Y38-1Y. Lineage (NCBI taxonomy): Bacteria > Pseudomonadati > Pseudomonadota > Alphaproteobacteria > Sphingomonadales > Sphingomonadaceae > Sphingomonas > Sphingomonas sp. Y38-1Y. The sequence goes on from NZ_CP135916.1 coordinate 1,480,801, forward strand.
GGCGATGAGCCCGCGCGGGCGCCCGCTCACCCAGGCGCGGGTGCGGGACCTAGCGGCCGGGCCGGGCGTCTCGATCCTGTGCGGGCGGTTTGAGGGGTTCGACGAACGCCTGTTCGAGGCGCGCGCGATCGAGCCCGTGTCGATCGGCGACTATATCCTGTCCGGCGGCGAGATGGCGGCGCTGACGCTGCTTGATGCTTGCGTCCGGCTGCTTCCCGGCGTAATGGGCGCCGCTTCAAGCGGGGACGACGAGAGCTTCGAAAGCGGCCTTCTCGAATATCCGCAATATACCCGACCAGTCACATGGGAAGGGCGCACGATCCCCGAAGTGCTGCGATCGGGGGATCATGCGAGGATCGCGGCGTGGCGCCATGCCACCGCCGAGACCGATACACGGCTAAGGAGGCCGGATCTTTGGGAGCGCCACACCGGCGTTCGGGTCCAGTCTCCCTCTGGTGCGCGGCGAAACGATTGGGACGAAGACACATGAACCTGATCCAGCAGATCGAGGCGGAACAGATCGCCAAGCTGCTTTCGGCACGCGAAATCCCCGACTTCCGCCCCGGCGACACGCTGCGCGTCGGCGTGAAGGTCATCGAAGGTGAGCGGCGCCGCGTCCAGAATTACGAGGGCGTGTGCATCGCGCGCTCGAACAAGGGCATGGGCTCGAACTTCACCGTTCGGAAGATCTCGTTCGGCGAGGGCGTCGAGCGTGTCTTCCCGCTCTATTCGCCGAACATCGATTCGATCGAGGTGGTTCGCCGCGGCGTCGTGCGCCGTGCGAAGCTCTATTACCTGCGTGGCCGCACCGGCAAGTCGGCGCGTATCGCCGAGCGTCGCGACCCGCGTCAGACTGCGGCTGCCGCCGCCGACTAATCGGCCCGGCATCGACGCCTATCGAAAGGGGCGCGGCGGGACATCCTGCCGCGCCCCTTTCTGCATGAAAATGGGGCCGTTTCGACGCTCTGCCGGAACGGCCCCCGAGGCATACGCCGCCGCCGCCTGATATGGGAGGGTACGGCGCGGCGTGGGAGAAAGGGTCAGTTCGCGGCGCTGGTCCGCAGGCTGCCGTTGAGCCCCGAAGGGAAGAAGCCGCCCTGCGACACCGCCGACTTGTTGAGATAGGCGATGTTGAGCACCTGGCCCGGCGTCCGGCTGAACGCGATGCCGCTCGAGTCCGTCGGTACGATGTTCGACGTGAGCGTCGCGCCGCTGCCCGACGGACGGATGCCTTGGTCGAGATCGCTCGTCCCATCCAGACTGTCGCGCGCGTTCGAGATCGCCTCGGTCGCGTCTATCAGCGCCGGCGTCGCCAGTCCCTTGCGGAACAGCACCGTGCGGATCAGGCCGGCATGGTACGCCTCGGCCGCGTGGATGCCCGCCGCCGCCTCGATAAAGGCCTTGGTGTTGAGGAAGCTGACGGCACCCTTGTACGCGGTGACGCCGACATCCTCGAAGATGAAGGCGGCGAGCAGGAAGTTTTCGTCGCTGGCATAGGCGTCGAAGCTTTCGCCTGCCCCGACCAGCCCGGCGGCGCGCGCCGCGCTGGAGAACGCACCCGTCGCGGCGGTGCCGATGTCGATCGCCGGCATCGCCACCCGCGCCGACATCAGCGCATTGCGCAGGAAGTTGACGTGCTCGCGCTCGTCATTGGCGATCTCGCGCGCATAGGCGGCGACCAGCGGGTCGGTGAAGTTGACGCGGCGGCCGCCCGTCACCGTCCCCTGCGTGCCGGTGCCGGTCAGCTGATCGGCCGGCAGGCCGCTACCCGTCGCGGCGAAGGCATAGAACTGCGCCTCCAGATATTCGAGCTGAAGCGCGAAGTTGAGCACGTCGGCCTCGCTCGGTGCCGCCGAGGTGGGCGAGGGGGTCGGCGTGGGTGTGGGCGTCGGCGACGGGGTGGGGGTCGGGTTGACCACCACGTCGTCGTCATTGTCGTCGCACGCGGCGAGCAGCCCGGCGCCAGCCACGGCAACCGTGGCGGTGCGAGCCATGCGCAGCATTGCGCGGCGGCTTTCCCGACGCGCTTCGCCAGCGCCCAGGATTTCGAGAATCAGGTCCTGATTTCGCATGTCTGCCTCCCCTGGCTCAGTTTGACGCGCTGGTGCGGATGGTGCCGTTGACGCCGGCGGGGAAGAACCCGCCGCGGTCGGTCGACATGCGGTTGAGATAGGCGATGTTGAGCGTCTGGCCGGCCGATCGGCTGAAGGCGATGCCGTTGGCATCGAGCGGCGCGATGTTGCTCACCGTGTTGCCGCCGGTGCCCGACGGACGCACGCCCTGGTCCAGGTCGCTCGACCCGTCCAGGCTGTCGCGCGCGTTGGAGATCGCCTCCGTCGCGTCGATCAACGCAGGCGTCGCGATCCCCTTGGCATAGAGCGTCGTCCGCACGATCGCGGCATGATACGCCTCGACCGCCAGGATCCCGGCCGCCGCTTCGAGGAAGGTCTTCGACGTGATCAGCGGGGCTGCGCCCTTGTAGGCGGTGACGCCGACATCCTCGAAGATATAGGCCGCCAGCAGGAAGTTCTCGTCGCTGGCATAGGGGTCGAACGTCTCGCCCGCGCCGATCAGCCCGGCCGCGCGGGCGGCGGCGGAGAAGGCGGTGTTCGGGCCGACGCCGATGTCGATCGCCGGCTGCGCGACGGCGGTGTTGGTGAGCGCGTTGCGCAGGAACTCGACATGCGCGCGCTCGTCGGCGGCGATTTCTCGCGCATAAGCGGCGACGGCAGTGTCGGTGAAGTTGACCCGGCGTCCGCCGCTGACCGCGCCGGCCGTCCCGGTGCCGCTCGTCAGCGAACTCGGCAGGCCCTCGCCGGTTGCCGCGAACAAATAGAATTGCGCCTCGAGATATTCGAGGTTGAGGGCGAAGTTGAGGATGTCGCCATCGGACGGCGCGGTCTGCGCAACGACCGGCGCGGTGCGGGTCGCGATCGCCGCGCCACCGGCGACGGCCGCGGCCACCCCCATGGTGCGGAAGAAATCGCGTCGGCCCTCACGTCGACGCTCACGCGCGTCGAGGACCTCGATCAAGTCAGGCGTCGCTTCCATGCCATCCTCCCTCTTTTGAGTGATCGTGCGACGAACCGCGAGGATGGAGGTTGCAGCATGAACCTGCGGGGGTCCGATTGTGCGCACAATACTGAAGTTATTCGGTCCGCCCTGCATCCGTTCGCCCGGTTGAGGCGAAACTAACAAGGGATAACTTTTGGTTTGTGAGCCTATGTATCGCACGGAACATCGGATCGATCGCACCGACCGCGTTGACGGCGTGAGCTTTGCCAACGCGTTCCTTGCGGGCCTCTCTCGCGACGATGCACGAGCGGTCGCCGCCACCGCCATGCGCGTCACGCTGGCAAGCGGCGATCCGGCGGTGCCCGAGGGGCAGCAGGCCTCGCTCTGGCTGCCCGAGACCGCGGTGCTCTCGTTCGGAGAGGCGCTGGGCGGGCGGCTGATCGAATGTGGGATCATCGGGCGTGAGGGGCTGGTCGGGTGGGAGCCGGCGACCGGCATCGCGCCCTCCGCCGCGATCGGGGTGCTGATCCGTGGGACCGCGCTGGTGGTGCCGGGCGAGCGGGTGTCGGCCTTGTGTGCCGAGCGGCCGACGCTTGCTGCGGCACTGCTGCGCTATCGTGAAACCCTGGTGGCGCAGATGCGCGCGACGATCGCCGCGCGGCTCCACTGCCGGCCGGAGGCGCGGCTGGCGCGCTGGCTGTGCATGCTCCACGACCGGGTGGAGGGCGATACGCTCGACATCACGCATCTGCGCCTTGCCGACTTCCTCGCCTCGCGCCGGGCGGGCGTGACCGACAGCCTCCATCTGCTGGAGGGCGAGCGCGTGCTGCGGTGTACGCGCGGCAAGATCGTCGTGCGCAGCCGTGCCGCGCTCGAGCAGGCCGCTGGCGAATGCTATGGCGCGGCGGAGCGGGTCCACCGCGCGCTGGTGGGGCCGTTCGGGAAAGTCGCCGCGGCCGCCTAGGGTCAGGACCCATTACTGGCAATGGCCGTGACGGAGCCGATGTGGCCGCGCGGGTAGGAGCAAGGAGGGAGCGATGTATTCACATCGTGACCGACGCGCGACGCCGCCGTGCGGCCACATCGGCCCGCCGCGAAGCGGTCGCCCGGAGCAGCCCGCCGAGCGTCGTCGCTTGCTTGCGCGTAGCGACAGCTACGTGACTGCGCTGCGCTCCTCGTCGGCGGGCTGCTCCTGGCGATCACGACCGTTGCCAGTAATGGGTCCTGACCCTAGAGCCGCGTCAGCCGCGCGGTGCCCAGGATCGTGCCCGACGGTGCCGGATGCGGCGCTCCCTCGGCAGGCTCCAGCGTCAGCGCCAGCACCGCGCCATCTTGAAGCAGCTTGGCCACTTCGGGCGAGATGACCAGCCGGCTTTCGCCATCGCGCGCGAACTGGCCGAGCGAGACGGGTGCGGCGTCACCGGCGATAAGCCACAGTTCGGGTTCGCCGCTGCCCGCGGGAACCGCGATCGCACGCAGGTGCAGCGCGCCCTCGGCGCCCAGCCGCGCGGCGATCATCGACGCGCCCTTGGCATCGGGAAGCTGCGCGAGCAGCGTCCGCGAATCCTGCGGCGGCGGCGGCGCGGCAAGCGGGGCGGGGACGGGCCGCAGCACGAGCACTGCGCCGAGCACCGCCGCCACCGCGCCCAGCGAGATTGCCGATGCGCGCCAGCGCCGCAGGCTCCGCAGCAACCCATCGTTGGCGGGCACGCGCAGTCGCGCCTCGATTTGCGGCCACAATCCCTCGGGCGCGGCCGCCGGCTCGATCTCGTCATAGAGCGGCGCCAGCCGCGCTTCCCAGCGTGCTACTGCGGCGGCAAAGCCAGGGTCGCTCGCGACGCGCGCCTGCGCGGTCGCCGCCTCGGCCCCGGTCAGCAGCCCCAGCACCCATTCGGCCGCGAGATGCTCGTCGTCGTCCAGGGCCGGATCAGTCTGCATCGAGGCAGAGGCGAAGGCGGTCGAGGCCGCGGCGGATCCAGCTCTTCATCGTACCCAGCGGCACCGAGGCGTGCTGCGCCAGTTCGGCATAGCTGTAGCCGTCGAAGAAGGCGGAGCGGATGAACTGCCGCTGGTGCTCGTCGAGCAGGCGCAGGCACTGGACCAGGCCGATCCGCTCGTCCGCCGGCATCGGCGCCGAAGCGGTGCTCGCGATGCCGCGGTCGGCCAGGTCGGTGCCGTCGGCATCCTCATGCCGCCGCTCGCGGCTGCGCCGGCTGTCGATCGCGCTGTTGCGGGCGATCGTCGCCATCCAGGTGATCGGGCTCGCCCGCCCCGGCTCGAAGCTGGCGGCGCGATCCCAGATCTTGAGATACACCTCCTGCAACACGTCCTCCGCCGCCTCCCGATCATGCAGTACACGCAGCACGACGCCATAGAGCTTGTTCGACGTGCGCGCATAGACACGTGCGAAAGCCGCACGATCGCCCTGCGCAGCAAGCGCCATGTCGTCGTTCAGCCGCGCGCGCGCTGCATCCGCCTCGGCCATGCTTGCCCCTCCTTTACCCGGCCTTCGTTGTACGCGCCGGTCAAGGCAATGGAAAAGGGTAGAAATCTACCATAGGGTCAGGGCCCATTACTGGCAATGGCCGTGACGGAGCCGATGTGGCCGCACGGGTAGGAGCAAGGAGGGAGCGATGTGTTTGCATCGTGACCGACGCGCGACGCCGCCGTGCGGCCACATCGGCCCGCCGCAAAGCGGTCGCCCGGAGCAGCCCGCCGAGCATCGTCGCTTGCTTGCGCGTAGCGACAGCTACGCGACTGCGCTGCGCTCCTCGTCGGCGGGCTGCTCCGGACGATCACGACCGTTGCCAGTAATGGGCCCTGACCCTAATCTACCAACGCGGGACGGCGCAACATCGCCGTCAGTTCGGGCAGCGAATAGGGCTTTCGGATCAGGTCGAAACCGTGGCTGCCTTCCTGCGCCAGGACATGGCTGTACCCGCTGGTGAGCGCGATGCGCAGGCTCGGCCAGCGCCGCCGCAACTCGCGCGCCAGGTCGATGCCGTTCACCCCCGGCATGACGATGTCCGAAAAGACGAGGTCGAAGCCGCCGTCCGCCGCCTCCACTTCCGCGATCGCGGCGGCGGCGCCGGTCGCCAAAGTCGCGTCCTGCCCAAGCTCGCGAAACAGCCCGAGCGCGAAGCGGCCGACAATCTCGTTGTCCTCGACCAGCAGCACACGGCGGCGCGGCAGCGTCGGCTCGTGTGCCACCGCGTCGCCCGGTACAGCCACCTGCGGCTCGCCCGGATCGACCTGCGGGAGGTAGATGGCGAAGCGGGCGCCCTTGCCCGGCTCGCTTCCCACCGACACCTCGCCGCCCGACTGCTTGGCGAAGCCGTAAACCTGGCTGAGACCCAGGCCGGTGCCCTTGTTGATCGCCTTGGTCGTGAAGAAGGGCTCGAACACGCGCGACAGCGTCTCGGCATCGATCCCGCCGCCCGTATCGGCAACCTCGATCGCGACGAAGCGCCCGCTCGCGGCAGCGTGGCCGCGGACCGCCGGAACGCGATCGACGTTGCGCGCGGCGATCGTCAGCGTGCCGCCGTCGGGCATCGCATCGCGCGCGTTGACGACGAGGTTGAGGATCGCGGTTTCGAGCTGGTTCGGATCGACCTCGACCCAGGCTAGGTCGTCGGCGAGAGCCAGCTCGAGGCGGATCGTCGTGCCCACCGTCGAGCCGATCAGGTCGGTCATCGTCCGCACCCGGTCGGCGACGGCGAAGCGCTCGGGTTGGAGCGGCTGGCGGCGCGCGAAGGCGAGCAGCTGGCCGGTCAGCGCGGCGGCGCGATCGGCGGTCTCGGCGATTGCGTCGACATAGCGAACCCGCTTCTCCTCGGCCAAGTCGGCGCGCTTGAGGAGGTCCGCGGAGGAGCGGATGACGGTCAACAGGTTGTTGAAGTCGTGCGCGACGCCGCCGGTCAGCCGGCCGATCGCCTCCAGTTTCTGGCCCTGAACCCGCGCCTCGCGGCTCGCCTCCAGCTCGGCCTGCGCACACTTCTTCTCGGTGATGTCGCGCGTGACCTTGGCGTAGCCGGTCAGCTTGCCGCTCTCGTCATGGATCGCGTCGATGACGATATGCGCCCAGAATTCCTCGCCCGACTTACGGACGCGGATCGCCTCCTTCTCGAACCGACCCTCCCCCCGCGCGATGGCGAGGGCGCGCTCGGGCTCGCCCGCGGCGCGGTCGGCCTTGGTGTAGAAGCGCGAGAAATGCTCGCCGACGATTTCCTCGGCGCGATAGCCCTTGATCGCCTCCGCGCCCGAATTCCAGTTGGTCACCCGTCCGTCGGGATCGAGCATGTAGATCGCATAATCGCGTACGCCTTGGATGAGCACGCGAAACCGCTGCTCGCTCTCGCGCAGCGCCAACTCCGCCTCGCGCCGTTCGGTGATGTCGCGGGTGATCTTGGCGAAGCCGATCAGCGCGCCCGCATCGTCGCGGACGGCATCGATGACGACATGCGTCCAGAAACGGCTGCCGTCCTTGCGCACGCGCCAGCCCTCGGCCTCGAACTTGCCTTCTGCCGCTGCCGTCGCGAGCGCGCGGGCGGGAAGGCCGGACGCGCGATCCTCGTCGGTATAGAAGCGGGAAAAATGCTGACCGACGATTTCGTCCGCGGTGTAGCCCTTGAACCGCTGCGCGCCCGGATTCCAGCTCGCGACGATGCCGTCGGGTTCGAGCAGGTAGATCGCATAATCCTGGACCGCATTGAGAAGCAGTCGGAGGCGTGACTCCTCGCTCAACGCCATCAATCGACCCGCCATAGGCGCGGCAATTCCCTTCTATCACCCCGTTCAACGACCGCATCTCTCGCACAAGCGGCGGTGAGGATCGATGATCCATGTAAGAAATTGCCTGTGCTGCGCAGTGAGCCGCATCAAAGATCCAGTAAGTAGCTATAAAATATCAGGAAAAGGAACGCGCAGCGCAGCATCGGGTTGATCGCCGGTATGTCGGCGGAGGCGCGGATGGCGAATGATGGCAGGTTCGGAGCGCCGGTGGCGATCGCGGCGGGCGCGTTGATCGCCGGGATCTGGATCGTCAGCGCGGTGCGGCAGCCCGCGCTCGACCGGCGCACGCGTGAGCGGCTGGGGCGGACGGCGGCGGTGCCCGACGCTTCGACGATCCGTATCGGCTGATGCGCATTCATCACCTCAATTGCGGTACCTGCTGCCCGGTCGGCGGGCGGCTGTTCGACGGACAGACCGACGCGGCGCTGGCGCATCTCGTCTGCCACTGCCTGCTGATCGAGAGCGAGGCGGGACTGGTGCTGATCGACACCGGCTATGGCCTGCGGGAAGTCGACGCGCCGCGGCCGCGCCTCTCCCCCTTCTTCCTGGCGCTCAACAATCCGCAGCTTCGACGCGAGGAGACCGCGGTCGAACAGGTCCGACGGCTCGGGTTCGATACCGCCGACGTCCGGCACATCGTCATCACGCATCTCGATTTCGACCATGCCGGCGGGATCGAGGACTTTCCCAACGCCGCCGTCCACCTGACCGCGCGCGAGAAGGAGGTCGCCGATGCGCGCGCGGGCGGGGCCTTCGTGGGCACGCGCCGCTATCGCCCCTGCCAGTGGGACGAGGCGGAGAACTGGCGGTTGTATCCGCTCGGCGGCGGCGAGCGCTGGTTCGGGTTCGATGCGGTACGCGATTTGGAAGGATTGCCGCCCGAGATCCTGCTGATCCCGCTCGCAGGACACACCTGGGGCCATGCGGGGGTCGCGATCGATACGCCCGATGGCTGGCTGCTCTACGCCGGTGACGCCTATTTCTTTCATGGCGAGGTGGGGCCGGGTCCCTACCGCTGCCCGCCCGGCCTTCGCGGCTATCAGACGCTGATGGAGGTCGACCGCGCCGCGCGGCTCGCCAATCAGAGGCGGCTGCGTGCGCTCTCGCGCGAACATGCGGGCGAGGTGCGGATGTTCTGCGCCCATGACGCGACCGAGTTCGCGCTGCTCGCCACCTGACCCGAACTCCGAAGGAGACGAACCATGGCCAGTCCCGAAAACGCCGCTCTCGACCTCTACATCACCGGTCTGCGCAACGCGCATGCCGTCGAGAAGCAGGCGCTGTCGATCATGACGCCGCAGGTCGAGCGGATCGAGAACTATCCCGAGGTCGCCGACCGCCTGCGCGCGCATATGGACGAGACGCATGGGCAGATCGCGCGGCTGGACGAGATCCTCGCGCAGTTCGACACGAGCAACTCGGCGTTGAAGGACATCGCGCTCAGCATGTCCGGCGGCATGGCGGCAATCACGCACAGCGCCGCGGGCGACGAGATCCTGAAGAACAGCTTCGCCAACTATGCCTTCGAGCATTTCGAGATCGCGGCGTATTCGTCGCTGCTGACGCTGGCCGACGACAATGGCTTCCATGGCGCGGCGGCGCTGCGCCAGTCGCTGTCGGAGGAACAGGCGATGGCCGAATGGATCGAGAAGTCGCTGCCGCTGGTGACGCGGCGCTATGCCGAGCTTTACGCCACATCGGGACAGATGGCGGCGAAGGTCTGATCCTCCATCCTGCTCGCGAACGCGGGGGTGGACGAAAGGCGGTTCACCCCCGCGCCAATCCCCCCTAGGATCGCCGGATGGAGGGGCGTTCGATCATCGTCGTCGGCGGCGGCACGTCGGGTTGGCTGACCGCCGCCTATCTCGCTCGCGCGTTCGAGGGACGCGTGAGCATCACGCTGCTCGAAAGCCCCGGTATCGGCATCATCGGCGTGGGCGAGGGTGCGTTTCCGACGATCCGCGAGACGCTGCGCTACATCGGCATCGACGAGGCGCGGTTCGTGCGCCAGGCAGGGGCGACCTTCAAGCAGGGGGTGCGCTTCGACGACTGGCTGCACGCGCCCGCGGGCAAGCGCCGCCACCGCTATCTCCACCCGTTCGAGCCGCCCTTTCACGGCGGCGAGGCGAGCCTCGTTCCCTATTGGCTGCTGAAGGATGCGGACAACCGCCCGCCCTTTGCCGAGGCGATGACGATCCAGAACCGGGTCGCCGAAGCGGCGCGCGGTCCCAAGCGGCCGGGCGAGGGCGAGTATGACGGTCCGCTCGCCTATGCCTATCATTTCGACGCCCATCGGCTGGCCGACCTGCTCCGCACGCGCGCGATCGAGCTTGGCGTGCGGCATCTGGAGGGCGTGCTCACCGGCGTGGAGCCCGACGGCGCGGGCGGCATCGCCCGCATCCACAGCGACGCGCACGGGGCGCTGGCCGCGGACCTGTTCGTCGACTGTTCGGGCTTTCGCGCCGAGTTGATCGGACGGACGCTCGGCGCCTCGTTCCGCTCGGCCAAGGCGCATCTGTTCACCGATCGGGCGCTCGCCTGCAAGATCCCCTATGACCACCCCGACGCGCCGATCGAGAGCGTGACGACCGCGACTGCGCATGAAGGCGGCTGGATCTGGGACATCGGGTTGCAGGGGGCGCGGGGCCTCGGCTGCGTCTTTTCGAGCGCGCATGTATCCGACGGGCGCGCGGCCGAGATTCTTCGCGGCTATGTCGGTCATGATCGCTTCAATGCGCGGATCATCCCGTTCGAGCCCGGCTATCGCGAGACGCAATGGGTCGGCAACTGCGTCGCCGTCGGCTTGTCGGGCGGGTTCCTGGAGCCGCTCGAATCAACCGGCATCGTCCTGATCGAAGCGGCGGCGGCGATGATCGCCGAGCTGTTCCCGTTTGGCGGGCCGATCGATGCGCCTGCGGCCCGCTTCAACACGTTGATGACCGCGCGCTATGCGGCGATCACCAACTTCCTCAAGCTCCATTACTGCCTGTCCCGGCGCGACGAGCCGTTCTGGCGCGACAATGTCGCCGCCGCATCGATCCCCGACGCGCTGGCGACGCTGTTGGCGCAATGGCGGCACCGTCCGCCCAGCCGCTTCGACTTCACCGTCGATGTCGAGAGCTTCGCCTGGTTCAACTATCAGTACGTCCTCTACGGCATGGAGTTCGAGACCGACCTGTCGGGCGCGCGCGACCGGTTCGGCGACGCCGAGCGCGCCGAACGTTGGTTCGAGCGTATCCGCGGCTTCGGCCGGCAGGCGGTGGCGGACTTGCCGGAGCACCGCGCGCTGGTGCGGCAGCTCGAAGGCGGCGTGTCGGCATAGGCCGCGACTTGCCCCGATGCGCTGCCCGCCCTAGCGCTCCGCCATGACCCCGCCTTCCTTCGATCCCGGGCCGATCCTCGTTTGGCTCGATGGCTTCGGCATCGCGATGTTCGCGGCGTCTGGCGCGATCGCGGCGGCGCGGGCGCGCCAGACGTTCGTGACCGCCGCCTTCTTCGCACTCGTGACGGGCGTGGGGGGCGGGACGTTGCGCGACCTGCTGATCGGCGCGCCCGTCTTCTGGGTGGTCGATCCGTGGATGGCGCTGATCGTGCTCGGCGCGTCGCTCGTCATCTGGGTCACGCCGGAGCGGTGGTGGGCGGGGCAGGGGCTCGACTGGCTCGATGCGATCGGACTGGCGTCCTATGCCGTGTTCGGCGCGGCGAAGGCGTTCGGGCTGGGCGTGCCGCCGGTGCCCGCGTTTCTGATGGGGATCGTGACCGCGTGCGTCGGCGGCATCATCCGCGACGTGCTGGCGGGCGAGCCGTCGATCCTGATGCGGCCGGAGCTCTACGTCACGGCCGCGGCGCTCGCCTCGGCCTTGTATGTCGGGCTTCGGCTCGCAGGCTTTCAGGGGTTCGGCGTCAGCCTGATCGCCGCCAGCGCCGGCTTCACGCTGCGGGCGATGGCGATCCGCTACAAGCTCGGCCTGCCCACCTATCGCGGCTATTAGAGCGCGAGGAACACCGCGACGTTGGCGATGTGGTTGCTGCGGTTCTCGCCGGCGCGGAACACCGTCTGGTTGAGATAGCCGGGTTCGATGCGCAGCTTGGGGGCGAGCGGCAGGCCGACGCCGACGAAGTTGCGCCACTGGTCGACGCCGCTGCGCGAGCCCCAGGCCGTGTCGTTGAGGTTGAAGAACCCCTCGGTATAGGCGACCGCCTGGACACGGCCCTCGTCGGCGATCGGCGCCTGAAGGCGGACGAACTGGCGCAGGCGCCAACCGGTGTCCTCACGCCCCTCGATCATCCGCTGTTCCAGCCGGGTGCGGCTGATGACCAGCGGCGCGCCGCTGCCGGTGCGCAGGCCCACGAACTGGACCTGCTGCCACACGCGGTGCTCGGTCGTGGCGGTCCCGAGCTCGGGATCGGTGCGGACAAAGGCATAGCCGATGACGGCATGGGCATCGCGCGCGACGCGTGCGCCGATCGCCGGGCGGATCAGCGTCTGGACGCCGCCGCCGAAATCATCGGTCAGCCGGACCTGACCCTCGGCCCAGACGAACAGGTCGCCCTTGACCGCGCCGTTGGCGGTGAAGGCGCCCCAGCCCTGGACGTCGTCCTCGGCCATGGCGGGGGTGGCGGCGAGCGCGGCGGCAATCAACAACAGGGAACGCATGGCCCCTCTTGGCGAAGGGGGGACAAGCGGGCAACCCCGTCAGTCGCGGACCAGGCCGACCTCGCTGAACGGGCGAACCTCGCGCGGCGGGCTCGCCGCCTCGGCCAGCTCGCATTGCCAGAAGCCGATGTCGATCCAGCGACCGAACTTGTACCCGGCCTCGCGGATCACGCCCGCGCGGCGGAAGCCGACCTGCTCGTGGAGCTTGATCGAGGCGTCGTTGGGCAGCGCGATCGCGCCGATCGCATGGACGAAGCCCTGCGCACGGAGCGTGTCGAGCAGCGCCTCATAGAGGAGGCGTCCGACGCCGCGCTGCTGCGCATCGCCCGCAAGGTAGATCGAGGTCTCGACCGTCCAGTGATAGGCGGGGCGATCGCGGAAGCGGCCGGCATAGGCATAGCCGACGACGCCGCTGCTCACCCCGTCGCCGTTGGTCGCGACGAGCCACGGATAGAAGCCGTCGCTCGATCCCATGCGGCTGCGCATGGCGCGCGCGTCGGGCGCCTCGTTCTCGAAGCTGACGGTGCCCGACAGCACGAACGGCGCATAGATGGCGGCGATCGCGGCGGCGTCGGCAGCTTCGGCGGGGCGGATCGCGATCATGGCAGCGCGCGCCCGATCATGAGCTCGGCGAGCGCCCGGTCGGCGGCGGTGGGCGTCGCAGGCGCGAAGCCGGAGCACTCCAGGCAGCGGGCCTGGACCGACTGGCCGCCGAGCAGGCGGCGCACGTCGCCGAGCGCCTGGCCCAGCCGCGCGCGGCGGTCGGCGGTGACGCGTGCGAACAGGTCGCCGCCGATCCGCGACTCCTCCGAGCCCTTGTCGCGATCACGCTCCTGCTGCCACGCCTCGGCAAGCTGCGCGGCCCAGCTCGGCTCCTTGTCGAGATAGACGGGGCGGACCTTGGCGGGGTCGAGCTTGGCGCGGCGCGCCGCCTCGGCGATCGCGTCGGCCAGACCCCCGAAGCGATCGACCAGCCCGATCTGGCGCGCGGTGCCGCCGTCCCAGACGCGACCCTGGCCGATCTCGTCGACGCGCGCCGGCGCCAGCTTGCGCGAGGCGGCGACCACGCCGACGAAGCGGCGGTAGATGTCCTCGATCGATCCTTGCAGGATCGCATCGAACGCCGGGGTGGTGCCGCCGAACACGTCGGGCTGCCCGGACAGCGGCGTCGTGCGAACGCCGTCGCTGGTCACGCCGATCTTGGACAGCGCGTTCTCGAACGTGGGGATGATGCCGAACACGCCGATCGAGCCGGTGATGGTGTTGGGCTCGGCGAAGATCAGGTCGGCGGGAGTCGAGACCCAGTACCCACCCGAAGCGGCAAGGCCGCTCATCGAGACGATGACGGGCAGACCCTGCGCCTTGGCCTGGAGGATCGCCTGACGGATCTTCTCCGACGCCAGCACCGACCCGCCGGGCGAGTCGACGCGGACGACCAGTGCCTTGAGCTTCTTTTCGGCAAGGCCCTTCAGCACCAGGCGCGCGATCGTGTCGCCGCCCGCGGTGCCCGAGCCCGCCTCGCCATCGACGATCTCGCCGGCGACGGTCACGACGCCGATCGCGTCGCCCGACGTAGGCAGCGGGTTGGCGGAGAGATAGTCGGCGAGCTTGATCGTGTTGTAGCTGCCCGCGGGCTTGCCGGCCGGCGCGCCGGCGAGTTCGGCGACGCGCTTGCCGAACGCGATCTCGTCGCCGGTCTTGTCGATGATGCCCGCCTCGACATTGGCACGGCTGAGATCGCCGCCGGCTGCCTGCACCATCTCGGCCGGGCGGTTGAGGAAGTCGGCGACGCGCGCCTTGGGGCGCGCCTTGGCCACCAGTTCCTGCCAGCGGCCCAGGATCGCGCCATAGAGCGCCTGGTTGGCGGCGCGCGCCTCCGGCGACTGGTCTGCGCGCAGGTAGGGCTCGACCGCCGACTTGTACGTGCCGACGCGATAGATGTGCGCGTTCACGCCCAGCTTGTCGATCAGCCCCTTGTAGTAGAGCTGCGATCCGCCCGGACCCATGAACGCGGTGCCGACCAGCGGGTGCGCCCAGATCTCGCTGGCATTGGCGGCGATGAGATAGCCGGCATCGGTATAGCCGAGCGCATAGGCGAGGACGGGCTTGTTCGCGGCGCGAACGCGGCCCACCGCCTCGCCGACCTGAGCCACCACCGCGGGATAGCCGCCGGTGAAGCTGTCCATATCGAGCACGACCGCCTTCACCTTCGGATCGGTGCGGGCAAGGTCGAGCGCGCGGATCACGTCGCGCAGCCGGGTCTGCTTGGTGACCTGTCCGCCGGCCAAGCTCGCGAACGGGTCGGTCTCCTGCGGCTGTTCGACGAGCTGACCGTCCAGCGACACCACCAGCGCGCCGTTGCTGACGGTCGCGGGGTTGGGCCGCGCGGACAGAAGCGCGAACAGCGTGACGAAGAACAGAAGCATGAACAGGAGGACCAGCGCGTCCTTCACGCCGACCAGCAACTTCCAGGCTGCACGCACCAGCTTCACGTCGCAAAACTCCTTCGCATCGGCGCATCGCGCTAGAGCATCGCCGCGTGACAGGCAACGGCGTCTTGGGCGCGTAACACAGCGCAATTTAGATGCCCCGGGTTCTTGACGAAGCAACCCTGCCGGAACATATCCGCGACCGTTAGCACTCGGGGGAGCTGAGTGCTAAACATGCTCACATCGCTTTGAGAGGAAGGCGCATGAACTTTCGTCCGCTGCACGACCGCGTGCTGGTCCGCCGCGTCGAGGCCGAGGAAAAGACGGCTGGCGGCATCATCATCCCCGACACCGCCAAGGAAAAGCCCCAGGAGGGCGAGGTCGTGGCGGCCGGTGCCGGTGCCAAGAACGACAAGGGCGAGATCAGCCCGCTGGACGTCAAGGCCGGCGACCGCATCCTGTTCGGCAAGTGGTCGGGCACCGAGGTCAAGGTGGGCGGCGAAGACCTGCTCATCATGAAGGAAAGCGACATCCTCGGCATCGTCGAGGCGTAAGTCCTTACTCCTTCTTCCTTCTTTCCAATTCAACTGAAAGGGTAGCCACATGGCAGCCAAGGACGTGAAATTCAGCCGCGACGCGCGTGAGCGCATCCTGCGCGGCGTCGACATCCTCGCCGACGCGGTCAAGGTCACGCTGGGGCCCAAGGGCCGCAACGTCGTCATCGACAAGAGCTTCGGCGCGCCGCGCATCACCAAGGACGGCGTCACCGTCGCCAAGGAGATCGAGCTCAAGGACAAGTTCGAGAACATGGGCGCGCAGATGGTGCGCGAAGTGGCCTCGAAGACCAACGACGTCGCCGGTGACGGCACGACCACCGCGACGGTCCTCGCCCAGGCGATCGTCCGCGAGGGCATGAAGTCGGTTGCGGCCGGCATGAACCCGATGGACCTGAAGCGCGGCATCGACCTGGCGGTCGAGAAGGTCGTCGCCGACGTCAAGGCGCGCTCGAAGCCCGTCTCGGGCTCGTCGGAAGTCGCGCAGGTCGGCATCATCTCGGCAAACGGCGACAAGGAAGTCGGCGAGAAGATCGCCGAGGCGATGGAGAAGGTCGGCAAGGAAGGCGTCATCACCGTCGAGGAGGCCAAGGGTCTCGAGTTCGAGCTGGACGTCGTCGAGGGCATGCAGTTCGACCGCGGCTACCTGTCGCCCTACTTCATCACGAACCCCGAGAAGATGTCGGTCGAGCTCGCCGATCCGTACATCCTGATCCACGAGAAGAAGCTGTCGAACCTGCAGTCGATGCTGCCGGTGCTCGAGGCCGTGGTGCAGAGCGGTCGTCCGCTCCTCATCATCGCCGAGGACATCGAGGGTGAGGCGCTGGCCACGCTCGTCGTCAACAAGCTGCGCGGCGGCCTGAAGGTCGCGGCCGTCAAGGCGCCGGGCTTCGGCGATCGTCGCAAGGCGATGCTCGAGGACATCGCCGTCCTGACCAAGGGCGAAGTCGTCAGCGAGGATCTGGGCATCAAGCTCGAGAGCGTCACGCTCGGCATGCTCGGCACCGCCAAGCGCGTCACCATCGACAAGGACAACACCACCATCGTCGATGGCGCCGGTGATGCCGACTCGATCAAGGGCCGTACCGAGGCGATCCGTCAGCAGATCGAGATCACGACCTCTGACTACGACCGCGAGAAGCTGCAGGAGCGTCTGGCCAAGCTTGCGGGCGGCGTTGCCGTCATCAAGGTCGGCGGCGCGACCGAGGTCGAGGTCAAGGAGCGCAAGGATCGCGTCGACGACGCGCTGCACGCGACCCGCGCGGCCGTCGAAGAGGGCATCGTCCCCGGCGGCGGCACGGCGCTGCTCTATGGCACGCGTGCGCTCGACGGCCTGACCGGCTCGAACGAGGACCAGACGCGCGGTATCGACATCGTCCGCAAGTCGCTGACCGCGCTGGTTCGCCAGATCGCCAGCAACGCGGGCCATGACGGCGCGGTCGTGTCGGGCAAGCTGCTCGACCAGACCGACACCTCGTTCGGCTTCAATGCGTCGACCGACACGTACGAGAACCTGGTTGCGGCCGGCGTGATCGACCCGACCAAGGTCGTTCGCACCGCGCTCCAGAACGCGGCGTCGGTCGCGGGCCTGCTCATCACGACCGAAGCGACGGTCGCCGAGCTGCCCGAGGACAAGCCCGCGATGCCGGCGATGCCCGGCGGCGGCATGGGCGGCATGGACTTCTGATTTCGGACCGGGGCAGCAAGCGCTGCCCCGGACACGAAATCGGAACGGACGGCGGGGCCAAGGCCCCGACCGACGGCGCGGCTCCGCTGCGCCGGTCCGCCAGAAAAAGGGGTCGGGGGTTCAAACCTCCGGCCCTTTTTTCGTGCATTACTCGACCGGCGGCCCGAACACCGACCAGCCGGTCTTCGTCGTCAGCATCTCCAGCGCGCGCACGCCCAGGATCGAGTTGCCGTGCTGATCGAGGTTGGGCGACCACACCGCGATCGACGCGCGTTCGGGCGCGATCGCCAGGATGCCGCCGCCGACGCCGCTCTTGGCGGGGAGGCCGACACGAACCGCAAAGTCACCCGATCCGTCATAGTGGCCGCAGGTCATCATGAGTGCGAGTACCGTCCGCCGCCGCGTCGCACATTGGTCCGCGGCCTCGTCGGCGCCGCCCAGCCGGGTGGCGGTGAGGAAGCGGCCGGCCAGTGCCAGCCCGGCGCAATCGACCGAGATCGCGCATTGCCGCCGATAGCCATCGAGCACCCGATCTAGGTCGCCGGTCAGGTTGTCGTGATGCTTCATGAAGCTCAGCATCGCCATGTTGAGGTCGCCGCCTTCGCCGAGCACATCCTCGTTCAGTGAGACGGCCTCGGCGCCGATCTGATCGCGCACGCAGTCGACGACACGGTCGCGATCGTCGCCGTCGGCGAGCAGCAGGTCGACGACCACCAGCGCGCCGGCGTTGATGAAGGGGTTGCGCGGGATGCCCCTGGTCCGCTCCAGATCGACCATCGAGTTGAACGGGTCGCCCGACGGTTCGCGCCCTACGCGCTTGAACACCGCGTCGCCATGGCGCTCGAGCGCGATGTCGAGCGCCAGTACCTTGCTGATGCTCTGGATGGGGAAGCGGGTGCCGGCGTCGCCGGCGGTCAGCACCCGGTCGGGCAGCGCCACCGCGATGCCGAAGGGGCCGGGCGCCGCATCCTCGTCCTTGGCGTCGGCGGCGCGTTCGATCTCGGCGGCGTTGGCCGCGATTTCGCGGGCGATGTCGTCAATGATGGTTTGAAGGTCCATCACCGCCCAACGTGCGTTCCGCGCGGACGGGTCCGCCGGAACGCGGCGTTCGTCAGTATCTTACCCGCGTCACCTTGATCTTCTTCTTCTCTAGCGCGGCGATGACGCTGTCGCGGCCGGCGAGGTGACCCGCACCCACCGCGACGAACACCGTGCCGGGCTTGTCCATGCGCGCGTCGATCCAGTCGGCCCAGCGCTGGTTGCGGTCGGTCAGCAGGATCTTGGCGACCTCCGGCGTGTCGGTCAGCCCCTCGTTCATGATCGCGCCGAGCTTCTCCGGATCACCCGCGGCCCAGGCAGCGACCATGTTCTCGATCATCGGCTGGATGCGCGGCAGTTCGGCGACGGTTGAGTTGAGCAGCGCGATCTGCGCCGAGTCCGACATCGATTCGAAATAGCCGAGCTGCTGTTCGGCGGTCTCCAGCCCGGTGACGGTCTTGCGCGCGGTCTTGGCGGCGGCGGTGATCTGCGCTTCGGCACCCTGCGCCGGATCGTAGCCGAGCTTGATGAGCGGCAGCAGCGACAGGTTGGTGGAGGCGAACCACGGATCGGTACGGTCGAACACGTTGGCGGGCAGGCCGAGGTCGGACAGCGCCTTCAGGTACGCCGCCTTCTTGTCGGGTGCGAGCTTGTCGGGAAGGGCGGGGCCGCTGGTCGTGATCGCCAGCCGCTGGATCAGGCTCTGCATCGCCTGCGGGTCGGGCATCACCATTTCCAGCACGACCTCGTCGCTGGCGTCGAAGGCGCTGCGCACACCCTCGTCGAACCAGCTGAGACCGGGCTTGAGCACGTGGATGGTGCCGAACAGATAGATCGTCGTGTCGTCATCGCGAACGACCCACAGCGCCGGGTCGGCATCGACGGTGGCGGCGGGCGCGGGCTGTGGTGCGGGTTGCGGCGCGGTCTGCGCGGACAGGCTCATCGGCGAGGCCGCGAGGCCCAGGGCAATCAGCAGCTTCTTCAGACGTGTCGGCACCGGCAACCTCTCTTCGCGACGAGGGTGCTGGATAGCCGGTTCGCGCGCGTTTGCCAGTGGCTAACCGGCGCTTGCCGAGGGGGCGAATCATCTCGGCAAGCGCCGCGGGGCGTTCCGGGGGTGAATCGGACGCGCCCCGTATCTTCGCGAGTGCAGCAAAAAGGCTGGCGGCGCTAGGGGGGATCGCTCATCGGCCCGGCGCATGCGACGAAGCCATTCAGGCTGCGTCGAACTTGTCGCGCTTGCGCTGACCGAACAGCAGCCGCCGCTCCAGATGGCGGCGCAGCGCCCGGTAATAGGCATCGAGAAACGCACGGTCGCCGGGCACGTCGTAACGCCCAAGCTTGGCGCGGATCGTGTCGGCGACGGCGGCCATCGCCGCGGCATCGTCGCGACGAAGCACGTCCTCCAGCCGATGCAGCTCGTACTGGCCATAGACTTCCAGCTCCTCGGCCGAGAAGTCGATGGCGTGCGCCGCCTCGCCGCGCATCAGGTCGCTGCCGATCTTGCGCCGCTCCGCCTCGATCACCCAGGTGCCCGCGATCAGGTCACCGGCACGAAGGCGGTCGCGGTTGAACAGCGGGAAGAACAGGAAGATCGCGGTCCAGGCGAGGCCGAACCCCGCGGTCCACTGGTCGGCTAGCCCGCGCGACCCCGAAAAAGCAAGGAAGGTGAGCGGCAGGAACACCTCGATCTCGCGCATCAGGTTGCGCGCGACGATCGCGCCGCCGGTCAGCCGGCCGCCGTCGCGCGCGACGACGCGCAGCTTCATCACGCGCTTGCCCAGCGTCGCCGCACGGCCGCCGCTCTCACCCAGGATGAAGTAGAAATTGCGCAGGAAGAAGAAGCCGAGCAGCCAGAGGATCAGCATGACGTTGCCGATCGAGCCGCCGAAGCCGGTGTGAAAGGCGAGCAGCGCCAGCGTCACCCCGATCAGGATGCCGAGCATCAGCAGCGCGTCGATGATGAACGCACCCGCGCGCGCGCCGGCACCCGCCAGGCGCAGGTTGAGCGCAACGCCCTCCGGCGTCACCAGCCGGCGGCCGAGTCCGACCTTAACGCGCGCCAAGCCGGCGGCCCCCCAAGGCGAAATAGGTGGTCCAGAGTGCCAGCATCGCTGCCGCGACGGCAAAGCGCGCATCGTCGGTGCGGATGAGCTGTCGCCCGAACCCTTCGAGCAAGCCCGCAACCAGCAGCATGATGACGACGCCGATCATCACGATCGCCGCCCGCTCACCGGCATGGCGCGCCGCGGTCAGGCGGCTGCGTGGCCCGGGAAAGGCGACGGCGCGGCCGATGTGGAAGCCGGCCGCCGCCGACAGGATGATCGCAGTGAGCTCGGTCGTGCCGTGGATCATCAGCCAGCCGGTCAGCCCCCAACCGAGCCCCTTGGGAACATAGACGGCATAGAAGGCGCCGAGCAGCGCGCCATTGGAGGCAAGCAGCAGCATCGTCGGCACGCCGAATGCGAAGCCGAGCGCGAAGACGAGGATCGAGATCTGCGCATTGTGGGTGAACAGCGCGGTCGCGAAGATCTCCAGCCCGCCCTGACCGGGCGCGTCGTAGAGCGTGCCGCGCAGGAACTGGACGCCCGCCTGCGGATTGCGGCCGTTGGCCAGGCCCGGCGGCACGATCGCGTCGAACCAGCCCGGATCGGCCAGGATCAGCGCATAGCCTGCCGCCGCCGAGGCCATGAACAGCGCGAATGCGAGCAGCAGCTCCGGCACGATCCCGCGCACCGCAGCGGGCCAACCCTGCCGGAAGAAGCCAACGACCTGACGCCCCCAGGGCTCGCGCGCCGAATAGAGGAGGAAATAGGCGCGGGTCGACAATTGCTCGAGATAGCCGATCAGGTCGGCATCCAGCGACGTCTCACGCGCGATCGATAGGGCCGACAGCGTTGCGCGATAGAGACGCGGCAGCTCGACCAGCTCAGCCTCCGACAGGCGGCGGACCGATCCCTTCTCGACACGCTTGAGCAGCGATTCGAGCCGCGCCCAGTCGCTCTCGCGCTCGGCGCGGAAATGGTCGGGGGTGAAGATCGCCTGGCTCGCCATCACGGCCGCTCCCGCAGCGAGAGATAGCGTTCGACGAGCGCGAGCGGCGCGGCGTCGGGCGCAGCCTCGATCACATCGATGCCCTGACGCTTCAATCGCTCGACGACGATCCTGCGCTCGCGCAGCAGACCGTGCGCGACATTGGCGCGGGTGACGTCGTCGGCGCTGGCCGGGCGGGCGTCGGCGAACTGCATCAGCTCGGTATCGTGGAACAGCATGAACAGCAGGCGATGGCGCCGCAGCAGCCGCCCCGCGGCGGCGAGCATCAGCTCGGCGGCGGTCGGGTCGGGAAACTCGGTGAACAGGACGATCAGCGACCGCCGGTCGAGCCGCTGGTCGAGCAAGGTGAGGGCGAGCGTAAAATTGGTCTCGTCGCTGCCATAATCGATGTCGGCGGCGTGAGCGTGGAGCCGCGCAAACGCCGAGCCGCCGCCCAGGCTGCCCGAATCGACGCGGGGGCGGGCGTCGAAGGCGAACAGGCGGGCGCGGTCACCGGACTTCAGCGCGACGAACGCCGCCAGCAGCGCCGCCGAGACCGCGCGGTCAACGCGCGGCACGCCGTCGACCGGCTCCGCCATCGATCGTCCGCAATCGACGGCGAGGACGATGGGGTTGTCGCGCTCCGTGCGGTATTCGCGGGCGAGCAGCGAGAGGTGGCGGGCAGACGCCTTCCAGTCGATCGTGCGGCGGGCCATGCCCGGCTGGAAGCCGGTTAGCGCCTGGAACTCCTGACCCTCGCCCGCCTCGACGCGCATCCGCTGACCGAATTGCGGCGCGGTGAGGTGCTGGCGCATCGCCGCTTCGCGTACGCCGGCGATGTCGGGGGTGACGCGGACCGCGATGTCGGCGGTGCGCGCGCGCTGCCATGCGCCAAGGCCCAGCGGACCGCGTGCGCGTGCCCAGAGCCGGCCGATCCGCGCGGTACCGCGGCGGACGGCGCGGTAGCACAGGGGGCTCTCCTCGACGAGCGGGTCGCTGACGTCGGCGGCGAAGTCGAGCTTGGCGCCGGCGATCTGCGGGCGGATTTGCACTTCGGTGCCGACGGGCACGGCGCCGGGCACCGCCACCTCCAGCGGACCGCGCACGCCCGAGGCGAGCATGCCGTCGATCAGCACCATCAGCGCGACGCCCAGCGCCCACAGCACCGCGATCGCCCAGCCGCCCGGCGCGACGACGCCGAGCGCCAGCGCGGCGGGCGCCGCGACCAGCGCCAGCATCGCCGCACGGGGCGTGGGCACGATCAACGCGGCGCCTCGACGCTCTCGATCAGCTCGGCGACGACCTGATCGACGCGGCGGCCGTCGATCTCGGCGGCGGGGGACAGGATCAGGCGGTGGCGAAGCAGGGGGGCGGCGAGCGCCTTGACGTCGTCGGGGATGACATAGTCGCGCCCGTCGAGCGCCGCGGCGGCGCGCGCGGCACTGGCGAGCGCGGAGGCAGCGCGGGGGCTGGCGCCGCTTGCCAGGTCGCCATGCGCGCGGGTCGCGCGGACCAGCGCGACGACATAGTCGATGATCGGCTCGACCAGCCCGACACCCCGCACCGTCTCGATCGCGGCGGCCAGCGCGGCGGCGTCGGCGACCTGGGCCACGCCCTGTTCGGCGGCGCGCGGCACGCCGCCCGCGGCGCCGTACTGCCCGACGATCGCCCGCTCGGCGGCTTCGCTCGGATAATCGATATCGATCTTGAACAGGAAGCGGTCGAGCTGCGCCTCCGGCAGCGGATAGACGCCCTGCTGCTCGATCGGGTTCTGCGTCGCGACGACGGTGAAGCGGTCGGACAGCCGCTCGGTCCGCCCGTCGAGCGTGATCGCGCGCTCCTGCATCGCCTCGAGCAGCGCGGCCTGCGTCTTGGGCGGGGTGCGGTTGATTTCGTCGGCGAGCAGCAGCTCGCAGAACACCGGCCCCTTGGTGAGGGCAAAGGCGCTGGTCTGGAAGTTGAACAGGTTGGCGCCGACGATGTCGCCGGGCATCAGGTCGGGGGTGAACTGGATGCGCCCGAAATCGAGGCCGAGCGTCCGCGCGAAGCTTTGTGCGAGCAGCGTCTTGGCGGTGCCCGGCGGCCCTTCGAGCAGGACGTGCCCGCCCGACAGCAGGGCGACGAGCAGCAGGCGCACCGTCGGCGACTGGTCGACCACCGCCTTTGCCACTTCGCCGTCGATCGCGCGGCCAAGTGCCGCCACTTCGTCGAGGGTCATGCCTTCTCCTTGGTAAAATCGTCGAGCGCCGCGGCGGCGGCAGCCAAAGTCGTGTCGTCGTGCGCGTCGGCGGCGGCGCGGTACCGCTCGGCAAAGCCGGGCCGCCGCGCCTCCAGCCAGTCGGTCAGCGCCGCGCCGGTCAGCCCCGCCGGTGCATGCAGCCGCGTGCCCAGCCGCTCGGCACGCATGGCGGCGAACCGCTCGCCGCCCGCGCTCGACCGACCCGCGCGGCGGGTGAGCATGATAATCGTCTCGATCAGCGCCGCCTTGCCGAACGGGATCGCGCGCGCGTCGCGGCGCGGCGGGCCGAAGCGCGCGGCGCTCGCCCAGCCGGCTAGAATCGCGGCCGCGAGCAGCGCGATCGTCACCGCGACGAAGGGCGGCGTCAGCATCAGCTTGACAAGGTTGCGGTCGCCCGCGCGGTAATGGAGCGTCAGGTCGAAGGCGACGGCGTCGAGCTGATCGTCGTTCATCGCCTTGATCGCGGCGACGATCGCGCGCGCATTGCGCGGATCGCGCAGGCCGTAATTGTTGGCGAGGTCGGGATCGGCGAGGAGCCAGACTTTCTGAGACGGAAGCTTGCCCAGGATCGCGCCCCGGCCGGTCACACTAATCCACGGTTCGACACCCTTGGCGATCACCTGTGGCTGCTCGATCGGGGCGAGCGGCCAGCCGGGCGCCACCGGACGGCGGACCTGCGATCCGTCGCGATTGACCTCGAGCTGACCGACCTGGCTGAGCATCGTGTCCAGCGTCAGCACGCCCATGTCGCCCTGCACACGCCGCTCGCGAGTCGGCGAGAAGCCATCTCGCTCGGTCTGCCATTTGGGCAGGATGATGAGCAGCGGCTTCGCATCGCGGCGCCTGACCAGGTCTGCGAGGTCGGCGGGCCGGGTTTGCGCGTCGGGCGTGGCGATCACCAGCGTGTCGGAAGTGAGGGCGTCGTTGTCGCGGGCCAGGGTCACGGTCGTGCCGGGCAACTTGGCGAGAAGGTCGTGGAGCGCCTGGAACCCCGTCGCGCCCTTGGCCGTGGCGCCGGGCACGCGCGTCATGCGTTGTTCGATCTCCTGACCGAATCCCACCATCACGAGGAGCGCGAGCAGCAGCACCGCGCCGAGCCCGGCAAGGATCACGCCGCCGCGCGTCGTGAAGGGAGTGGGATTGCCGTCGCTCAAAGCGCGAACGCTCGATAGGCGTCGCGCGCCGTTTGCCAATCCTCGGGCCCGAGCGGGCGGGCGGCAAAGATGCCGCGTTCGGTCAGCGCCACCAAGCGGGAGAAGACGCCGCGCGCCGCAGCCGGGATCGCCGGGACGCCGGCGATGTCGCGCGCGGTCAGCGAGGGGCGGACGAGGCCCGCGCGCCACGCCTCGATATCCTCGATCGACCGGTGGAGGAGAAGCTGGACCGCCGCCTCGAACCGGCCAGCAGCCGCCAGCGCCTCCGCCTCCGCGAGGAGCGCGCGGGCAGCGGCCTGGGTGGGCTGCCATGCCGGCTCCGCCTCGCTCGGGCGGCGGGCGAGGCGGTTCCGCAGCCAGTCGCGGATGGGCGCGAAGAAGCTGGCCACCAGCACGATCAGGATGAGCGCGACCAGCACCCAGAACACGCCCTGCCAGAACGGGCCCAGCGCACGAAAGAAACGGTCGATGCCCGCCGCAAGCGAGCGCATCCATTCGGGCGTCTGCTGCTCCGCCTCGACCACGCGCCAGGGAAAGTCGAACTGGATCGAGGGATCGGCGCGCACCGCCTTGTGCGCGGCGTCGACGGCGTCGGTGTCGATCGTCGTCGCTGGCACCCGTCACCCCCCAAAGCGTCCGCCGCAACCCAAGCAATTCGGTCGTTTACACGCAAGCCGTTTCGATCCACCTTTTGTCCAAGAACAAAGGGGTTTCGCGTGTTTTCGGTCGTTGGCCTGACCTTCCTGCTGATCGCGGGCGTGTTTGCGGGTGCCATCGTCATGGCACTGCGCGGCGGCGCGGGGTTCGAGCTGTCGCGCGTGATCGGCGATGCGGGGACGGCGATCGGCCGGGCGCCGCTAATCTTTGCGGGCCTGGGCGTGGCGGCGACCGGCGTGCCGGGCCTTCTCGCCGTGTTGGGGGCGGTCGGTTCACCCGATCTGCCGATGCTGGCGACGTGGCCGACCGCATTCGGTCTCGGCCTCATCGCCTTCGCCTGGTACCAGCTTTGCACGATGGCGATGGTCGTCGCGACGCTGGAAGCGCTGGACGGCCGGGTGCGGATCGCCACCGTGCTGGCCCGGTCGTTGCCGGTCGTGCCGCAGGCGATGCTGACAAGCGTGCTCTACTGGGCGGCGGTATTCGCGGGCTTCGTGTTCTTCGTCGTGCCCGGCGCGATCCTCGCCTGCGTTTGGATGCTCGTGCTGCCGGTGTTGGCGGAGGAGCGGCCGTCGCCGTTTGCCGTATTCGGCCGCGCGGCGCGATTGAGCCGCGGCGTACGCTGGCAGCTGTTCCTGCTTGCGGCGATCGGCTTCGTGTTCGGCACGGTGGTGCAGGGGCTGCTGGGCGGGCTGGCGGCGCTGCTGGGCGGCGGCTGGATGTCGCAGGCGGCGTTCGTGCTTCTAAGCTCGCTCTTGTCGGTACTGCCGCCCGCGCTCGTCGCCAGCGCCTATCGCCAGCGCGTGGCCGCGATCGAGGGCCCTCGACGCCGCGAGCTCGAGGAAATATTCGCGTGATAACAACGATATCGAAGATCAGGGAGATACCAGTGAAGCGAACATTGCTGCTCGGCGCCGCCGCGGCGCTGCTGGCGGGTTGCGCCGCGCAAGGGGGCGGGGAGACCAAGTCGGCCTCGACCAAGGCGCCGGGACCGGGCCTCAACAAGGGCTATTCGCACGACCCGTTCCCATCAACCTATCGCGCCTATCCCGGCCGGCCGACGCTCATCACCAACGTGACCGTGCTCGATGGCGAGGGCGGGCGGATCGAGGGCGGGCAGGTGTTGTTCCGCGACGGCAGGATCGTCGCCGTCGGCCAGACCCTGGACCCCGCGGGCGCCGATGTCATCGATGGCCAGGGCAAGTGGGTGACGCCCGGCGTCATCGACATTCACAGCCATCTCGGCGACTATCCCAGCCCCGGCGTCGACGCGCATTCGGACGGCAACGAGGCCACTGCGCCGATCACGGCCGAGGTTTGGGCGGAGCATTCGGTCTGGCCGCAGGACCCCGGCTTCAGCCGCGCGCTCGCTAATGGCGGCGTGACGACGCTGCAGATCCTGCCCGGCTCCGCCAACCTGATGGGCGGGCGGTCGGTCGTGCTCAAGAACGTCTATGCCCGGACGATGCAGGGGATGAAGTTCCCCGGCGCGCCCTATGGCCTCAAGATGGCGTGCGGCGAGAACCCCAAGCGCGTCTATGGCGGCAAGGGGCGGATGCCCTCGACCCGGATGGGCAATGTCGCGGTCAACCGCGCGACCTGGGCCAAGGCGGCCGACTATCGCCGCAAGTGGGACAAATATGAGAATGACGGCGGCGATGCGCCGACGCGCGACATTCAGCTCGATACGCTGCGCGGCGTGCTGTCGGGCGAGATCCTGGTCCACAACCACTGCTATCGCGCCGACGAGATGGCCATCGTCATGGATATGGCCAAGGAGTTCGGATACCAGGTCTCGACCTTTCACCACGCGGTCGAGAGCTACAAGATCGCCGACTTGCTGAAGGCGAACAACGTCTGCTCAGCGGTTTGGGCCGACTGGTACGGCTTCAAGATGGAAAGCTATGACGCGGTGAACGAAAACCTCGCGATCCTCGACAAGGAGGGCGCGTGCGTCATGATCCATTCGGACGACGCCAACGGCATCCAGCGGCTGAACCAGGAAGTGGCCAAGGCGATGGCGGCGGGCCGGCGCGCGGGGATGGAGATCAGCCCCGAGCATGCCTGGACCTGGCTGTCGCTCAATCCCGCCCGCGCCCTCGGCATCGCCGACCGGACGGGGAGCCTCAAGCCCGGCAAGATGGCCGACGTGGTGCTTTGGAACGGCAATCCCTTCAGCGTCTACACCCGGCCCGAGCGCGTGTGGGTCGACGGCGCGCTGATGTACGACATGAACAATCCCAAGCTGCGCCCGGTGTCCGACTTCGAGCTCGGCCAGCCCGGCGAAGGAGACGTGAAGTGATGCGCGGCCTGAAAGCAATTGCGGTGCTGATGGCGAGCGCCGCCGCGCTGCCAGCCGCCGCGCAGGACGTGGTCATCACCAATGCCAAGGTCGTCGTCGGCGACGGGTCGGAGCCGATCGAGGGCGGCACCGTGGTCATCCGCGGCGGGCGCGTCGTCTCGGCGGGCCGCGGCGGCGCGGCGCCGGCGGGCGCGCGAACGATTGATGCGGGCGGGCGCTGGGTGACGCCGGGCATCGTCGCGGGCTTCACGCGAATGGGCGTGGTCGAGGTCGACGGCGTTCGCGATACCGACGACTCCTCGGCCGCAAATTCGGTCTTCAACGCCGCGCTCGACATCGCGCCGGCGGTCAATCCGAAGGCGAGCCCGATCGCGATCAACCGGGCGGAGGGGATCACCCGCGCCGTCGTCGCGCCGGCGGCGCGCGGGTCGATCTTTGCCGGCCAAGGTGCGGTCATCGACCTGGGCGCGGACATGGACGCGCTGACCCGGCCGCGCGCCTTTCAGTTCATGGAATGGGGCGAGACCGGCGCGCAGCGTGCCGGCGGCAGCCGCGCGGCGGCGATGACGACCCTGCGCAATGCGCTGTTCGAGGCGCAGGCCTATCGCCGCAATCCGTCATCCTATGAGGATCGCGGCAAGGACGCGCTGCTGACGCGCGCCGATGCGGCGGCGTTGGTGCCGGTGCTGGCGGGGCAGATGCCACTCCTCATCCATGTCGAGCGGGCGTCGGACATCCTGACGCTCATCGAGCTCAAGCGCGAGTTCGCCGCGCTCAAGATCGTGCTCGTCGGTGCGACCGAAGGCTGGACGGTGGCGCGAGAGATCGCGGCGGCGGGCATGCCCGTCATCGCCTCGGCGCTGGCTGACCTGCCGATCAGCTTCGAGCAGCTCGCCGCCACCCAGTCGAACATCGGCCGCCTTCGCGCGGCGGGCGTGACCGTCGGCATCGGGTCGATCAACGACGACGAAGCGCGGCAGGCGCGGCTGGTGAAGCAATATGCCGGCAACCTGGTGGCGCTGTCCAAGGTGCCGGGCGCCGCTGGCCTCACCTGGGGTCAGGCGTTCGCGACGATCAGTTCGCTACCGGCCGAAGCGATCGGCATGGGGGGCGAGATCGGCTCGCTTCGCCCGGGACGCCACGGCGACGTGGTGATCTGGGACGGCGATCCGCTGGAGATCGGGTCGGCGGCGACGTCGGTGTTCGTCGACGGGGTCGAGCAGCCGCTCGTCAACCGCCAGACGAGACTTCGCGACCGCTATCTTGACCCCAAGGAGGGAACGATGCCCAAGGCCTATCAGTATTAGGTCGAGCGCCTATATGGGACCGGAACGGGCGCTCCAATTGACGGCGCGCCCGTCCGGTAAGGCGAGTTTGATGGTGAAGGGCGATTGCATTGGTTGAAGCGGCGGGTTGCTATGCGGCGATGCGCGCGCGGGTCGGGCCGGGACGGCCGCGCGACCCGGCCAAGAACGATGCGATCGTCGCCGCCGCGCGCGACAGCTTTCTGGAAAAGGGTTTCCACGCCTCGACGATCGAGGACATCGCCGCGCGCGCCAGCGTGTCGAAGGTGACGCTCTACAACCGGTTCGGCGACAAGGAAGCGTTGTTCGACGCGATGGTCCGCGGCGAGGTCGCGCGGATGGACGCGCTGTTCGCACTGACCCCGGACGGTGAGCCGACGCTGGTCGAGCGGCTGACGCAGATTGGCACGGCGATGCTGGAGCTGATGTTCGAACCCGATCACGTCCGCTTCGACCGGCTGATCGCCGGCGAGATCGCGCAAAGCCCCAAGCTTGCCCGTCGGTTCTTCGACGCGGCGCCCGGCCAGTGCCAGCAGGCGCTCGCCGCGATCCTGGAGGATGCGGCGCGGCGCGGCGAGATCGTGGTCGACGATCCCAAATGCGCGGCGGAGGACCTGGTCGCGCTGTGGAAGGGGTTCTGCGACTTCAAGCTCAAGCTGGGCCTGATCGACCCGCCGTCGCCAGAGGCGATCGTCGCGCGCGCGGCGCGCGGGACGCAGGTATTCTTGCGGGCCTATGCGCCTGGCAGCGGTGATGGAGGCGATCGATGATGCGGGCAGTGCTGATGCTGGCAGGGCTGGGGCTGTTGTCGGCGTGCGGCGGCGGTGCCAGCGCGCCGGCACCCGCGGTCAACGAGACGACGACGAACGAGGCCGCGCTCAACTATCAGGCGGCGGTGCTCGACTTGTCGCCCGGCCAGCGGAACGTCGTGATGATCCGCGCAATCCAGGATGCCGGCATCACCTGCAACCATGTGACCGAAAGCGCACCGGCCAAGGGCGAGGGGCTGACGTTCCGCGCCAAGTGCGACGACGGCGCGAGCCACGTCGTGTCGATCGCCGCCGACGGGAATGCCAAGGTCATCAGCGCGGGTTCGGCGCCGAAGCGGTAAGATCGCTTGTTGTTAGTGGGGCGGAAGCACAAGATGAACGGCGACTAGGATAGCGCCACACGACCGCTCAACAACGTCGCGCAAAAAAAAGGGGAAGGCCGAAGCCTTCCCCTTTCTCGTGTCCG
This sequence comes from Sphingomonas sp. Y38-1Y, assembly GCF_032391395.1. Taxonomy (NCBI): domain Bacteria; kingdom Pseudomonadati; phylum Pseudomonadota; class Alphaproteobacteria; order Sphingomonadales; family Sphingomonadaceae; genus Sphingomonas; species Sphingomonas sp. Y38-1Y. The sequence continues at coordinate 1,510,897 of NZ_CP135916.1, forward strand.
GCGTCGGTCGATCAGAGACCGATGATGCCGCCGTCGTTCTTGCGGATCACGACCACTGCCGAGCGGGGGCGCGTGGTCGCGGGCAGGGTGGTCGAGCCGCCCTGGCTGTCCGGCCACTTGCTGGTCGGCGCGGCGGGCGTGCCGTTCTCGCCCGGATGCTGGATGCCGACGAACAGCGTGCGGCCGTCGGGGGTCGAGTCAACGCCGGTGATCTCGCACTCGATCGGGCCGACCAGGAAGCGGCGCAGGTTGGTGCCCGGCGCCGCGCCGATGCGCGTCACGACCTGAGACGTCGTGCCGTCCGCGGCGGTGTTGGTGACCGTGCGCGTGCCGCCGTCGCCGACCCGGCCGGGGAAGGCCGCCAGCATCTGATTGTTGGTGACGTCGGTAAAGGCGCCGTCGTCGGTCTGGATCCACAAGAGCGGATTGACCTGGCCCGACGCGTTCGACGCGCGACCGAACCACAGGCCGTCGGGGCTGGACAGGTCGTTGTCGGCAGTCAGGCCCGACAGGTTGATGTTGGTGGCATCCAGGTCGGAACCGGCCGCGAACAGGTAGATATCCCAGGTGAACGCCGTCGCCTCGGTCGTGTCGCCGCTCTCACGCAGGCGCAGGATGTGGCCATTGCGGTTGCCGCGCGAGGTGCTGGGCGGATCGATATACGCACGCGGGTTGGCCGCATCCGCGGTCGCCGCGGTGCGCGACGAGTTGTTGGTGAGCGTCAGGTACATCTCGCCGTTCACCGGATTGACCGCGGTCCATTCCGGACGGTCCATCCGCGTCGCGCCCTGCACGTCGGCGGCAAGGCGGGCGTGCGTCAGCACGTCGGCCTGGTCGGCAAAGGCATAGGTCGCGTTGGTGCTGGTGACGTTGCCCTGGCCGAACACCAGCGGCAGCCACTGGCCCGAACCATCGGCATTGAACTTCGCGACGTAAAGCGTGCCGCTGTCCAGATACTTGTCGCCGATCGACAAGCGGTCGGTGGCAGTGGCATCGGCCGCGACCCACGGCGTCGCCGACACGAACTTGTAGAGATACTCGTTCTGCGCGTCGTCGCCCATGTAGAAGGCAGGCTTGCGACCCGCGACGAATGGACCCGGCCAGCAACCCTCGTGGTTCATGCGGCCGAGCGCGGTGCGCTTCCGCGGCGCGCGGGCGCGGTCATAGGGGTCGATCTCGACCACCCAGCCATATTGGTTGGGCTCGTTGCGATAGTCGGCACTGGCCGACGAACCGGTCGCCTGCGCATCCCACTTGCGGAAGATAGTGCTGCTCGCGTCCGACGGCGTGACGCTGGCCCAGGCATAGTTGCCGTTGGCGTTGGTGACGCCGTAGCGGCTGAGCGCGGTCACTTCCTTGGCGGTGCGGCGGGCATTGTCCGCAGCAGGGGGGCGGCGGAAATAGCCGGCCCAATTCTCTTCGCAGGTCAGCAGCGTCGCCCAGGGCGTCGCGCCGTTCGCGCAATTATTGATCGTGCCGCGGCCCGCGGTCGCATCGGCCGAATAGGCGGTGACGAGCAGCGCGTTGCCGCGCGCCGGGCCGCGGATCTCGGTCGGCGTGTTGGGAGTGACGCGGCGGTTGAAGGTGCTGTCCTGGACGACCGCCCAGCCGCCGGTGCCCTGGACGAGCTCGACCGCGGAGACGCCGTGCGCCTCGATCTCCTTGATCGCCTCGCCCTCGGGGCGCGGACCCGACGACACGTTGGTCGGGCCGTTGGCGTGGAGATACTGGACGTTCAGGTTCTCGTGGTTCTGCATCAGCACGCCGCGCACGCTGCTGGTGTCGTCACGCGCGCCCGACGAGTTGAGGCCGAAATAGTAGAGCGCATCGCCATGGTCGCCGATGCGGTTGGCGAAGTTGGTGTCGGTGCCGTCGTTCTTGTACGCGGCAACGTCCTTGGCGATCGGGTCGCCCAGCTTGGTCAGCACGCCGAGCGAATAGCCGGTGGGAACGGTGACGACGTCGAGCTTGTTCTTGGCGACGGCGGTGAAGCCGAGCGCGGCGGGGGTGACGGTGACCGTCGTCTCGGCCGAGGCCTGGAGCCCGCCCTGATCGGTCGCGACATAGCGAAAGACGAGCGGGGTCGAGGTCGAGACCGCCGGCGCGGTGAAGGTCGCGCTTGCGGTGTTGGCGCCGGTCAGCGTGACCGTGGGGCCCGACACCTGCGTCCAGGCCGAGGTGACGATGCCGCCGTCATCGGTAACGGTGCTGGTCAGCGTGACGGTACGGCCCGAGGAGGACGAACCGCTGGAGCCCGCGGTCACGACCGGCGGGGCGTTGCCGTCGCCATCGTCGTTGCTGTCGTCGCAGGCGGCGAGCACGGAGCCGCCGAACACCGCGATCGCCGCGGCCGACACGCCGCCCTTCAGCGTCTTGCGACGGGTATAGCGCGCGTCCACCAACTCGTTGAGCGACAGGTTGTTGGTGCGATTGGTGTCGATGTCGCCGTCGGTGTAACCCGACTCGAGTTCAAGCATGTCACTCATGTATCGATTCCCCATAGCGTCCTGACGGGCAGGCAAGCCCCCGGTCCCCTGTTCCCTCTGGCGGTGCCAGCTTACGCGCGCATGCACAATGCGTGACTGTTCGGCGTCGTTCGTGTGACGCGTTTACGACAGTGACGGAGACGCTGGTCTGAACCCGTGAACCGTAATAGGCGCGCGCCGATGGAGCCCGAGAAACTGCCCCGCGCCGACCCGGCGCCAAGCCTGGCCGACCGGCTGGGAACGGCGGCGCGGCGCGGTGAGGACACGGGCCGGCAGGGTGCGCGCATCGGCTGGCTGCTGGCGGTGCTGCTGCCGGCGGGGCCGGTACTGACGATGCTGGGCGCGGACTGGTTGGCGGTGCGCGAGCGGGCGGCGGCGGCGGTGCAGACCGGCGGGGAGGCGAGCCGGGCGGAGCGGCACTCGCTCGCGCGGCTGGGCGGATCGGGCTTCGCGCCGGTCCTCGACGGCGTCGTGCGGGTGTTGGCGGCCGAGGATCGACTCGCCTCGCTGGCGGTGGTGCGCGACGAAGAGGGCGAGCGGCTGGGCGCCGAGATCGCCACTGCCGATCCCGATCGCCTGCGCGCCTCGCTCGCCCGGGCTGGCGCCGGCCGGTTTCGCGTCACCGGCGAGCGGCGAGGTGAGGGCGTGCTGATCGTCTCGGTGGAGGGACGGCCGTGACGCGCGCGGCGCTGATCGGCGGCGGGGTCGGCGCGGCGCTCGCGGCATTGGCGTGGCCGTCGGCGCGGGCGTCGCTTGATCGGCTCGATGCGGTTCGCGCAGGGGTGGCGGAGGACCGCGCTCAGGCGGCGCCGGTCGATACGGTACCGAATGCGGCGTGGCGGTTGCGCGCGGGATCGGCGCCGTCGGCGCTCGCGTCCGTCGCGCAGCGGGTGCGGCAGGCAGCGTCGGGCAACGGGGTTCTGGTCGAGCGAGAGGCGGCCGCTGACCCGATCGGGCCGGGCGTCGCGCAGATCGACCTGACCCTGTCGGGGCCGGAAAAGGCGGTGCTCGCGATCGCCGATCGCGTCGAACGGGAGGGGGCGGGCGCGCGCTGGCAGTCGTGGCGGCTCCAGCCGGCGCCGGGCGGTGTGCGGCTAAGCGGTAGCGTCGCGGTCGCGTGGCGATGAAGCGACTCGCCATCCTGCTGGTGGTGATCGCGCTGGGGTTGCCGGCGTTGTTGCTCGGCACGCGAATGGGCGGCGCGGCCGACGTCATGGTCGAGCCCGCGGAGCCGATCGAGTTTCGCACCCCGCCGCCGCTCGCCGCGGCGCTGGAGCGGCCTTTGTTCGAGGGCGAGGGCGCCGCACCGCTCCCCGCCGATGCGCCCGAGTTGATCGGCATCGCCGGCCGGCTCGATCGCGATGCGGTGGCGATGGTGCGCGGGCGTGACGGCACGGTGCGGACATTGAAGCCGGGCGAAGGGATCGACGGCTGGCAGCTGCGCAGCCTGGCCATCGACGCGGCCTATTTCACGCGTGGCGGGCAGTCGGCGCGCGTCGCGATGCCGGGCGAATAGCCGCTCCGCGGCGACATGGATGCCGCCGCGGAGCGGGTTTTCAGCGTACCTTGTCCTGCTTGGCGAACCGGCGGTCGAGAAGATCGACCGCCTTGCGCAGCGCGCCGCTCACTGCGGTATCGGCATCGGCACCGCTGTCGGTGGTGGCGAGCGGCTGTCCGCCCGCCGGGCGCAGCTCGACGCTCGCCTCGATCCCGCGGCCGCCATTGCGATGGCCGTCGACATCGCGAACATGCACTTCGGCGCGGGTGAGGCGATCGGCGAAGCGAGTGAGCCGCGAGCGCAGCCTATCCTCGATCTGCGCGGCGATGTCAGCGGTGCCTTCGACACGCTTTCCGGTGTTGACCTGGACCAGCATCAGCGCGTCCTCCGGCTACGCTCGAGGACGGGGCGGTGCCCTTCCGCATCGAAGGCACCCGATGGCGGTTGATCCTCGAACGGGATCGACCGGATGCCCTGATCGGCATGGTCGTCGTTTTCGGGATGATGCGGGCTGTCGGCGTTCGCCTGCTTGAGGCGCAGCGCCTCTTCGGTCAGGGCACGCTGATCGCGCGGTTCGGTCGCCATGAGGGGTCTCCTTTCCGGCGGCATCGATCGACGGTGATCGGCCTTCACATGGGTCAATGCGTGAAGGCGCTGATGTCTCCCGACTTTCTCGACCTAGTAGATCCCGTCGATCTCCACGGTCAGGCGCGGCGCGGGCGGGTTGAGGAGGAGGCTGTTGCGATCGGCGAGGCCCGCCTCGATCCCGCGCAGTCGCTGATAGCGCTCGGCGGCGGCGGCGGCGGTGGCGTCGGGATCGCGCAGGATCGTCGGCTTGAGAAAGATGAACAGCGTTCGCTTCTGGCGCTGCTCCTGGCGCGACTTGAACAGCTCGCCGACCAGCGGGATGTCGCCGAGGATCGGCACCTGGCTGCGCGCGCGGATATAATCGTCGTTGATGAGCCCGCCGAGCACGATCGTGCGGCCGTTGTCAGCCAGCACCGTCGTGTTGATCGCACGGCGATTGGTGATGAGGTCGGCCGCCTGGTTGAGCTGCGTCGTCGCGATCGTCGAGGCTTCCTGGCTTACCTCCAGCCGGATCGTGTCGCCCGCGTTGACGCGCGGCAGGACGCGGAGGGTAATGCCCACGTCCTTGCGCTCGATCGAGGTATAGGGCGCGGCGCCATTGTTGTTGGTGAGCACCGATCCGGTCACGAACGGCACTTCCTGCGCCACCACGAACTCACCCACCTTGTTGTCGAGCACCGTCACCGATGGCGTCGAGAGCAGGTTTGCCTTGGTCGAGGTGCCGAGCGCCTGGACGAGAATCGAGAAGTCGTTGCCGAACGCGATATTGCCGGTCAGGCCGCCGGTCAGTAGCGCACCTGCGGGCACGCCTAAGGTCTGGAGGATCGTCCCCAGCGACACCCCTGCGCCCGGCGAACCGAAGCTGGTCGCCACTCCCTCAACCTGGTCGAGCACGGTGCCCGCGCTGCCGATCTGCACCGCCAGCCGCTCGGCCTCGTCGCCGGTGATCTCGGCGATCGCGGCTTCCAGCAGCACCTGCGGACGGCGGACGTCGAGGTCGGCAATCAGCGTGTCCATCCCCGCCATCGCGCTCGGCGTGCCGCGCACGACGATGGCGTTGATGTCGGGGGCAGGCTGGACGGTAAGGTCGGGGGTGGAAAAGCCCTGCGGCGTCGCCTCGCGCTCGTTCTGGCCGACCGTCGAGATGGTCGAGCCGCCACCGGCGCTGCCGCCGTTCAGGCCGCCAACGGCGCCCAGCGCCTGCTGGTTGCTCTGGTTGACCAGGCCGGCGAGCGCCGCGGTCGGGCTGCGATTGGCGTTGGTGCCGAGGCCGCCGCGCGTGCCGCGCGACTGAAGGCTTCGCGCGACGGGGTTGGTCGCTTCCGCTTCCTGGCCCAGCACGCCGCGCATCACCTCCGTCACGCTTTCGGCATCGGCATAGTTGAGGCGGAAGACGCGGGTGATCGGCGTCGCGCCGCCCGGCGTGTCGAGCGACAGCGCGATCCGGCGCGCCTCCGCCACCGCCGAAGGGGTGCCGCGCACGACGACGACGTTGCTGCGCGGATCGCCCGCGACACGCGCGCCGCCCGCTTCGCGTTCGCCGAGCACCTGGCCGATCGCGGCGGCGACGTCCGCCGCCGAGCCGTTGCGCAAGGGGATGGTCGCGAAGCTCTGGCCGCCGCCGCCATCCAGGTTGCGCATCAGCGCCTCGATCCGACGGACATTGTCGGCATAGTCGGTGACGACAATCGCGTTGGGACTGGCGAGCGGCTCAACCGAGCCGAAGCTGGCGACCAGCGGCCGCGCGATCCGCGCCGCCTCGCCCGCGGGCACGTTCGACAGGCGGATCATCCGCGTGGTCAGTTCCTGGCCGGACGCGGAGCGGCGGACGCCGCCGTCGCGCACCGCATTGGCCGCGGGCACGATCCGCCACGCGCGGCCCGAACGCACCGCGGCAAAGCCATTGGCGCGCAGCACCGACTGGAAAAGCTCCCAAACGCCGTCGGGCGACAGCGGCTGGGCCGAGGTGACGGTGACGACGCCCTTGACCGCTGGATCCAGGATCAGCGTGCGGCCGGTCAGGCGCGAAATCTGGTCGGCGACATCGGCGATCTCGACCCCGCGCATGTTGACGACGATGTCGCCCGGCGCCTCCTGTGCGGACAGCGCGATCGGCTGCGCGGCGGTGGCGACGAGCGCGCAGGCGAGTAGGGTGCGGCGGAAAGCGTGGTTCACGGATACTTCTCTAGCGTAGCGGGACGGTGAGCGTCATCGGCTTGCCGTCGCGAAGAACCTGAAGTTGCGCCGAGCCGCTGGCCTGCGCCGCGGCGAACGCGGCCTGGTCGGCGGCACCGCGGCCGAGCGCCTGGCCGTTGACCGACTGGACAACGTCGCCCGGTCGCATCCCCGGCAGCGAGCCGCTGCCGATGCGATAGCCGCCATCGGTCGGCGTCGCATCAAGCCGCTGGAGCAGCGCGGCCGGATCGGGGAAGGCGAGGAACTCGACACGGCCGGCATTGTCGAGGAGGATGCGGTCGCGCTGGATCGACTGGATGGTCGCACCGCCGAGCGCCTCGCCGACGCGGACGGCGCGCGCGGTGCCGCCCGCCTCGCTGACATAGGCGACGGCGAAGCTCTGCGGGATCGCGAAGACCACGCCCTTCAGCACCAGCTGGATCGAGGTCGGGACTGCCTGTTCGGTCTGGGCCGCGCGGCCGAACGGGCTCCAGGCGAGCGCGGGCGATAGGTCCGGCGGCGGCACCGGGCGGCTGCCCGATGGAACGGTGATCGCGCCCTGCCCGGCATGACCCGCCAGCCGCCAGGTCAGGCCGGCGAGCGCGAACGCGACCGACACCACCATCACGCCCGTCACGAGATCGAGCGCAATTCGCTGTTGCCGGGGATTGAGGTCGAGCGCGCGCTTCATGCGCCTTCTGCGTCCACGAAACCGTCGAGCGATGCAAGCGGCGAGGCCTGCCGGGCGCCGCTTTCGAACACGTCGATGCGCACGCGGCGGATGGCGGGATCGTCGGTCGCGCGCTCGGCGACGGCGATGCGCCAGCGGCGGCCCATCATCTCGACCTCGTTCGCGCCGTCGATCCGCGCCTCGATCTCGGCGAGGCGGTTCTCGGCGACCCACATCGCCGCTTGCCGCCCCTCCATCGCGCGGGTCGAGTCGATGTGCGTTTCGACGGTGCGGACCAGCCCGACGGTGGCGATGGCGAGGATCGCGAGCGCGACGAGCGCCTCGATGAGGGAGAAGCCGGCGGTTGCGTCGTTCGGGGCACGTCCTTCGACAGGCTCAGGACGAACGGAGTGGGTGGGCCCCGAGCCCCCTCCATCGTTCGTCCTGAGCCTGTCGAAGGACGTGCCAAGAGCGATGCGGCGTGTGGCTGAACCACCCCCGTTCGTCCTGAGCTTGTCGAAGGACGTGTCCAAAACGCTGCGCCCAGTTTGGGGCCGAGGGAGAACGCGCACCCTCATGTTCCCGGCACCACGCGGGCGGTGAGGCCGTCATAGGCGACGCTGACCGACTGGCCGCGCTCGGCGATGACAGCGATCAGCGGCTTGCCCGACCCCTCGGGGCCGAGCACGACCGGCGGCTTGGCCGACAGCCGCATCGTCATGCCGCCGGGGAGCGGATGAAAGCCGAGCGCGTCGCCGCCCACCGGCTGCCACGTCTGGCCGTCGAAGCGCGCGAAGCCGTAGCCGGTCTTCTCAGCGGTGAAGGCGACGAGGGCGTCGCCGAGCATCGCGTCGTCGGCAGCGGCCTGAAGCCGTTCGGCAAGCCGCTGCGCCTCGCTCTGTACGGACGGCGCGCGAGTGGCGGCGCCGATTCCGAGCGTGACCGCACCGGCCGCGACCGCAATGATCGCGAGGACGATCAGCATCTCGATCAGGGTCATGCCGGATTGCCCCCCGGCCGACGCGCCACCGTGCTCCCGCGAAGGCGGGAGCCCAGGGCCAAGCAGGACCGGCCGCCATTGCGCTCTTGACCCAAGGCTCCCGCCTTCGCGGGAGCACGGGACCTTTCCTGCATGATCGTCACCCCGGACTTGTTCCGGGGTCCACCGGACCGCAAGTGCCGCGGCGGCCGGGTACGCGGCAAGGTGGACCCCGGAACAGGTCCGGGGTGACGAAGAAGGACGAGATGGGAGGCTCACGTCAGTGCCGCTGGCAAAGCGCGACCGCGCGCCGCATCACTTCTTGCCGTCGAGGTCCGCGTCTAGGCCCTCGCCGCCCGGCTTGCCGTCTTTGCCCAGCGACTTGAGCGTGAAGGTGCCGCCCTCCGCGCTATACTGATAGGGATTGCCCCAGGGGTCCGCCGGCACTTCGCCGAGATAGCCGTCGCCCGACCAGTTCGACGGGATCGGCGGGGTCGAGGGTTTTTCGGCCAGCGCCTTCAGCCCCTGCGCCGTCGTCGGATAGTCGCCATTGTCGAGGCGGTACATCTTGAGCGCGGCGGAGATGGTGCGGATGTCGGTGTTGGCGACGGTCACCCGCGCCTCGTCCGGGCGGCCGATGACGTTGGGGACGATCAGCGCGGCGACGAGCGCGATGATCGCCAGCACCACGATCATCTCGACGAGCGTCAGGCCCGCTTCGGTGTCCCGTGGAAGACGCGATTGCGCGGCGTCGTCGCGGCTGTCATGAAACTGTTTCAAAAGGATGTGCATCGCCGCCCCATGCGTCGCCAGAATGAAAGCAATGTGACAGCCGGCTCGGAGCCATCCTCGCTCATCATAGACGAGGCGGGCGGCGCGGCAACCATGCTGGTGCCGGGCGAGGCGGTGCGGCTGCTCGCCGTCGACCTGCCGCTGCCGAGCCGGGCCAAGCGACTGGAAGCCTTGCCCTTTGCCGTCGAGGAGCTGATCGCCGATCCGCTCGACGCGGTGCACCTGGCGCTCGGGTCCGAACTGTCGCCGCGCCGCTTCCTGGTCGGCGTGGTCCGCCATGCGCAGATGCAGGCTTGGATCGAGGAAGCCGCGCTCGCCGGTCATCCCGACGCCGCCTTCGTCCCCGACGCGCTCGCGCTGCCCCGGCCGGACGCGGGCGAGTGGGCGGTCGAGCTTGGCGAGACGCGCGCGGTGGTGCGGACTGGCGACGGTACTGGCTTTGCGATGCCCGCGCCGATGATCGCTGCGGCGTGGGAAGCCGCGGGACGCCCGCCGATCCGCAACTATGGCGCCCCTTTGCCTGAGGCGATGGCCGCGCTCCCTGCCGAGCTCGGCGAGCTGTCGCTGGCGCGGCGCATCGCGGAGCCGGCGCTCGATCTGCGTCAGGGCATTTACGGCCGCCGGCGGGCGGCGTCGCTGCCCGGCTGGGGACGGCGGCTGTTCTGGGTGGGGGCGATCGGGCTGACTGCGCATGTCGGCATCGCCGCCGCCGATACGATGATGCTGCGCGCGATCGCCGACCGGCGCGAGGACGATACGCGAATGCTTGTGGCCACGGCCTCGCCCGGAACGCCAACGACTGGCGACGACCTTGCCGGCACGGTCGCCGACTTGCTGCCCGAACCCAAGCGATACAGCGCGTTCCTGCCGCTATTGTCGCGCGTTTCGGCGACACTGGCGCCGCTCAACGGCCAGATGGCGGTGCGGGGCATCGGCTTTCGCGGCGACGCGCTGATGGTCGATCTGGAGCCGCTGCAACCGGGCTTGGCCGGGCGGCTGAGCGGGGCGATCAGCGACGCGCGCCTGTCGGGCGAGGTCACGACGCTGCCGAACGGCACGCTCCGCCTGACCGCGAGGGGTGCATGAGGATCGAGCTTCGCGACCCCCGGCTCGACGCCGCGATCGCCCGGTTCGAGGGCTGGTGGGCGACGCTCAGCCAGCGCGAGCGCGTGCTGCTGACGGTGCTGGGACTGCTGATCGCGGGCGCGGCGCTGGTCTATGGCGTAATCAAGCCGCTCCAGGCCGCACGGGCGGAGGCGCGCGCCGACATCCGCACCTATGAGACGCTGTCCGCGCGCATCCGCGCCGTGGGCAAGCTCCAGCCGCAGACCGCGCAGCGCCGCACCGGCAGCCCGGTGGAGATCGTCCAGGCAGCGGCGCAGGCACAGGCGCTGTCGGTCGCGGTCGAGCCGCAGGGCGGGGGCGTGCGTGCGGTCGTGAGCGAGGGTGACTACGCAAAGGTCGTCGGCTGGCTCGCCGACCTCAGCCGGTCCTCAACGCTGGCGGTCACGTCGGCGCGGATCGTTCGGCGGCCGAACGCGGGCATGGTCGAGGCGCAAGTGAGCTTCGCGCCATGACCGCGATGCTCCCCTATAGCTTCGCGCGCCGGCACGGCGTGGTGCTCCGCGAGAGCCCGGACGGTGCCGAATGTGTCCACCGCGCCGGCGTCGGCCTAGACGCACTGATTGAGGTGCAGCGGATCGCGCCGGCCGCGCGGCTGGTGCCGGTGGCGGACGAGGCGTTCGATGCGGCGCTCGGTGCCTCGTACGGCGACCGCGCGGCACAGGCGGCGGACTTCGAGATCGACGGCACCGACCTTGCCGCACTGGCCGACTCCGCCGCGGCGGTCGACGATCTGCTCGACACCCGCGACGATTCGCCCGTCATCCGCCTCATCAACGCGTTGCTGCTCGAGGCGATCAAGGAGGGCGCGTCCGACGTTCACGTCGAGACGCAGGAAAAGCGGCTCGTCGTGCGCTTCCGCATCGACGGCGTGCTGCGCGACGTGGTCGAGCCGCAGCGCGCGCTCGCGCCGCTCCTCGTCAGCCGCATCAAGGTGATGGCCAAGCTCGACATCGCGGAGAAGCGCGTGCCGCAGGATGGCCGCGTGACGCTGCGCGTCGGCGGTCACGATGTCGACGCGCGCGTCTCGACGATCCCGACCCAGCATGGCGAGCGCGTGGTGATGCGATTGCTGGAGCGCGGGTCGATGACGCTCGACCTCGGCTCGCTGGGCATGAGCGAGCGCGATCGCACCGTTTTCACGCGGCTGCTGGAGCGGCCCCACGGCATCCTCCTCGTCACCGGGCCGACCGGGTCCGGCAAGACGACGACGCTCTATACGGCGCTCACCCGGCTCAACGACCGGCGGCGCAACGTCATGACGGTCGAGGACCCGATCGAGTATGAGCTGTCGGGCATTGCCCAGACGCAGGTCAATCCGCGCACCGACATGACGTTCGCGCGCGGGCTGCGCGCGATCCTTCGCCAGGATCCCGACGTCATCATGGTGGGCGAGATCCGCGACCAGGAGACGGCGCAGGTCGCGGTGCGATCGGCGATGACGGGGCATTTCGTCCTCTCGACTCTCCACACCAATTCGGCGGTGGGATCGGTGACGCGGCTGATCGACATGGGTGTCGAGCGCTATCTGCTCGCGCCGATGGTGGTCGGGTTGTGTGCGCAGCGGCTGGTGCGGCGGCTGTGCCAGACGTGCCGGCGCGAGGAAGTGGTGAGCGAGGGCGACGTGGCGATGGTCGGCGGCGGCCTTCGCGTTGGCGAGCCGATCTGGCGCGCCGAGGGATGCGATGCCTGCCACGGCGACGGTTATCGCGGGCGGGCCGGCCTGTACGAGGTGGTGGCGATCGACGACCGCTTTCAGGCGATGATCCATGATGGCGCATCGGAGGCGGAACTCGAGCGGCATGCGCGGGCTGAGAACCCGTCGCTGCTGGACGACGGCATCGCCAAGCTGCGCGCAGGCCTGACGACGGTGGAGGAGGTCGCGCGGGTGACGCGCGAGGAGGCGTGACCTTGCATCTTCATCGTCACCCCGGACTTGTTCCGGGGTCCACCGGCCCGCGTACCCAGCGGCGGCTTGGCTGGCGGCACGGTGGACCCCGGGACAAGTCCGGGGTGACAGTTAGGGGGATCGCATGACCGCCTACGCGTATCGCGCCGCCACTCGCGAAGGGACCGCGCGCAAGGGGATCATCGAGGCGTCGTCGCCCGCCGCCGCCCGTGCACTGCTGCGCGAGCAGGCGCTGCTGCCGCTGTCGGTCGAGCCCGCCAACGACGCGGGGCCCGCGGTCGGCGGGATCAAGCTGCCGTCGCTGCGCCGTCGCGGACTGTCGGCGCGCCAGCTCGCGACGGTCACGCGGCAGATCTCGACGCTGATCGGCTCCGACATCACCATCGAGGAATCGCTCCGCCTCGTCGCGCAGCAGTCGGAGGTGCCGGCGGTGACCGCGCTGCTGACCGACGTGCGCGGCGCGATCCTTGACGGGCGCAGCTTCGCCGCGGCGCTGGGGCTGCACCCCAAGGCCTTCCCCGAATTCTATCGCGCCTCCGTCGCGGCGGGCGAGCAATCGGGGCGGCTGGCCAGCGTGCTCGACCACCTCGCCGTCTTCGTCGAAAACCGGCAGGCGAACGGGCAGAAGCTCCAGCTGGCTCTCCTCTATCCCGCGCTGCTCGCCACCGTCAGTTTCGGCATGATGGTGCTGCTGATGGTCTATGTCGTGCCCGACATCGTCCGCGTGTTCGTGTCGCGCGGCGCCGAGCTGCCCTTCCTCACCCGCGCATTGATCGCGGTGAGCGCATTCATCCAGAATTATGGCCTCTACGTCCTGATCGCCGCTGCCGCCGCGTTCCTGCTCTATGGCCGCTGGGCGCGCGTCCCCGCCAATCGCCTCCGCGTCCACCGCTTCTTCAACGAGAACCGGCCGTTCGCGCGGTTCAGCCGGCAGTTCAACGCCGCGCGCTTCGCCGGCAGTCTGGCGACGCTCGTCGAGAGCGCGGTGCCGCTGGTCGAGGCGCTTCAGGCCGCTGCGGCGGTCACGCCCAACCTGTTCGTCCGCGACAAGGCGCTGCACATCGCCGCGCGGGTGCGCGAGGGGATCAGCCTGCGCGCGGCGATGGCGGAGAGCGGCGTGTTTCCCTCGATGCTCGTCGCGATCGTCGCCTCTGGCGAATCGAGCGGCCGCCTCGCCCCCGCGCTCGGCCGCGCGTCGGGGGAGTTGGAGCGCGAGCTCGACGCGCTGGTCGCGACGTTGGTCGCGCTGGTCGAGCCGATGGTGCTGCTGCTGATGGGCGGGCTGGTGCTGATGATGGTGCTGGCGATCCTCTTGCCGATCATCAACCTCAACAACCTGGTGCAGATCTAGCGCTTCACCAAGGTCACCTGCGCGACGGTGATGCCGCCGCCGCGGAAGCCGCCCTCGCAGTACATCAGGTAATAGCGCCACAGATTGCGGAACGCGGCGTCGAGGTCGGCGGGCAGGCGGCCCTCGGCATCGGCGCAGTCGAATGCCGCGCGCCAGCGGTGCAGCGTCTCGGCATAGTCGAGGCCGAACTCATGCCGGTCCCGCCAGTCGAGCCCTGCGCGATCGGCGATGGCGCGAAAGCGGCTCTCGGACAGCAGCATCCCGCCGGGAAAGACATAGCTCTGAATGAAGTCGACGTTGCGCGCGTAATTGTCGAAGATCGCATCGTCGATCGCGATATATTGGATCGCCGCGCGGCCGCCCGGCTTCAGCAACCGCGCGATCGCGCCGAGATAGTCGGGCCAGTAGCGCTCGCCCACCGCCTCGACCATCTCGATGCTGGCAATCGCGTCATAGGTGCCGGCCGCGTCGCGATAGTCGGTCAGCGACACCTCGACGCCGGGGAGCGCGCGCGAACGGACATGGTCGGCCTGTTCGGTCGATAGGGTGAGGCACTGGACCTGGCGCCCGGCATCGCTGGCGACGCGCGCGAACGATCCCCAGCCGCAGCCGATCTCGAGAATGCGGTTGCCCGCCCGCGTGTCGGTTCGATCCAGGATGGCGGTCAGCTTGCGATGCTGCGCCGTCTCGAGCGCTTCGCCCGGCGCCGCAAAGATCGCGCTCGAATAGGTGAGCGTCTCGTCCAGCCAGGCGGCGTAGAAGTCGTTGCCGAGGTCGTAGTGATAGGCGACGTTCGCCCGCGCCCCGTCGCGGTCGTTGCGGCGGGCGAGGTGCGCCAGCCGCCGCGCGATCCGCGACCAGGGCCGCGCGCGGGCCGTGTCGCCCAGGCCCTGGCGATTGGCGACGAACAGCTCGAACAGCGCGGTCGGATCGGGGCTCGCCCATTCGCCCGCAACCCATGCCTCGTACCAGCCCGCCGAACCGCCGGTCGCGAGCCGGTAGAGCGCGCGCCACGATCGAAGGTCGACCACCGCCGCCGCGCCGGGGGCGCGCCCGCCCAGCCGGCGGAATCCGCCGCCAGGCAGCGTCGCGTCGAGCGACCCTGTCGCCAGCCCGCGGTCGATCCGGTCGAGCAGCGCGGCGAACAGCCGGTCGACGCCCGCCCATACGCGCCCGCGCACCTCGCCCGTCCGCCGTCCCCGATTGCGTAGCATTCCGCTCATCGCCGCTCCCTTGGGCAGGGGCGCGGCGAAGCGCAATCACTTCATTTGCTTCGCCGCGGCGAGCGCCCGCTCGCGCGCCTCGCGATGGCCGATGATCTTGGCGGGATAGTCGCGCGGGCGGCAGCCGGCTTCGTCGGGATCGTGGATCGCCGCGTCGCCCAGCGCCTTCAGCTCCGGCACCCATTCGCGGATATAGTCGGCAGCGTCGAACTTCGCCGACTGGGTGAGCGGCGCCATGATCCGCACGAACATGTTCGAATCGACCCCCGACCCGGCGGTCCACTGCCAGTTGACCGCGTTCGACCCGTAATCGGCGTCGACCAGGCAGTCCCAGAACCAGCGCTCCCCCTCTCGCCAGTCGATCAGCAGATGCTTGATGAGGAAGCTCGCCGTAATCATCCGCACGCGGTTGTGCATCCAGCCCGTCGTCCAGAGCTGGCGCATGCCCGCATCGACGATCGGGTAGCCGGTTTGGCCGCGCTGCCAGGCGCGCAGGTCCGCCGCCACGCCCTTGCCGCCTCGCCACGGAAGCTTGTCGAAGCTCTCCCGCGCGTTCTTCGTCGCGTAATCCGGGAATTGCAGGATGACGTTCTGCGCGAAGTCGCGCCAGGCGAGTTCGGACAGGAAGGTGTCGACCGATCCGCCGGCATCCTCTGTCCTGTGCCACGCCTGTGCCGCCGAGATCTCGCCGAAATGCAGGTGCGGCGACAGGCGCGAGCTGCCCTCGATCGAGGGGAGGTTGCGTTCGGCGTCATAGGCGTCGGCGTGGCGGCGAAAGGCGTCGAGGCGCTTGTGCGCGCCGGCCTCGCCCGGCTGCCACTCGGCAAAGCCGCCGGCCCAGTCGGGCTTGGTCGGGAGCAGCGACCAGTCGGCGAGCTTGTCCGACGTCGGCCATTTGGCGGGGGCGGGGATGCTGCGCGGCCGGGGCGTCGGGTGGGGCGGCGGCATGTGCTGGCGGAGCGCCCGCCAGAAGGGGGTGTAGATGCGGAACGGCTTGCCGCTGCCCGTCGTGACCGATCCGGGGCGGGCTAGGTAATTACCGTCGTGGCAGCAGAGCTCCAGCGACTTGGCGACGGCGCGCTCGGCATTGCGCCACCAGGGTTCGTAGTGGCGGATACAGTGGACGCGGGCGGCGCCGGTCTCTTCGGCGAGCTTGGCGAGCACCTCCGCCGATTTGCCACGCCGCAGGATCAGCCGCGATCCCTTGTGCTTTAGGTCGGCGGCGAGGCTTTCGAGGCTGTGGTGGAGCCACCAGCGCGAGGCGCCGCCCATCGCGTGATGCTTGGGCGCGTCGTCGTCGAGAATATAGACGGGGATGACCGGCCCGTCCTCGCACGCCGCGGCGAGCGCGGGCTGGTCGGCGAGGCGCAGGTCGCGGCGGAACCAGACGATGACGGGATCGGGCATGCTGGCCTTTCGTAACGTCCAGGGGCGACGCCCCGCCCGCTAAACCGTTCCGCCGGCCGCCCCAGCTGGCCCAAGGGCGGTATCGCCGAGCATCGCGGCGCCCAGCGTCAGGATCGAGGCCACATGACGCTGCGCCACCTCCAGCGCGTCCTCGCCATAGCCGCCGCCGAGCGCACTCGCGACCGGCAGGCCGCGGGCGCGCGCGAGGCGGGCGATCAGCCGCTCGCGCTCCGCCAGCCCGCCCAGCGTCAGCGACAGGCGGCCGAGCCGGTCGCCGACGAACGGGTCGACGCCCGCCTGATAGAGGATGAGGTCGGGGCCGAAATCGTCCAGCAGCGGCACGAGCGTGGCCGCCAGCGTCGCCAGATACTCGTCGTCACCGACCCCGTCCGGCAGCGGCACGTCGAGCGTCGATCGTGCCTTTCGCGCGGGGAAGTTCTTCTCGGCATGGATCGAATAGGTGGCGATGTCGGGCCGCCCGGCGGTGAGCGCAGCGGTGCCGTCGCCCTGATGGACGTCGCAATCGACGATCAGCACGCGGCCGACCGTCCCTTCCTCGACCAGCCGGATGGCGGCGATGGCGAGGTCGTTGAACACGCAATAGCCCGCGCCCGTGTCCGCCAGCGCATGGTGGCTGCCCCCGGCGGTGTTCGCGGCATAGCCCCTGTCCATTGCCAGCCGCGCGGCGAGATAGGTGCCGCCCGGCACCGCCTGTGACCGCGCCGCGACCGCGGGCGTGACGGGGAAACCGATGCGCCGCTGCTTTACCGAGGGCACGCGTGCCTCGATCACTTCGGCGACGTAATCGGGATCGTGCGCCGCCTCCAGCCACCGGCGCGGCATCGGCTCGGGCGCGTGCCAGTCGAGCGCGGCGCCGCTTTGGCGCAGCAGGTCGCGGACCAGGCCGTTCTTGTTCCACTGATAGGTGCTGCGCGCGGGCGCCGGCGCGACATAATCGGGATGATGGACAATCGGGATCACGCATCCCTAGTTAGGGGCCTGCCCGCCCCCGCGCCAATCCCGGAGCCCGCCGCCATGTCCGCCTATGCCGATCTTCCCTATCGCCCCTGCGCCGGCGTGATGCTGCTCAATGCCCAGGGCGAGGTGTTTGTCGGCCAGCGGCTCGATTCGGTGCTGGAGGCGTGGCAGATGCCGCAGGGCGGGATCGATCCGGGCGAGGATGCGCTGGAAGCGGCAGTCCGCGAACTGGGCGAGGAAGCGGGGATCGCCCCCGACAAGGTCGAGCTGGTGGCGGAAGCGGGGGAGGAACTCACCTACGACCTGCCCGACGACCTGATCGGTAAGGTGTGGAAGGGCAAGTGGCGGGGGCAGCGCCAGCGCTGGTTCCTGTTCCGCTTCCTGGGCACCGACGACGACGTCAACATCCAGACCGCCGAGCCCGAGTTTCGCGCCTGGCGCTGGGTCGCCCCGGCCGAGCTTCCCGAGCTGATCGTCCCGTTCAAGCGCGAGCTCTATGCGCGGCTGCTCGAGATCTTCGGCGAAGTGCTCCGCGCGCACGACGGGCGGGTTCGCTGATCGAACCGGCTTGCCCTAGCGTCATCCTGTCGCCGCTTTTTGTCGGATAAAGGACGAAGATGCCGCTGTTGCAGTCCTTTCCCCTTGTTGCGGTCGCGATCGTGTCGGGTGATGATCCGATCAACCAGGCGCAGCCGGTGACGATTCCGGTCGAACTCAAGGCGATGCTCGATGCCGCGATCGCCAGCGGCAACGAGGGCGAGGTCGATACGCTCGTCAAATATGCCAATGAGGTGAAGATCCCGGCCGCGCCCGCGATGTCTCGGATCGCCCAGGCGTGGAAGAACGACCGCTATGCCTCGGCGCAGAAGCGGCTGCGGGAGGCCGACTTCCTGTCGCTCATCAAGGGACGAGCGGAGGTCGCCGCGTTCCAGACGAGCGGCAATTCGGACAATATCGGCGTGTCGGGCAAGCTGGAGGTCACGCGCGAGGGGCTGCGCTGGCGCCACAAATGGATGGCGCAGGCCGATTACCAGGAAAGCTTCGGCATCGTCTCGCGTGAGCGTTACGTCGCCGCTTACGAGCCCAACTACAAGGTCGACGACCGCCTCTATTTCTATGGCGCGGCGCAGTTCGAGGCGGACCGGTTCCTGGGATACACCAGTCGTTACTCGGCGTCAGTCGGTGCCGGTTACACGCCGATCAAGCGGACGGGCATGTCGCTGGAGGTCGAATTGGGGCCGGCGTTCCGGCGCACCGACTTCATCGACCAGACGCTGGAGAACAACATCGCCGCGCGTGGGTCGATCGACTTCGATTGGCAGCTGACGCCCAGCCTGACGCTCCGCCAGGATGCGTCGGCCTATCTGCAAAGCGCCAACAGCACGGTGTCGAGCGTCACCGCCTTGAGCGCCAGGGTGCTGGGGCCGCTACAGATGCAGTTCTCCTATGTCGTGCAATATGAATCGGCACCGCCGGTCGGCCGGGTCAGCACCGACACGACCAGCCGCGCGTCGGTCGTCTATGCGTTCTGATGAAGTAACATCGGAAACCGGCCACGAAGATTGGCGGTTTTGACCCGCTTTCACTGCTGACGTCCACTTTCCATCTGCTATTGCACTGGTAAACTATCGGTTCAGGGGCGTTCGATGTCGAGTTCTGATCTTGCCAAAGCAAGGCGTCTCGACGGTTGGAAGTCTATCGCCGCCTATTTCAACCGCGACCGTACGACGGTGATGCGCTGGGCGCGCGAACGGGCATTGCCCGTTCGGCGGCTGCCCGGCGGGAAGCAGGGATCGGTCTTCGCGTTCGAGGACGAGCTTGCCGCCTGGGCGCTCCAGCAGGGGGATGCGGAGCCGGACGTGGTCGCGCCTGCGCCGCCGACCGATCCCGAGCCGGAAGTCGATGCGCCTGCGCCGCCGCCTGCGCCCCCGGTCCGGCGAATGCGAGGGCGGACGCCGATCGCGCTGGCGGGCGCGGTGGTGGCGGTCGCGGTCGTTGCCGGGGTGGTGCTCTGGCGTGATCCGGCGCCCGCGGCGCTGGCGATGCCGCGTGATCCTGCCGTCGCCAGCACCTATGTCGCCGCGCGCGACGCCTGGGCACGGCGGACGCCCGAGGATCTGAACCACGCGATCAAGCTCTACCAGCAGGTGATCGCGCGCGATCCGGGCTTTGCGCCGGCGCATGCCGGGCTCGCCGAGGCGTGGCTGATCCTCCACGAATATGGCAGCCTGGACGAGCCGACCGCCTTTCGCCGCGCGCGGGCGGCGGCGGAGGCGGCGCTGGCGATCGATCCGGAGCTGCCGGCCGCGAACCGGGCGATGGGCTTCATCGACTATTGGTGGTCGGGCGATGCCGATCGGGCGCTCTCACGGTTTCAGCGCGCGATCGACCATGATCCGCGCGATTGGCAGACGCATTTCTGGCTGGCCAATGTGCTTGCCTATATGGGCCGTGACGCGGGTGCCCAGCAGCAGTACGAGATGGCGCGGCTGTTGTCGCCCGGTTCGCGGGTGATCGATGTCGAGCAGGCATGCTCGCACTGGCTGGCCGGGCGCGACACGCTCGCGATCGCCCAGCTGACCACGCTTGCGCAGGCGATGCCGGGCGATGCGACGATCCAGACCTGCCTGTCCTGGGCTCGGATCGGGCAGGGCGACATCGCCGGCTATGCCCGGGCGGTGCGCGAGCGGGCGCGGCTGCGCGGCGACCCGCAGCTGCTCGAACGGTCGGCGGCACTGGACGCGGCCGTGGCGAGCGACCCGGCGCGCGCGATCGCGGTCGTCATCGCCCAGGCGCGGGAGGAAATCGCGGCCGGCGCCCGACGGCAGCGGGAGGCGCCAGCCTTCTTCGCGTCGTCGATGGGGGATCGTGCGTCGCTGCTTGCGTTGCTGACCGAGGCAGTCGATCTGGGCGAGCGCTGGTCGACCCGGCCGCTCACCCGGCGCATCGCCGCGCGCTGGCAGGGCGACGCGGCCATCATGGCGCTGCTCCGCCGAGTCATGGTGACCGACGCGTAGTTCCCTCACCAACCGGCCGAACCGCGCGATTCCGCCGATTGCCGCAATTTGCAACACGGGCCGCGACCGCACTCTGCGGCATAGCTTGCGCGAGCAGTGAGGCGCGGGGGCGCGCCGAAACGGCTTTCCGCGGGCCTGTGCTTCGCCTTCTGACCGGGGGGAGAAGGAAGAAGCCGCCAGCGGTGCGGCCCGGACGAGGGGTGACGTCCGGGCCGCCACCCACATCGGACAACGAAAAAGGGCGGCCCGGCTTTCACCGGACCGCCCTTTTTCTCACGTCCTTACCCCTCAGGCGGCGAGCTTGCGCAGCACGTACTGGAGGATGCCGCCATTGAGGAAATACTCCAGCTCGTTGGCGGTATCGATGCGGCACTTGGTCAGGAACGTCTCCTTGGTGCCGTCGGCGCGCGTCAGTTCGACCTCGACGTCCTGGCGCGGCTTGAGCGAGGCGACGCCCAGGATCGTGAAGGTTTCGTCGCCGGTCAGGCCCAGCGTCTGGCGCGTCACGCCGTCCGCAAAGACCAGCGGCAGCACGCCCATGCCGACCAGGTTCGAGCGGTGGATGCGCTCGAAGCTCTCGGTGATGACCGCGCGGACGCCGAGCAGGTTGGTGCCCTTCGCCGCCCAGTCGCGCGACGAGCCGGTGCCATATTCCTTACCGCCGATGACAACGAGCGGCGTGCCGTCCGCCTTGTGACGCTGTGCGGCGTCATAGATCGGCATGACCTCCTGGCCATAGCGAGTCATGCCGCCCTCGATGCCGGGGACCATCTCGTTCTTGATGCGGATGTTGGCGAAGGTGCCGCGCATCATGACCTCGTGATGGCCACGGCGCGCGCCATAGCTGTTGAAGTCGCCCTTCGAGACCTGATGCTCCATCAGCCACTTGCCCGCCGGGCTGTCGGCCTTGATCGAGCCCGCAGGGCTGATGTGGTCGGTAGTGATCGAATCGCCCAGGATCGCCAGCGGCTTGGCCTCGACGATGTCGCCGACCGGCGCCGGCGTCATGTCCATGCCCTCGAAATACGGCGGGTTGGCGATATAGGTCGAAGCGGGCGGCCACGCATAGGTGTCCGACCCCTCGACGCTGATGCCCGCCCAGTGGCGATCACCGGCATAGACGTTCGAGTAGCGCGAGCGGAACATCTCGTCATCGATGTTCGCCTCGATCACCTGGCGGACCTCGTCGTTCGAGGGCCAGACGTCCTTGAGGAAGACCGGGCCGTCGGTGCCTTCGCCCAGCGGCGTCGAGTAGATGTCCTCGGTCACCGTGCCCTTTAGCGCGTAGGCGACGACGAGCGGCGGCGAAGCGAGGAAGTTGGCGCGCACGTCGGGCGACACGCGGCCCTCGAAGTTGCGGTTGCCCGAGAGGACCGAGGCGGCGACGATGTCGTTGCCGTTGATCGCGGCCGAGATCGGCTCCGCCAGCGGACCCGAATTGCCGATGCAGGTCGTGCAGCCATAGCCGACGAGGTTGAAGCCGACCGCGTCGAGATCGGCCTGCAGCCCCGCCTTCTCCAGATAGTCGGTGACGACCTGCGATCCGGGGGCGAGCGAGGTCTTGACCCACGGCTTGGGGCTGAGGCCCTTCTCGCGCGCCTTGCGGGCGACGAGGCCGGCGGCGACGAGCACCGACGGGTTCGAGGTGTTGGTGCAACTGGTGATCGCGGCGATGACGACGTCGCCGTCGCCGATGTCGTGGCTTTCACCCTCGACGCCGACGCGGGCGGGGGCGTCCTTCTTGTAGACCTTGGCGAGGTCGCCGTTGAACACGTCGTCGACGTCGGTCAGCGGCACGCGGTCCTGCGGGCGCTTCGGGCCGGCGAGGCTGGGAACGACGGTCGACATGTCGAGCTCGAGCGTGTCGGTGAACACGGGATCCTCGGCATCGTCATGGCGCCAGAAGCCGTTCGCCTTGGCATAAGCCTCGACCAGCGCGACATTCTCTTCCGAGCGGGCGGTGAGACGCATATAGTCGAGCGTGCGATCGTCGACGGGGAAGAAGCCGCAGGTCGCGCCATATTCGGGCGCCATGTTGGCGATCGTCGCCCGATCGGCGAGGCTCATCGAGGCGAGGCCGGGGCCATAGAACTCCACGAAGCGACCGACCACGCCCTTGGCGCGCAGCATCTGCGTGACGGTGAGGACCAGGTCGGTGGCGGTGATGCCCTCCGACAGCTTGCCGGTCAGCTTGAAGCCGACGACTTCCGGGATCAGCATCGACACGGGCTGGCCGAGCATCGCCGCCTCCGCCTCGATCCCGCCGACGCCCCAGCCGAGCACGCCCAGCCCGTTGACCATCGTCGTGTGGCTGTCGGTGCCGACCAGCGTGTCGGGATAGGCGATGGTCGAGCCGTCGGGTGCGTCCGACGACCAGATCGCCTGGCTGACATACTCCAGGTTCACCTGGTGGCAGATGCCCGTGCCCGGCGGAACGACCGAGAAATTGTCGAGCGCCTTCGATCCCCACTTCAGGAACTCGTAGCGCTCGCCGTTGCGCTGATACTCGATCTCGACATTCTGCTCGAACGCCTTGGGCGTGCCGAACTCGTCGACCATCACCGAGTGGTCGATCACGAGATGGACGGGGACCTGCGGATTGATCTTGGCCGCGTCGCCGCCCAGGCCGGTGATCGCGTCGCGCATCGCCGCCAGGTCGACGACGCAGGGGACGCCGGTGAAGTCCTGCATCAGCACGCGCGCGGGGCGATACTGGATCTCGCGGTCGCTGCGGCGCTCCTTCTGCCAGTCGACGATCGCCTGCGCGTCGTCCGGCGTGACGGTCGTGCCGTCCTCGAAGCGGAGCATGTTCTCGAGCAGCACCTTCATCGAGAAGGGCAGGCGGCTGACGTCGCCCAGCTTCGCGGCGGCCTTGGCCAGGCTGTAATATTGATACGACTTGCCGCCGACGGTGAGCGTGTCGCGAGTGCCGAGCGTGTCGTTGCCGATGGCGGTCATTCAAAGCCTTCCCGGTCTGTCCGGTCGCGGCGGGGAGGCGGCAGGAAGGCCGCGCGGGCGCGCCCGGCGATGTTGCGAATGCGAAGATTCGTGGGGCGCCTTAGCAAGGGGCGGGAGGGGGAAGGGGGCCGCTATCGACTTCGCGATCGGGGCATAAGCGGACCGTCCCGGTCCCTGCGGCAACGGCGTCAGGTCACCCGCATCAACTGCGAGGGAAACGGCGCGGCGAGCGTCAGCGCGTCCGCCACCGGTGCGGTCAGCCACGTCGCCTCATCCTCGGCTGCGAGCAGGACGGGCATCGCCTTGGGATGGATCGGCGCGACGAGCGGGTTGGGGTCGGTGGTGAGGAACGCCATCAGCGGCCCCTCCGGCCCCGGTCGCCACACGCCGGCGAAGCTGGTGATCGCTTGCGTCGGCACGTCGAACCATCGCGCGGTCTTGGCGCCCGCGGCGCCCTCCCACTCGCAGAAGTCGGTGAAGGGCACGAGGCAGCGGCGCGCCGGATCGCCGAGCGCGCGGCGCCAGAAAAGCGAGCCATAGTTGCGGACGTTGGTCACCGCCTTCTGGGTCGGCTGGCCGCTCTTGCCGGTGACGGTGATCGGAAAGCCCCAGCGCATCGGCGTCAGCCGCCGTTCGCCGCCGACCTCGTGCACCGTCCAGGCGAGATATTTGGGGAAGAGTTCGGGCGGCGGCAGCTGGAGGTCGGGCGGGTAGGGCACCCGGACGCCGTATCGCTGGGCGAGCTCGGCCTGGGCGGCGCTCATGCGATAGCGGTTGCACATCGGCTAGGCGTCCGGACCGCCCGGTTTGAGCGCCGCCGCCAGGCTCGCCGTGGCGCTGCCGCGACGGGCGGGCTTGGGCTGGCTGGGATCGGGTGCCCAGCCGGTGAGGAAGACGATCTGGAAGCGCTCGGTCACGCGGCCGTCGGCATCGGCGCGCGCGGCGAACGCCTCGGCCGCGCGGGCGAGCGCGGGGCGGGTGAGCGGCGGCGTGCCCTTTAAGAGGTTGGTCGCCGCCATGCCGCGCAGATCCTCGATCAGGCGTCCAAGGCCCGCATAGCGGACGGCGAGCGGCTCGATATCGGCGACGGGCAAGGTGAGGCCGGCGCGTACGAGCAGGTCGCCCGCCGACCTCACGTCTATCTGCGGGTGGACGCGCGCGACGGCCCGCGGCGCCTCCCCCTCCAGCAGCGCGGCGCGCAGGACGGGAAGGCTGCCCGCGCCGACGAACGCACCGAGGAACAGCCCGTCGGGCCGCAGCACGCGCCGGGCGAGCGCCAGCGCGCCGGGCACGTCGTTGACCTGGTCGAGCACGCCGGCGGTGACGACGCAGTCGAAGCTGGCATCGGCGAAAGGCAGGCGATCCTCGTCCCCCTGCACGCCGCCCGCGCCCTTGGCAAAGGCAAAGCCGGCGTCGAGCCGCGCGACGCGAGCGCCGGGCGGGGGCATGAAGGCGCCGTCGAAGCAGCCAATGTCGAGAAAATCGGTGAGCGGTCGCTTCACCCCCTCCAGCCGCTCCATGATGCCATCGAGCATCGCGGCGCGAAGGAAGTCGTGGCCGGCATAGCCCGATGCGGCGCGGTCGCGGCGAAGGCGCCGGGCGCTTCGCGAGAAGGGTTCGGGGGGCGGGGAGCTCGCCATCGCGGGCGCTTGTGCGCCGGGCGGCGGCCCCGCACAAGGGGGCGGTGAGGGGGATTGTCGCCAGGAAGATCGTCGCCAAGGTGGCCCACGCGCTCGTCGACTATGCGCTGCCGCCGCGATGCCCGGCCTGCGCTGCGGTGACGGGCGAGATGCACCGTTTCTGCGCCGGATGCTGGCAGCGGCTCGACTTCCTGCCGGTGGAGGATGCGCGCGTGCGGGCGGCGGTCGCCTATGGCCCGGTCGCACGAGACGTGCTGCTCAAGCTCAAATACGCGCGGCGGCTGGGGCATGCCGAGCCGGTGGCGGCGGCGATGCGGCGGCTGATGCCGGCGGGTGCCGAGCTGATCGTGCCGGTGCCGCTGGCGCGCGGGCGGCTCTGGTCGCGCGGCTATAACCAGGCGGCGCTGATCGCCGGCGCGCTGGGGCGCGGCGCGGGGGTGCCGTTCAGGCACGAGCTGTTGGTGCGGACGCGCGCGACGCCGGTGCTGCGCGGGCTGGGGCCGGGCGAGCGTCGATGGGCGGTCGCGGGCGCCTTTGCGGTGCGGGATGCAACCGCCATTGCGGGGCGGCACGTCGTCCTGGTCGACGACGTGTTCACGACGGGCGCGACGTCGGAGGGGTGCGTCGCCGTGCTCGAGCGCGCGGGCGCTCGCGTCACCACGCTCGTCTTTGCGCGCGTGATCGCGGGCGAGGACGATTGACAAGCGCGCTCGCGCTTTCCACCTCAACCCGATGGCGCAGATCGAAATCTATACCAAGGCATGGTGTCCCTATTGCACCCGCGCAAAGCGGCTGCTGGGCGACAAGGGCGTCTCCTACGAGGAGTTCGACATCACCATGGGCGGGCCGAAGCGCGCGGAGATGATCGACCGCGCGGGCGGCCGGACCACGGTGCCGCAGATCTTCATCGACGGGCATCATGTCGGCGGTTCCGACGATCTCGCCGCGCTGGAGCGTGAAGGGCGGCTGGACGCGCTTCTGAACGCGTGAGGATTGCGCTTCTTCAGATGAGTGGCGGCATCGACCCGGCCGCGAACGGCCGGGTTGTCGTCGAGGCGATCGAGGCGGCGGCAGCGGGCGGGGCGGCGATGCTGTTCACGCCCGAAATGTCGAACCTGATCGACCGCGATCGCGCGCGGGCGGGCGCCAGTATCGTCGCCGAGGATGCCGACCCTGTCCTGGCAGCGGTGCGAGCGGCTGCGGCGGCGCATGGCGTCTGGGTGCATCTGGGATCGCTGGCGATCCGTCGTCCCGACGGGCGCTTCGCCAATCGCGCCTTCGTCATCGACGATACGGGCGCGATCCGCGCACGGTACGACAAGCTTCATTTGTTCGACGTCGACATGGGCGGCGGCGATCGCTGGCGCGAATCGGCGGTCTATGCAGCCGGCGAGGAAGCCGCGGTGGTGGCGACGCCCGCGGGTCGGCTGGGCCTGTCGATCTGTTACGACCTGCGCTTCCCGGCGCTCTATCAGGCATTGAGCGCTGCGGGCGCCGAGCTGCTGGCGGTGCCGGCGGCGTTCACGCGGCCGACCGGGGCGGCGCACTGGCAGGTGCTGCTTCGTGCGCGGGCGATCGAGAATGCGTGCTTCGTCGTCGCCGCGGCGCAGACGGGCGAGCATCAGGACGGCCGCGAAACTTATGGCAGGTCGCTGGTGGTGGACCCCTGGGGCGAGGTGCTGCTCGATATGGACGAGGCGCCCGGGCTAGGCTTTGCCGAGATCGACCGCGATCGCCTGGGCGAGGCGCGGCGGCGGGTGCCCGTGCTCGATCATCGCCGCACCATCCCGCCGGTGGCGGCGTCGTGATCGTCTTCGACCTGCGCTGCGGGACGGGCCATGTGTTCGAGGCGTGGTTCGGCTCGTCCGCCGCCTATGAGGAACAGCGCGCCGGCGGGCTGGTCGAATGCCCGATGTGCGGTGATCGCGGTGTCGAGAAGGCGGTGATGGCGCCCAATGTCGGCGCCAAGGGCAATCAGCGCAGCGCAGTGCCGGCGCCCGCACCGTCCGAGACCCCGTCGCCCGAAGCGATCAAGGCCGCGCTCGCCGCGATGGCGGCGGCGCAGGCCAAGGCGCTGGAAACCTCGCAATGGGTCGGCGCCGCCTTCGTCGACAAGGCGCGCGCGATGCATCTGGGCGATGCGCCTCAGGCACCGATCCACGGCCAGGCGACGCTCGCCGACGCCAAGGCGCTGGTGGAGGAAGGCGTGGCGATCGCGCCCCTGCCGTTCCCCGTCGTTCCGCCCGAGACGCGCAATTGATTCCACCGGCGCCCTGCCATAGGGCTTGGGCCGTGCCCCGATAGCTCAGCAGGACAGAGCAACGGTTTCCTAAACCGCAGGTCGGGAGTTCGAGTCTCTCTCGGGGCACCAACCCGCTATTCTTCGAAGAGCCTACGGATTGGCGGGCACCGGCGCGTCCACGGCTCGTACCGGCGCGGTGCCGAGCGAGCGGCTGGCATAGAAGAGCGACACCGCCTCGATCTCCTTGTCGGTCATCCGGGCGGCGACGGCGGGCATCGGGTTGGCCGGAATGTCGCCGCCGCGCACGCCCGAGCGATAGAGGCGAAGCTGGTCGCGCAGGTAGAGCGGATACTGACCGTCGAGACCGGGATACGCCCGCGCGGCGGCGGCGGTGATGCCGTGGCAGCTGGCGCAGGCCCCCACCTGGCGATCGGGGAGCCCTTGCGAGGCGATGCGCTCGCCCAGCGCCAGCACCGCGGGTGTCGCGCGGACTTTGGCCCCGCCGACCTTCGGCTGCGACGAATAGTAGCTTGCCAGGCCGGCGATCTGGTCGGGGGTGAGTTGGACGGCGACGTTCTGCATGATGCCGCTCTGGCGAACGCCGGTGCGATAGAGGTCGAGCTGCCGGACGATCTGGTTGCGGTTCAGGAGCGCGATGTTCGGGATGCCGCCGCTTGCGCGCGATCGGCCGTCGGTGCCGTGACAGGCGACGCAGCTCTTGCCGATCTCGGCAATCTCCGAGCTGTGGCCGAAGCCCAGCGCCGGGGTCGAGAAGTTGACCGCCGCCTCCGCGGTCTGGGTGCCGCCGATGACATAGGGTTGCGGCCGGAAATCGCCCGGCGGCAACGCGGGCGGCGCGCCGGTTGCCCGCTTCATCGCGCCGAGCGTGATGCTGCGATACTGCTCGTAGTTCATCGACTTCATCGCGCGGAGGAAGGCGACCATCGCCCAGACCTCGTCGTCGCGATCGCCGGCGGGCCAGGCGGGCATCGCGCTGTATTTGACGCCGTGCTTGACGATCCAGAACAGCTCCGACGGCGAATAGTCCTTGAGCGATCCCATCAGATATTGCGGCTGCGGGCGCATCGACATGGCGATCGGGTTCTGGCCCATGCCCGGCGCGCCGTGGCAGTTCGAGCAGACCCGGTCGTAATGCGTCGCCCCCTTCTCGATCAGCGCGGCGCTGTTGATCTCGGCCGGGGGCTGGAGATTGCGCGAGTGGAACGCGACGGATCGCTGGAACGCGAAGTGCAGGAAGCTCGCCCAACCCTGCGGATGCGGCGTCGATGCCGCCAGGTTGAGGACGCCGGTCATCGCCAGGAGCATCGCACCGATCAGGCCGACCAGGCCCATGGTGCCGATCGGGACGAGCCAGTGGCGGATCTTCCGCGGGAAGAACTCACGCCAGATGCCTCGTCTGAGGTCACTCACGGCTTGATGTTCATCAATGACATGGCTTGTCGCGAACCGGCGAATTGCATGCCGGTTCCGTCCCTGCCGCCGCCGGGATGCGAATGTCCGCAAACGTCCCTAATCGGGCGCGAGCTGACGACGCCGCATTGGCTTCATCGATCGAGGCTGTAGGCTGGAGATCCGGTTGGTTCGAGGTCGCCCGTGAAAAACGTCCTGATCGCTACCCGAGTGCTAGTCATGCTCACATTGCTGTTCCTGCCGGCCATCGCGGTCCTGCTGGCGGTCGCGTTCCTCAGCGGGTCGACACGCTGGTTCGGGTTCATCGGGCTGCCGGCCGTCCTGCTGAACCTGGTCGTCGTCCTCGCCAGGCGTGACAAGATCTGGGCGTGGACTGGATCCGTCGCGGAGAGGCACGCGCGGCCCTGATGGCAGGGAACGCATAAGCGCCTGATTCGCTTTGCCTTTGGAGTTTTTCCGAAGGAGACGGCGCATGGGCGGACTGGCAGTCATCACGGGCGCATCGAGCGGCATCGGGCGCGAACTGGCGAAGATCGCCGCGCGCGAGGGCTATGAACTGATCCTCGTCGCGGACGAGCCGCAGATCGACGCGGCGGCGGGCGAACTGCGCGGCACGGGCGCCAAGGTCGAGGCGGTCGAGGCCGATCTCGCGACGTTCGAAGGCAACGACCGGCTGCTCGCGGCGGTCGGCGGGCGACCGATCGACATCCTGATCGCCAATGCCGGCCGCGGGCTCGGCCACGCGTTCGTCGAGCAGTCGCCGGAGGAGTGGCGCCGCGTCATCGATACCAACGTGACCGGCACCACCTATCTTCTGCAAAAGGCGGCGCAGGCGATGGCGGCGCGCGGCGAGGGGCGCATCCTCATCACCGGGTCGATCGCGGGGCTGATTCCCGGCAGCTATCAGGCGGTCTATAACGGCACCAAGGCGTATCTCGACAGCTTCGCCTATGCGCTGCGCGAGGAGCTGTCCGACACCGGCGTCGAGGTGACGGTGCTGATGCCCGGGCCAACGGACACCCGCTTCTTCGAGCGGGCCAAGATGCTCGACACGCCGGTGGGCAAGGACGACAGCAAGGAAGATCCCGCGCTCACCGCCGAAAACGGCTGGAAGGCGATGATGAACGGGTCGGCGCACGTCGTGTCGGGCGCCAAGAACAAGGTCGAGGCGGCACTGTCGCACGTCATCCCGGACAGCGTGCTCGCGCGCCGGCACACGTCGATGGCCAAGCCGGAGGAATAAGGCGCGCGCCCTTCCCCGCGATGGGGAGGCACCGGGCGGCCTTGCCGTCGGGGGCGCGTGCCGCCACATGGGTGGCATGAACACGCTTCCGGTCGGCGAGGCCGTGCCGCTGAGCCCGCTGGTGACGCGCATCCTGGCGGGCAATGCCTCGCCCTACACCCATACCGGCACGCAGACGCATCTGGTGGGAAAGGATACGCTCGCCGTCATCGATCCCGGTCCGGAGGACGAGGCGCATCTCGCCGCGCTACTCCGCGCCATTGCTGGCCGGCCGGTCGAGGCGATCGTCGTCACCCACACCCACCGCGACCACAGCCCGCTGGCGGCGCGGTTGCGCGAGGCGACGCGCGCGCCAGTCATCGGCTGCGCGCCGCTGACGATGGACGATGACGGCCCCCGCGCCGACGCGGCGTTCGACACCGACTACGCCCCCGATCGCGTGCTCGGCGATGGCGAGCGGATCGACGGGGCGGGGTGGACGCTTCAGGCGGTGGCGACGCCGGGGCACACCTCGAACCATCTCGCCTTTGCGTTGCCGGAGGAAGCGGCGCTGTTCAGCGGCGACCATGTCATGGGCTGGTCGACGAGTATCGTCTCGCCGCCCGATGGCGACATGGGCGACTATATGGCGAGCCTGGAGAAGCTGATCGGTCGCGAGGAGCGCGTCTATTATCCGGGGCATGGCGAGGCGGTGGACAATCCGCAGCGGCTGGTGCGCGGGATGCTGGGCCATCGCAAGCAGCGCGAGGGTCAGATCGTGCGGCTGCTCGCGCGGGGTCCGTCCGACGTCCGCACGATGGTCGACGCGATGTATGTCGGGCTGGATCAGCGGCTGAAGGGCGCGGCGGCGCGATCGGTGCTGGCGCACCTGTTCGACCTGCGGCGGCGCGGGCTGGCGACGGGCGAGGAGGGCGGCACATGGCACGCCGCATGAGGCGCAGCGAACCCTGGCGGTTGATCGTCGCGATCGCGCTGTTGCTCGCGGTCGTCGGCGGGTTGCTGTACGCGTGGCAGGATTATCGCGACCGAGCGGTCGTGACCAAGCCCGCCGAGGCACCCGAAGGCCCTGCCGTCACACAGATCGTCACCGCGCGGATGGCGGGGATGAGCCAGCTTCGCGTCGCGCGGCTGTCGGGCATCGTCCAGGCGGCGGCAACCGACACGCGCTGGGGTGGGCTGCTCAAGTCGGGTCGCGTCGCCAAGATGCCTTATTCGGTCGACTACACCGTCGACCTGTCGCGGCTGTCGACGCGCGACCTTCAATGGAACGAGGCGGAGCGGACGCTGATCGTCGACGCGCCCGACATTGTCGCCGACCGCGCCAATGTCGACGAGGGGCAGGCGGTGGTGGTCGAGCGCAGCGGCACCTTCGTGACGCGCGGCGCGGGCGAGGCGCTGGGGACCCGCGTGTCGCGCGCCGCCGATCGTGCGGCGGTCCGGGAGGCGACGAGCCCCGAGCGGTTGGCGCAGGCGCGCGAACTCGCCCGCGGGGCGATCGCGCGAACGCTCGCCGCACCGCTCAATGCCGCGGGTCAGCCGGATGCGCGCGTCGTCGTGACCTTCCCCGCCGAGCGCGGTCGCAGCGGTGCGCGCTGGGACCAGTCGCGCACCCCGGCCGAGGTGCTGGGGAACGGGCAATAGAGAGCTCGTCACCTCGGACTTGATCCGGGGTTCTGCTTCTTGACTATCGGCAGGAAGAAGAAGCGGGATCCCGGCTCAAGGCCGGGATGACGATAGAGGTAGCGCTCGGCCAACTTCGCCGCCAATCGTAAATCGTCGGCGCATCGATCCACCATCTATGGTAATGCGTTCCTCCATCGGGCTTTGCGGGGAGCTTGGGGGATGGGGACGACTTTCGGGAACACGGCGCGGCGGTCGCGCGGCGACGATCGTTTCTTCGCGATCAGTTCGCTGGTCATGGCGGCGACGGTGGTCGGTGGCTTTTCGACGCAGCTGGCGATGGGGCGATCGAGCTTCGGCGCGCCGCCGCTCATCCATGTTCATGCCGTCGTCTTCATGGGCTGGGTCGCGATCTATGTCGTGCAGACCTGGCTGGCGGCGACGGGCGAGCGCGCGCTGCACCGGCGGCTCGGCTGGGTGGCGGCGGTCTGGGCGGCAGCGATGGTGGTGATGGGGATCGCCGTCACGATCGGGATGGCGCGGCGGGGCATGACGCCGTTCTTCTTCCAGCCCGCCTATTTCGTCGTGATGAACACGCTGTCCGTGCTGTTCTTCGCCGGGCTGACGATTGCGGCCATCGTGCGGCGGCGGCAGCCGGGATGGCACAAGCGCCTGCATTATTGCGGCATGGCGGTGCTGCTCGCCCCCGCCTTTGGTCGACTGCTGCCGATGCCGCTCCTGATCCCGCATGCGGGCGAGGCGGTGTTCGCGGCATTGATGCTGTTCCCGCTGGCGGGCGTGATCGCCGATCGGCGGCGAAGCGGGCGCGTCCATCCGGCCTGGGGCGCGGGGATCGTCACGCTCATCGCGATGCAAGTCGCGATCAACGCGCTGGCGTTCGGCGGGCCGGGCGCGGCGTTCCACCGGGCGATCGCGTCGGGCACGCCGGGGGCGGCGCTCGATCCGCTCGCCTTTCCGCCGCCGCCCGGCGCTCCCTTGATTACCGGGCGCGCTGCGGCCATGTGACGCCCCGAACTTCCACGGGGTCAAGGGTACGGAATGGACGCGCGCAACGGCATCGGCGGATCGCTTCAGGGCGTGGACCTTCTGGCGGAGATCGACCGGCTGAAGCGCGAGCGCAACGCCGTGATCCTCGCGCATTATTACCAGAAGCCCGAGATCCAGGACCTGGCGGACTTCGTCGGCGACAGCCTGGAGCTGAGCCGCAAGGCCGCGGCGACCGATGCCGACGTCATTGCCTTTTGCGGCGTCCGCTTCATGGCGGAGACGGCGAAGATCCTGAGCCCCGACAAGACCGTCATCCTGCCCGACATGGACGCCGGGTGCAGCCTGGAGGACAGCTGCCCGCCCGAGCAGTTCGCCGCGTTCCGCGCGCAGCATCCCGATCACATCGCGCTTACCTACATCAACAGCTCGATGGAGGTGAAGGCGCTCAGCGACATCATCGTCACCTCCTCCTCCGCCGAGAAGATCATCGCGCAGATCCCGGAGAGCCAGAAGATCATCTTCGGCCCGGACAAGCATCTGGGCGGCTATCTGGCGCGCAAGTTCAACCGCGACATGCTGCTATGGCCGGGCGTTTGCATCGTCCACGAGGCGTTCAGCGAGACCGAGCTCCTGAAGCTCAAGGCCGAACATCCCGGTGCGCCGGTGGCGGCGCATCCCGAGTGCCCGGCGCACATCGTCGATCATTCGGACTATGTCGGCTCGACCAGCGGCATCCTCGACTATGCCAAGACGATGCCCGGCGACACGCTGATCGTCGCGACCGAGCCGCACATCATTCATCAGATGCAGAAGGCGGTGCCGCACAAGCTGTTCATCGGGGCGCCCGGGGCGGACGGAAACTGCAACTGCAACATCTGCCCGTACATGGCGATGAACACGCTGGAGAAGCTCTACGTCGCGCTCCGCGACCTGAGCCCGCGGATCGAGGTGGACGAGACGCTGCGGCTGAAGGCCAAGGCGAGCCTCGACCGCATGCTCGACATGGCATCGGCGAGCGTGGGGCAGGGCGATCTCGGCCCGGTCAAGGTCACCGGCGACTGAGCGAGCGGCTACCTGCGCCGGTCCATGAGGGCGAGGTGTCGCTTCGCATCGGCGCGCGTGTGGTGGCGGGCGCGCGGGTGCGGATCACCAGCGGCGGCTTGCTCGCGATCGGCGCGATGACGGGGATGATCCTGCTGAGCAGCGCGGCGATCGTCGAGGCGGCGGGACGGGCTGCGGCAAGGAAGCGGTTGTCCTGAGCTATCGTGCTGCCGCGAAGGCGGGAGCCTTCGTCGAGCCTTGTACCCCGGCGAAGTCGGGTCCAGTTACGCGGCGCTGGTTGCGTTACACTTACGTCGGCTTTCCCAACTAGGCCCCGGCCTCCGCCGGGGCACAAGTGATTATGACCGCACCAAGTCCCTGATCCGGGTCGCCAGCGCATCGATCGCGAACGGTTTGGTCAGCACCGCCATGCCGGGCTCCAGCTGCCCGTTGTTGAGCAGCGCGTTCTCCGCGAAGCCGGTGATGAAGAGGACGTGGAGATCGGGGCGCTTCGCGCGCGCGGCATCGGCGAGCTGGCGGCCGTTCATGCCGCCGGGCAGGCCGACATCGGTGACGAGCAAATCGACCCGCGCGCCCGATTCGAGCACGCGCAGCCCCGTGCTGCCGTCGACCGCCTCGATCGCGGCATAGCCTAGGTCGTGGAGCACATCGACGATCAGCAACCGGACCGAGGGTTCGTCGTCGACCACCAGCACCGTCTCGCCCGCGCCCGCCGGCGTGCTGACGACCGGCTCCAGCGTCGGCAGTTCGGGCTCATCGTCGCCGTGATAGCGGGGGAGGTAGATGCACACCATCGTGCCCTGATCGACCTCCGAATAGATCCGCACCTGTCCGCCCGATTGCTTGGCGAAGCCGTAGATCATCGAGAGGCCGAGGCCGGTGCCTTCGCCGATCGGCTTGGTGGTGAAGAAGGGATCGAACGCGCGCGCCTTGACCTCCGGCGTCATGCCGGTGCCGGTGTCGCTGACGCAGAGCGAGAGATACTGGCCCTCGGGCATGTCGAGCTGCCGGCTGGCGGCGGCGTCGATCCAGCGATTGCACGTCTCGATCGTGATCCGCCCACCCTCCGGCATCGCATCGCGTGCATTGATGCAGAGATTGAGGAGCGCGTTCTCGAGCTGCGAACCGTCGACGATCGCCGTCCACAGGCCGCCGGCCGCGACATTCTCGATCGCGATCGAGGGGCCGACGGTTCGCTGGATCAGCTCGATCATCCCCGCGACCAGCCGGTTGACGTTGACGGGCTTGGGCAGGAGCGTCTGGCGCCGGGCAAAGGCGAGCAAACGGTGCGTCAGCGCCGCCGCGCGCCGCGTTGCCCCTTGCGCGGTCAGTAGGTATTTCTCGACCTCGCTCAGCCGACCCTGATTGATCCGCATCTGGGACAGTTCGAGCGCGCCTGAAATGCCGGCGAGAAGATTGTTGAAATCGTGCGCCAGACCGCCGGTAAGCTGGCCGACCGCTTCCATCTTCTGCGACTGGCGCAGCGCCTCCTCGATCTGCGCGCGCTCCTCGACCGCGGCGGCAATGCGCGCCTCCAGCGTCTCGTTGAGGGAGCGGAGTTCGGCTTCGGCCCGGGCGCGATCGCTGACGTCCTTGAACAAGACGGCGACCTGTCGCAGCGATGCGGGTTCGAGGCGAAAGGACGAGACCTCGAGATAGCGGCCGGTCGCCACCAGTTCGCGCTGGAAGCGGATCGGCTCGCCGGTGTGCAGCACCTGACCATAGAGCTCGACCCAGCCGTCGGCCTCGTCGGGCACCATCTCGCGGACTTTCTGCCCGACGACGTTGGGGATGCCGGCGTTCCGCTCATAGGCAGGGTTGGCGAGCACATGGACATAGTCGCTCGCCGGGCCGTGCGGGCCATCGAGGAACTCGATGACGCAAAACCCCTCGTCCATCGTCTCGAACAACGCGCGGTATTGGTCGAGCTCA
Organism: Sphingomonas sp. Y38-1Y; assembly: GCF_032391395.1. Classification (NCBI taxonomy): domain Bacteria; kingdom Pseudomonadati; phylum Pseudomonadota; class Alphaproteobacteria; order Sphingomonadales; family Sphingomonadaceae; genus Sphingomonas; species Sphingomonas sp. Y38-1Y. The sequence continues at coordinate 1,546,228 of NZ_CP135916.1, forward strand.
ACCTGGGGTTGGGGCTGCGACATCATCGGCGCGGATCCTGATGCATTGTCCTGACCTTATCCTGCATCAATCAAATCGGCGGTAGCGCATATGGTTTCGCGAGCAAGAAGAAATGGTCACACCGCGTCGTCATCCACCGCACGGACGGGCTGAACCTGTGGATAAGGCATGACGAGCGTGCCGTCGGGGGCGGCGGTGAAGGTCGTCTGCGTCGGATAGGCGATCTCGATACCGTCGGCGTTGAAGCGACGCAGGATCTCGATGCCGATCGCGGTGCGCGCGTCGTAGAAGGCGACATAGTCGGGACCGGGACTGTCGAACTCGACCTCGAAGTCGAGGCTTGAGGCGCCGAAGCCGACGAAGCCCGCGCGGATGAAGCTGCGCTCGTGCGCCTCGACAATCTCCTTGAGGATGCCGGGGATGCGGGCGAGGACTTCCGGTGCAGTCTGATAGGTGACGCCGATCGCGAACTTGGCGCGTCGGTGGCTGCGCTGCGTGTTGTTCTGGATTTCCTTGTCGAGCAGGTTCTTGTTCGAGATGATCCGCTCTTCGCCCTGGAAGCTGCGGATGCGTGTCGACTTGAGGCCGATCGCCTCGATACTGCCCTGTGTCGTGTCGTAGCTGATGCTGTCGCCCTTGCGGAACGGCTTGTCGAAGATGATCGACAGAGCGGCGAACAGGTCGGCGAAGATGCCCTGTGCGGCAAGACCGATGGCGATGCCACCGACGCCGAGACCGGCGACCAGGCCGGTCACGTTGACGCCCAGATTGTCCAGCACGACGATCAGCGCGATCGCGAACACGGCAAAGGTGACGAGCAGGCGGATGAGGCCGAGCGCGGTGCCCAGCGCCTCGCTGCCGCGGTGGTCGGTCCGCGTCCGCGCCTCGACCAGCCCCAGGATGACCTCCCGCACCCAGATCGCCGCCTGGAACACGGCGGCGATGGTGAAGAGGAAGTTGACCGTGGTGACGATGCCCGCAGGGGCGTCCGCCACGCCGACCACGAGCTTGGCGGCGATCATCGTCATGAAGAAGCGGTTGGTGCGCGCGATCGCCCGGCCGAAGATGCCGGCCCAGCCGGTCACGACCGGCTGCCGCTCGCAATAGCGGCGGCCCCAGCGCTTGATCCAGTCGAGCGCCAGGACGATCAGCGCGGCGACGCCGATCGCGATGCCGATCTGCAGCCAATGCTCCCCGATCCATTCGACGCCGTCATGGACGAGGCTGTTGACCTGACGCTGCGCTGCGTCGGGGTCGAAGTCGAGGATGTCGGCGCTGTTGGCCGCGGCGGTGTTGCTCATGGAAGCTCCGTCGTCACGCTGCCTTGGCAGGCGCGCCCTCTTCGTCGAGTTCGGCCAGGAAGGCGATCAGCCCGCGCTCGCCGCGCGTCAGGTGACGCGCCGCGCGCGGTAGCTTGAGCCGCTGCTTGAGTGCAAGCTGTGCCGCCTTGTCCTTGCCGAGTGCGACAAGGGCGGGGTGGACATAGCTTTTGCGGGCGATGGCGGGGGTGTTGCCAAGCGCCTCGACCACCGGCTCCAGCATCGTCTTGAGGCCGATCGGCTCGGGCGCGAGCGCCAGCGCCTCGAACGCGATCGCGCTCGCACCCCAAGTGCGGAAATGCTTGGCGGTGAACGGCGCGTCCATCGCCTCGCGAATATAGTCGTTGACGTCGCCGGAGGTCACCGGCCGCGCCTCGCCCGCATCGTCCAGATAGCCGAACAGGTGCTGGCCGGGCAGGTCTTGGCATTTCTTGACGAAGCGGATCAGCGAATTGTCGGTGATCGTCAGCACGCGCAGCTTGCCCGACTTGGCCTTGTACTGGAGGCGCAGGCGCGTGCCCGTCAGCTTAGCATGGCGGCGGCGAAGCGTCGTCGCGCCATAGCTCTTGTTGGTCTTGGCATAGCCCTCGTTCCCGACGCGCAACCGGCCGAGGTCGAGCAGGCGGACGACCGCGGCGATCGCGCGTTCGCGCGTCAGCTTGCGGGCGGCCAGGTCCTTCTCGACCCGCTTTCGCAGCCGGGGCAGCCGTTCGCCGAACTTTGCGCAGCCCGCATATTTCGCCGCCTCCTGCGCTTCGCGGAACTCGAGATGATAGCGGTACTGCTTGCGGCCCTTCTCGTCCCAGCCGACCGCCTGGATATGGCCGTTGGGATCGGGACAGAACCATGCATCGCGATAGGCGGGGGGCAGGCCGATCTTGTTCAGCCGGTCGATCTCGTCTCGATCGGTGATCCGCTCGCCATCCGCATTCCAATAACCCCAGCCGTGACGCATCTTGCGGCGGGTAATCCCGGGCTGGCTGTCGTCGCAGTAGCGGATGGTGTCGGACATGGCGTGGCGAGGGAACTCAAGTCATTGGGGAAGCGGCGGTTCAATGCGTCTTCGTGCGCTTTCGTTCCGCGAGGCAAGGCGAGGAACCGGGAAGGGCGGGGCCGGGTTGAGCGCATCGAACCCCCAAGCATATGGAGTGCCCCCGAATGGCCGACCTCAACGGAAGCCGCGTGCTGATCCTCGCCACCGACGGTTTCGAGCATGACGAGCTGTTCAAGCCGCGCCAGGCGTTGCTCGATGCCGGCGCCGAGGTGACGCTCGCCTCAATCAAGACCGACCCGATCCAGGGCGTGAAGAACGACAGCGACCCGACCGAGACGATCACCCCCGACATGACGCTCGATCAGGTCGATCCCGATGATTACCACGCGCTGCTGCTGCCCGGCGGCGTCGGCAACCCCGACAAGATGCGGATGGAGGACAAGGCGATCGACATCGTCGAGGCCTTCATGGACGACGACAAGATCGTCGCGGCGATCTGTCACGCGCCGTGGCTGCTGGTGGAGGCTGACGTCGTCGACGGGCGCCGGGTGACGAGCTGGCCGTCGGTGCGCACCGACCTGGAAAATGCCGGCGGCGAGGTGGTTGACGAGGAAGTCGTGATCGACGGCAACCTCATCACCAGCCGCAAGCCCGACGACATCCCCGCGTTCAACCAGGCGCTGATCGACGCGCTGGAACAGGTGGGCGCGGAGGCCTAACGGAGCGCGGGGGTGCCGCTGGGTGCTCCCGCAACCCGCCGCCGATTGATCCAGGCCTGGGCGGGCATTTCGACGAAGCGATACAGGAACGCGGAGGCGGCGAGCACCATCGCCGCATAGAGCGCGATCAGCGGCCAGGGCACCGGTCCGCCGGCCGACACGAAGGCGAGCTTGAACGCCTTCCACATCAGGAAATGCGCGAGATAGGTCGCATAGCTCCATTCGCCGAGACGGTGGAGGATCGGATGGCCGAGCGATCGCGGGTCGGTGGTCGCGAGCGCGAGCAGAAGGCTCGCGAAGACCGTCGGGATCGCCGCGGTCTGAGGGAGCCAGCCGATGCTCCAGGCGATCGTTGCGGCGGTGGCCACGGCAATGGCGATCGGCGCGGCGCCTGAAAGGCGGCGCGACCAGAGCGCATGGACCAGCATCCCGATCGAGAAGCCGGCAAGGCAGCGGATCACGCCATGTCGCGCGATGTCGTGGCCGAGGTCGGTGGTGCCGCTCAGTGCGAAATAGCCGGCGAGCGCGGCGATCAGCGCCGCGATTGCGCCGATCAGCGCGACCGATGGCAGCCGCCGCGCCGGTATCGCCAGAACGATGGCGGGAAAGACCAGATAGGCAGCGAACTCTGCGGAGATCGACCAGGCGGGATCGTTCCAGGCGAGCGCTGAGGTGAAGCCCCAATTCTGGATGAGCAGGAAGTGGAGCGGCAGCTCGGCGAACGGAAACTCGGTCTCGTCATGTCGGCCCGTCGCCCAGAGCAACAGCGCCAGCACGACCCCGCCCGTCAGCACGACCGCGTGGAGCGGCCACACGCGGGCAAAGCGGCGGCGGAGGAAGCCCGGCACCGCTGCCCAGCCGCTCGCGCGGACGCGATCCCGCCACGCGAGCGCGATGACGAAGCCCGAGAGGACGAAGAAGAAGTCGACCGCCAGATAGCCATGGTCCAGCACCGCCATGACCGGCGCGGGGACGGGCGGCAGCGACTCCCGGATATGATAGAAGACGACCAGCCACGCGGCGATCCCGCGCGCGCTGGTGAGGGCGCGAAGCTCGCCCGGCTTGCTCACGGATCGCGCCGCAGAAAACCCTTGCGCGCAGGCCCGCCCTCCCGGTCGAGATCGTCGCGCGACAGCAGGCGCCAGGCCGCAAGCAGCATCAGCCCGTGGGTCAGGAGGATGGAGAAGCCGTCGACCATGTCGCCCTTCGCTAACCCAGCAGCGTTGATGCGTGGTTAAGGCGTCAGGCGTCGTCAGCAACGATGCCGTGCGCCTCGACCGCGCCGAGCAGCGCGGTGATCGCCGCGCGCTCGTCTTCGCCGATGTCGGGTCGCCAGACCTCGAACAACAGGACCACGCGGTCGCTGGTGCCGCGGTTCCATGCTTCGTGCTCGAAGCTGTCGTCGAAGATCAGGAGCTCGCCCTCGCGCCACTCGCGCGTGTCGGCGCCGACGCGAATGCCGCAGCCGGGCGGCACGATCAGCGGCAGGTGGCAGATCAGGCGCGTGTTGAAGACGCCGTGATGCGGGCGGATGTGCGTACCGGGGCGGAGCCGCGAGAACAGCGCCATCGGTGACCGTGTTCCGATCGCCGGCTGCGGTGCCTGTGTCAGTGCCGCCATCGTCGCCGGACATTGGTCGGCATGCACCGGATGGGGCTGCCCACCCTCGAACAGGTGCACCGCGCCCCAGGCGGGATCGTCGAGCAGGTGGTTGGCGGGCGCGGGCTGGTCCGGCGTCGACGCGACATAGGGCGCGAACGGCTCGCCATCGGCGAGGAGCGCCATCAGCTCGTCGCGGATCGCCGCGGTTGCCGCCTCCACGCGCGGCGCCCAGTCGAACTCGGCGCGCTCGAAGAAGGCGCGTTGGGCGAGGCCGGGATAATAGAACATCGACGGCTGTTGCACATGGAGCTCACGCCGGCCGAGCAGCAGCTCGATCGCCTCGCCGACGCGCGGCGGCACGTTGCCGGCGGTCAGGCCCGCATCGGTCAGCGTCGCCTCCATCGTCTCCGCGAAGCGGCGCGACGCGTCGGCGGTGAAGCGCTGCGCCTCCTCCAGCGCCGGGTGCAGCGAGGCGTGTGGCGGCGTATGCGCGGCGGCGTTGAAGGCGGTGCGATAGAAGCGGACCGCGGTGCGATCGTCGCCCGCGCGCCGCGCCGACGCCGCGCGCGCCAGCAATGCGGGCAGGTGGCGGGGGCTGAGCGCCAGCGCGGCGGAGAGCGCCGCCTTCTCGCCTGCGGCATCGCCCAGCCGCGCCTCGATCCCGGCGAGCATCGTCCAGCCATCGGCATCGGCGCCGGGCTCTGCCACGATCCGCCCGAGCATCGCCTTTGCGCCGACGAGGTCGCCGCCGCGGGCGAGGGACAAAGCGGAGGCGAGCGAATCGGTGACCATCGCCGCCGTTTAGAGCGCGGCGGCACGCGCACGGCAATCATCCGCGATTGCGTCCGCCCGCCCGGCTTTGTAGTCACCCGCCCGACGCCCCGACCAGCCCGAGGACCCCGCCGATGCAGAAGCTCTATCCCGATGCCGCCGCCGCATTGGACGGCCTGCTCCATGACGGCATGACGATCTGTGCCGGCGGGTTTGGCCTGTGCGGCATTCCCGAGCGGCTGATCGACGCGATCCGCGACCACGGCGTCAAGGATCTGACGATCGCCAGCAACAATGCGGGCATCGACAACGAGGGCCTCGGCAAGCTTCTCCGCACGCGCCAGGTCAAGAAGATGATCTCGTCCTATGTCGGCGAGAACAAGGAGTTCGAGCGGCAGTATCTCGCCGGCGAGCTGGATGTCGAGTTTTGCCCGCAGGGGACGCTCGCCGAGCGTTGCCGCGCGGGCGGGGCGGGCATTCCCGGTTTCTATACCAAGACCGGCGTCGGCACGAAGGTGGCCCAGGGCAAGGAAGTGAAGGTCTTCGACGGCGAGGAGTACATCCTCGAGCGCGGCATCCGCGCCGACCTGTCGATCATCAAGGGGTGGAAGGCGGACGAGATGGGCAACCTCATCTTTCGCAAGACCGCGCGCAACTTCAATCAGCCGATGGCGACCGCCGCCAATATCTGCGTCGCCGAGGTCGAGGAAGTGGTGCCGGTCGGCAGCCTCGATCCCGACGCGATCCATCTGCCCGGCATCTATGTGAAGCGGATGATCGTCGGTGCCCCGTACGACAAGAAGATCGAGTTCCGCACGGTGCGGAGCCGCGAGGCGGCGTGATCCGGATCGGTGCCCTGATCGTCGCCGGCATGCTCGCCGGGTGCGCGGCGACGCCGCCGCCCGCCGCGAGCCAGGCGGCGCCCGCCCAACCGGGGCGTCATTATCGCTGGCAGCTCGGCTCGGGTGAGGCGGCGGTGCTGTCGGCCCAGGCGCATCGGGCGATGGCGACCTTTGTCGCCGCGCACGCCAAGGGACCGGCGACGAGCGTGGTGCTGGCGTCCGGATCGACGCCCGCGGCGCCGCGCTTCGAGACATGCGGGGCAAAGCCGCGCGCGGTCATCTACGACATCGACGAGACGGTGCTGCTCAACACCGGCGCCAATTACGACAGCGCGGTGCGCGGCGACCCGCCCTTCGACCCCGCACGCTGGGCAAAGTGGGAACGGAACGGCGCGACCAAGGTCGAGGCGGTGCCCGGCGTCGTCGACGCGATCGCCGCGATCCGCGCGGCCGGCGTGACCGTCGTGTTCAACTCCAACCGCGATCGTGCGGCGGCAGCGCCCACCGCTGCGGCGCTCGCCTCTGTCGGGATCGCGGGCTCGGTGCCGGGCGACACGCTGCTCCTCAAGGGCGATGTCGCGCCCGGCTCGGCCAAGGATCCGCGCCGCGCCGCCGTCGCCGCGCGCTATTGCGTGATCGCGATGGCGGGCGACAATCTCGGCGACTTCGCCGACGCCTTCAACGACAAGTCGCTGTCGACGCCCGCCCGCCGCGCACTGGCGCAGAGCCCGGCGCTGACGCCGCTCTGGGGCAATGGCTGGTTCCTGATCCCCAATGCGCTCTATGGCGGCTGGGAGGGCGCGGGCTTCGACGACCTGTTTCCCGCCGACAAGCGCTGGAGCCCGGAGTCGTGAACGAGCCCAAGCATGCGATCAAGCTGGAGAATGGCGACACGCTGACCGACGCGTCGTCCGAGGTGGCGCGGATCTGGGTCACGGACGGGGCGGGCAGCAGCGTCTGGATCAACGCGGCGGTGCTCCAGGACCCGGAAGTGTTCGGCTATCTGATGGCGGACACGATTCGGCACGCCGCACGCGCCTACGCGCAGACCTGGGAGCTGGACGAGGACGAGGCGCTTCAGGCGATCGTCAACGGCAATTTTTCGGAGCTGCGCGACCAGCTTGGCGACATCGAGACCATACAAGAAGGGAAGCTGAACTGATGGCCTGGACCCGCGACGACATGGCGGCGCGCGCCGCGCGCGAGCTTCGCGACGGCTTCTACGTCAATCTGGGCATCGGAATCCCGACGCTGGTCGCCAACCACATTCCCGACGGCGTCACCGTGACGCTCCAGTCGGAGAACGGGATGCTCGGTATCGGGCCGTTCCCGTTCGAGGGCGAGGAGGATCCCGACCTCATCAACGCGGGCAAGCAGACGATCAGCGAGCTGCCGCACTCGGTCTATTTCAGCTCGGCCGACAGCTTTGCCATGATCCGCGGCGGGCATATCGACCTGACCGTTCTGGGCGCGATGGAGATCAGCGAGGGCGGCGATATCGCCAACTGGATGATCCCCGGCAAGATGATCAAGGGCATGGGCGGCGCGATGGACCTGGTCGCCGGGGTCAAGAAGATCATCGTCGTCATGGAGCACAACGCCAAGGACGGCAGCCCCAAGTTCATTCCCGCTTGCACGCTGCCGCTGACGGGCAAGAACGTCGTCGACATGATCGTCACCGACCTGGCCGTGTTCCAGCGCGTGGATCACGACAGCCCGTTCCGCCTGATCGAGCTTGCCGCAGGCGTCACCGCCGATGAGGTCGCGGCCAAGACGACGGCGAAGTACGAGGTGGCCGTCGCGGCCTGAGCACCGCCCCAACGAAGAGGTTCTGTGATGCGTATCCTGACCGCCGCGGCCGCCGCCGTGACGATCGCCGCCGCCATGCCCGCGGCAGCCGCCGACTATCCGGACATTCCAGAACCGATGGTGTTCGACATGATCCGGCCGCTCGGCGCCAAGAAGGGCGAGCTGGAGATCAACGCGCTCGCCACCACGCCGCTGTCGGGTCAGTCGCGGGTCGTCGAATGGGCGCCGGAGATCGAATATGCGGTCACCGACGGGTTCGCGATCGAGTTCGAGCTGCCGTTCGAAAACGCGCGCCTGACCGAGCTCAAGCTGGGTTTGCAGAAGACGTTCGGGACGATGGACAATGGCCGGATCGCGCACGGCGTCCAGTATCTCGGCATCTATGACCGGCACGACGACAGCGCGTCGCATGCCGTGCTCTACATGATCGGGCGGCGCCACAGCGAGAAGCTGAGCACGATGACGATGGTCGGTGTCGGCGACGTCCGCGTCGGGCAGCCCGAGAGCGAGGCGGGCCTGCTCGTCAACCACTCGACCTTCTATCACATTGCCGAGGACAAGGTTGCGGGCCTCGAGCTCAACTACAAATCGGGTCAGGACGGCGGCGTGCTGGCGATGCCGCAATATCATGGGTCGCTGGCGAAGAAGGTCGCGATCCAGGCGGGTGCGGGCGTCGACAAGCAGCGCGGCGCGAAGGCGCGGCCGGTGGCCGGACTGCGGCTGATCCGCGAGTTCTAGAAGGGCGCGCCGCTCACCGGATCGCGCTCGGGTCCGGGCACGGCGGCGATGCGCGCGCGGATCGCGTCGTCGGCCGCCTCGGTGACGATGTCCCAGTCCTGTCCCGCAGGATAGGCGCCGACGATGGCGAAGTCGTCGCTCGCGCGCTCGCATTTGTGGCCGGTGCCGGCGGGCAGCAGGATCGCATCGCCGGCCGCGATGTCGATCGCTTCGCCGCCCGGCCCGCCGACCGTTAGCGTCGCACGGCCGGCGTAGCAGCCGAGCACCTCGTGCGCGGTCGAATGGTAATGATGATAGTCGAACACGCCGTCCCGCCATGCCGGCGGCCATCCGTTCGTCCCGAACCGCGCCTCGAACGCTGAGGCGAGGTCGGGATCGTGCAGCGCGGCGCGATAGAGGCGGACCGGCAGCGCCGGATTGTTGGGGATGCCGCCGCGTGGCCCGAGCATCAGCCGCTGCATGCCGTCAGCCCTTGCGGAAATAGGTGCCGGTCTTTCCCTTGATCCCGTCGGGCTCGTACGCGCCCCAGCTCGTCACCACGCCGCGCGGGCCGCGGGTCAGCGTGAAGAGGGTGGCGCCGGGCTGATAGCGGGTGACGCCATACTGGTTCTTGATGCTGCCGTCGGCATAGCTCTTGAACGTGATCCGCATGCCGCCGCGCGTCGGGACGGCGGTGCAGCGGATATCCTCGTTCGACTGATAGCCCTGCGCCGTCAATCGGCAGCCGCCGCGGCCGCCGAGTACCAGACGATGCTCGACGCCGATGGAGATGCCCTTGCCCAGCGCGTCGCGGCCGAGATCGGCATCGAAGACATAGGTGCCGGTCCAGCCTGGCTGAGCCGCCAGCGGCGCCGCCGCGCCCATGATCGCCAGTGCCGCGATCGCCAGTCCACGCATCGAACCACTCCCTGATTGTTGCCAGTGAAGCCTAGGCCGCGGGAGAGAACGCGTGGCTGAACGCGCGGTTCATGCGGGCGACAGCCGGCCGCGCGTCTCCGGGATGGCGATGGCGAAGAAGACGAGGCCGATCGCCGCCACTGCCGCCAGCGTGACGAAGGCGGCGCCGAAGCCCGCCCACACGACGATCGCGCCGGCCAGGCTGGTGCTGAGCGCGCCGCCTAGGCCCTGTACGGTGGCGACGGCCCCTTGCGCGACGTTGAAGCGGCCGGTGCCGCGGGTGAGGTCGGCGATGATGATCGGGAACAACGCCCCGAAGATGCCGGCACCGATCCCGTCGAGCAGCTGCACGCCGAGCAGCCAGGCGGGCGCATCGAAGAGCGGATAGAGCAGGCCGCGCAGCGTCAGCATCGCGAACGCGGCAAGAAACAGCGGCTTGCGGCCCCAGCGATCCGTCCGCGCGCCGACGATCAGCGCGACCGGGATCATCACCACCTGTGCCCCGACGATGCACGCGGCGATAAGCGACGTCGCACTGCCGCTGCCGACGATCCGCGCGAGTTGCTGGCCGACCGTCGGCAGCATCGCGGCGTTGGACAGGTGGAACAGGAAGCAGGCGCCGGCAAAGGCGGCGATCGCGGGGTGGCTGCGCAGCGTCTGCCACAGTGATTGCGGCGGCCGTTCGTCCTTTGCCTCGCCCATCCCGCGCGCCACACGGTGATCGATCGCCTTGGGATCGATTATCAGCGTCGCGCCGATGCTGAGCAGCGCGAACAGCGCCATCAGCCAGAACACCACTTGCGGCCCGAAGCTGAAGGCGAGCACGCCGGCGAGGCCTGCCGACACCGCGTTGCCGGCATGGTTGAACGCTTCGTTGCGGCCGATGCGGCGGGTGAACAGTTTCGGCCCGACGATTCCGAGCGAGATCGCGGCGATGGCGGGGGCGAACACGGCGGCGGCGATCGCGGCGATCGACTGGCCGATGGTGACGAGCGCGAACCCCTCGACCAGCGGCAGCGACACGGCCGACAGCGTGACCGCGACCGCCGCGGCGATCAGCAGCGCGCGCTTGGCATGGACGCGGTCGACCAGGCCGCCGGCGGGTGCCTGGGCGATCAGCCCGGCAATCCCCGCGATCGTCATCACCGCACCCGCGCTCGCCTCCGACCAGCCATGCGACGGCCCGCGGACGGCGACGAGGTAGATGGCAAGATAGGGACCGAGCCCGTCGCGCACGTCGGCGAGCACGGCATTGAGCGCATCGAGCGCGATGAGCGAGCGGCGATGCGGAGGCGTCATGCGGGCGAGAACGCGCCGCACGCCCCCGCGGCGCGGCCCTTCGTCCGCTATGTCACCTTGCGCGGATGAAGGCGCGAATATCGCTCGACAATTTCTTCAGGTCGTCCTCACGCACGTACATCATGTGGCCAGCGTGGTAATATTGCCAGACGATCCGCCCATCCGTGGGGATGCCGGTGCGGTTGAGCGAGTATTCGGCGCCGAAAAAGGGCGTCGCGAAATCGTAATAGCCCTGGCCCACGAACACGCGCAGGCCCGAATTCTCGCGCATCGCGGTGCCGATGAACGGCGCGACGTTGAGATAGCCGGAGCCGCCGCGCGGCCCTTCACCGATGTTCCAGTCCCAGTCGCGCACCCCGCCGATCGAGGAATAGGTGAGGTCGGGCGAGTATTTCAGCCCCTCGCGCGACCACTGGTTCATCGCCGCGGTGTATGCGCCGTCGATCGCGTAGAAGCTGGGATCGTTGTCGGGGGTCTCGCCTGCATTGTCATAGTCGCGGCCGGTATAGCGCGTGTCGAGCCGGCCGATCACCAGCCCGCGATCGCGCAGCAGCTCCTTGTAGAAGCGGCTGGGCGAGAGGCGCAGGTCAGCGTTCGCGAGGTACGCCTGGCTGACGCCGGTGAAGCGCGACAGTTGCGGCAGGATCGCCTGACGCTCCTGCGCGCTCAGCGAATTGCCCTTGAGCAAGGCGGCGGCATAGGGGCCGATCGCGAACTGGCGCGCTTCCTCGACGAACGCCTCGACCGTCGCGGGCTTGTTCTGCACCTTGTCGTGGAACCAGGCGGTCGCCGCCATCGATGGGAGATTGGTGACGTAGCCGAGCTCGTTGCCCGGCGTGTCGGCGGCCTGGCTGAAGTCGAGAATCGAGGAGATCAGGATGATCCCGTTGATTGCGACGTCGGTGTACGACCCCTCCAGCTCCTTGATGACCGCGGCCGAACGCGTGGTGCCATAGCTTTCGCCGCCGATGAACTTGGGCGCGTTCCAGCGGCCATTCTCGTTCAACCACAGGCGGATGAACGCCGCCATCGACTTGGCATCCTTGGTGACGCCCCAGTAATCCTTGGGATCGGTCTTGCCGAGCGCGCGGCTGAAACCGGTGCCGACGGGGTCGATGAAGACGATGTCGGTGACGTCGAGCAGCGATTCGGTGTTGTCGACGATCGGATAGGGCGGGGCGCCGTCGTCGCGCGCATCCGACGGGATGACGACCCGCTTCGGCCCGAACGCGCCCATCTGGAGCCAGAGCGATCCCGATCCCGGCCCGCCGTTCCACAGGAAGGTGACGGGGCGGTTCGGGTCGACGGGCCCTTCCTTGATGTAGCTGTACGAAGTGATTGAGGCGAGCGGCTTGCCGTCCTTGTCCTTGAGGTACGTGTCGCCCGCGATCGCACGATAGGCGATGCGCGTGCCGCCGAAGGTGCCGCTGTGCCGGGTGATCGAGCGGATGGGCGCCGGAATCGTCGCATCGGCGGCGACATCCGCCTTGGCATCAGGCTTGTCCTGCGCGGCGAGCGGCGCGGCAACGGCGAGGGCGGCAAGGCAGGCGAGCGAACGAAACGACATCCGGATTTTTCCCCTTTGCCGCCGGTTATTGCCGCGAGACCGCCCCGCTGCAAGCGCGCTCAGGTCACGGCATAGACGCGGACGATCGCCTTGTTGGGCAGGCGCGCGCCGACGCAGATGAAGACCGTTTCATTGAGCCAGCGATGCGGCCCGTCACCGACCTCGAAACTCGGGCAGGCGCGGAAGTAATAGGCGCCGGGCGGCACGATCTCGCCCGCCATCATGCGCTGCATGACCGCGGGCGGCGCACGGCGCAGGCCGCTGTTCTGGACGGAGATCGCCTGGCCGTCGTCCGCCTTCAGCCAGTAATGCGCGAACACGCGGGTCAGGCCGTCGCCGGCGCGGATGCCCTGCCAGTCGGCCCCGCCCGGCATCACCCGGCCGTTGAGCCGCGGGCCTTTGACGGTGCCGCCGACGATCGGAACGATGCGGCGGCGGATGCCGTCGATCGTGCCCAGTTCCTCGATCGGGCCGAGCTCGACATCCGCCTGGAACACGAATTCGAGGCCGGGGGTGGGATAGTCGTTCATCGTCTGGGCTGCCTCCGCCAATGCCGGCATCGCCCCCGCCGCGGCGCCGAGTGCGAGCATCGTGCGCCGTTCGATCCCGTCTGCCATCGCCATCCTCCCCGCTATGTTGTTCCGGATAGCTATAGCGCCTCAGGTCGCGAAAGCCATGGTAGGGCGCTGAGGAATACCTTCCTTGGCCTTGGCTGCGGAACCGCATCGGGTCGCGCTTCGCTGTTGCCGCATGGCTCATGAAGAGAATGCGCGGCATCGCGCGGTGCCGAGCGGGCGGCTGGCCCGACTGGGCGGGTTCGGTCGGCTGGCGGGCGGCGTCGCCGGCGGCGTGCTGGCCGAAGGCGCGCGGCGGTTGGCGAGTGGGGAGCGGCCGAAGCTCGGCGACCTGATCCTCACTCCCGCGAACGCCGCGCGTGTCGCCGACCGGCTGTCGCACCTTCGCGGTGCGGCGATGAAGCTGGGGCAGATGATCTCGATGGACGCGGGCGATCTGCTCCCGCCCGAACTGTCGAGCATCCTCGCGCGGGTTCGCGACCAGGCATACCGGATGCCGCCGGCGCAGCTCGACGCCGTGCTACGCGCCCAATGGGGCGCCGACTGGCGCCGCCGCTTCCGCCATTTCGAGGCGGCGCCGATGGCGGCGGCGTCGATCGGACAGGTCCATCGAGCGACGCTGCCCGATGGCCGCGTGCTCGCGATCAAGGTCCAGTATCCGGGCGTCGCCGAAAGCATCGACGCCGATGTCGACAATGTCGCGGCGCTGCTGCGCGTCTCCGGCCTGCTGCCCGCAGGCCTCGACCTCTCACCCCTGCTCGCCGCCGCCAAGCGGCAATTGGCGGAAGAAGCGGACTATGTGCGTGAGGGCGAGCAGATGCGCCTCTATGGCCAGCGGCTGGCCGGCGACGCGCGATATGTCGTGCCCGCGCTCGAACCCACGCTGACGACGCCGCGCGTGCTCGCGATGAGCTTCGTCGAGGGACGGCCGATCGAGACGCTCGCCGACGCCGATCAGGCGACGCGCGATCGGGCGATGACGTCGCTCATCACGCTGGTGCTGCGGGAGCTGTTCGCGTTCGGGACGATGCAGACCGATCCCAATTTCGCAAATTACCGCTGGCAGCCGGAGACGGGCGCGCTGGTCCTCCTGGACTTCGGCGCGGCGCGGGAAGTGCCGGCGGAGACGGCGGACGCCTATCGTCGGCTGATCGCGGCGGGGTTGGCCCGCGACCTCGATCGCATTCGCGATATCGCGGTCGAGACGGGGTTTCTGGGTGAGGGCGCCGTCGCCGCGCACCGGTCCTCGGTCAACCGGATCATCGAGGCGATCGACGCCTCGCTCAACCGGCCGGGGTCGTTCGACTTCGGCGACCGTGCGTTCGTACCGGTGGTGCGCGAAGAGGCGCGGACGCTCGCCGCCGATCGCGCGACCTGGCACGTGCCCGATGCCGAAACCTTGTTCGTCCAGCGCAAGGTCAGCGGCACCGCGCTGCTCGCCGCGCGGCTGAAGGCGCGGGTCGACGTCCGCGGCCTCGCCGCAACGGCGGTGGGTCAGGCGTCCGCGAAATAGGGGTGGGCGAGGACGCGCTGCGCGTTGATCGCGCCGGCCGCGCTGTCGTTGACCAGCCGGTCGCCGGCCACCGTGCGATAAAGCGCGACCACCGCCTCGATCCGGGTGAACCGGCCGCCGGCCGCCGCGACGCGGGTGTAGAAGTCCCAGTCGTTGCAGTTTCGAAAGCTGGGGTCGAAGCCGTTGACCGCGAACACCGCGGTGCGCCGGACGATTGCCCAGCTCGGCCCGATCACGCCGCCGCTCGCCAGCGCGGTGCGAATGCAGCCGCCGTCCCAATGGCACTCCGGCGCCTGGGCGATGCCGTCGGCCTCGACCCGCGCGAAATGGCCGACGACGATGTCTGTGGTGGTCGACGCCGCGGCGCTCAGCAGCGCGCGGGCGGCACCCGGCAGCCACAGGTCGTCGCTGTCGAGAAAGGCGATCCAGTCCGACCGCGCCCGCGCCGCACCGGCGTTCCGCGCGTTCGAGGCGCCGCCGTTGCGCGGCAGCAGCACCGCCTCGACCCGGTCCGGATACTGGCGTTCGAGGGCGGCGATGACGGCGGCGCTGTCGTCCGACGATCCGTCATCGACGATGATGACGCGCGCGGGGGCGGGGTCCTGCGCGAGCACGCTCTCGACCGCGTCGGCGACGCTGTGCGCGCGGTTGTAGCACGGGACGACGACGTCATAGGCGGCAAGCGGCGGATCGGCCGCGAAGAGTTCGCTGATGGGCTGCATGCCCGAGCTATGTTCGTTGAAGCTGCGACGGGCAAGCGCTTGCTCCGTATCCTGCTCTGTTCCCCGGCGAAGGCCGGGGTCCAGTTGGTAGGCTTCCGAAATGAGCGCTGCGCCCGGTGACGAACGTCTCCCACCTGAACCCCGGCCTTCGCCGGGGTGCAAGGATTACCGCCGGTCGAGATTCACCTTCGCGCCCATGTAGAAGAAGCGCCCGATCGGCGAGATCGGCACGTTGGTCTCGAAGCCGATGTCGGGCTTCTGGTCGGCCAGGTTGTTGACGCCGCCATAGAGCGCGAAGTTCGGCTCGACCGCGACCTCGACGCGCACGTCGTGCTGCCACAGATCCTTGTAGCGGAAGTAGCGCGGATCGACATAGCTCGCCGCGCCGTCGGTCTCCTGCCGCGTGAAGCGTCGGACGCCGTTCTGCCAGCGCAGATTGTAGCTCAGCGTCACCGCATCCATCGTCCAGGTGGGCGAGAAGGCGGCGTTCCACTGCGGGCGGAAGATCGTGTCGACCTGGTTCTCGATCGCTGCGCCCGGCGTCGCGATCCGCTCCAGCCGGTCGAGATAGCCGCCGATCAGGCGCAGGTCGAAGCGGCCCATCGCCCCCGCCTCGAACGCATAGGCGGCGTTGAACTCCAGCCCGCGGGTGCGGAACGCGGCGACGTTCTGCGGCTGGACGGTATAGCCGTCGATGAACCCCGTGCCGCGCTGACGGCTGATCGACCGACAGAACGCGTTGTCGAGGTCGGGCTGGTCGACGCACAGCTCGGCCACGACGTTCGCATCGGGCGTGTTGATCGCGTCGCGAAGGTCGATGTCGTACCAGTCGACCGCGATCGACAGGCCGGGGACGAAGCGCGGACGCAGCACCACGCCCGCGGTCCAGGTCGTCGCCGTCTCAGCCCTCAGATCCGGATTGCCCGATTGGGTGCCGGGGATGAAGATCGTCGCATTGGGGTTGTTGGCGGCGGTGAAGGCGGCGTTGTTGCCGCCCAGTGAGCTGATGAGCGCCTGGCAATTGGCGGCGCGGAACTCGGTCCCATTACCCCGATTGCCGAGGTAGCACGGGTCGGAGAAGAAGTTGCTGGTGCCGGTGCGCGGCTGAAAGATCTCGCCGATGTTGGGCGCGCGGACCGACCGGCCATAGGAGGCGCGGAAGCTGATGTCCCTGACCGGCGCCCAGATGCCGTTGAACTGATAGGCGCGCGCCGTCCCGATCGTCGAATAGTCCGAGATGCGGCCCGCCGCGCCGAACGACAAGATCGACGCGAACGGCGCGTCGGCGAGCAGCGGTACGTTCAACTCGCCGAACGCCTCGCTGACGTCGAACGAACCGTCGGACGGCGTCGGGATGATGTACTCGTCATACTGGTAGAAGCGATTGTCGACGAGCGCCTGCGCCGGCCGGAAGCGGCTGGTCTCGCGCCGGTACTCGCCGCCGACCGCGAACTGCACGGGGCCGCCGGGCAGCGCGAAAAAGGCGCCGAAATCGCCGGTCAGCGTGGCGTTGGCGACCGACTGGGTGATGCGCGCATCGCTCGCCGGATCGCTGAGGTAATAGGCATAGGAAGCCGGATCGACGGTGGTGCCGCCGAACAGGTTGACCGGCACGCAGCCGTCCGCCCGCGCGGCGGTCGAGCGACAGACCGCACGGCCCGTGGCCGGATCGCGCACCGCATCGAGGGCGGCGGTGAAGCGGTCGGCCAGGCGATCGTTGCGTTTGATCGCCCGCACGTCGGTCTGGCCATAAGTATAGCTGACGTCGTAGCGTGCGTGATCCGACAGCCGGCCGGTCACGCTGGCGACGCCGCGCCAGGTGCGGCGGCGATCGGTCTCGCCGCGGCGGGGGATGTCGAAATTGTTGCGGCTGACGTCGATCGAGGTGAGGCCCTCGGCCTGCGCCGCCTGAAGGATCGAGGCGGGGATGAACGGATTGTCGAGCGCGATCGTCGCCGGATAATTGCCGCCGAAGCCGCTGAAGCTCGTCACCGTCGTCTCGACGAACTTGCCCTCCAGGTTGATCTGGAACGCGTCCGACGCCTCGTAGCGGGAGAGGATGTTGACCGCGTGGCGGCGCGTCGCGGGCAGGATGTCGCCGATATAGCCCGCGACCGGCGTGTCGTCGCCGCCGACCGAGTAGCCGTCGTTCACCAGCAGCGCGCCCGGCGTATAGAGCGCGCCGTCGCCGCGGAACACGCGGTCGCCGATGACGATGTAGCCCTGGTTCGAGCCATAGGGGTAGCGAAGGTCGCGCACCGGCACCTTCTGATAGCTACCGGGCCGCGCCGGATCGAAGTCGTTGGCGTTGACGAAGAACTGCCGCTGCGCCAGCGCCAGATAATCGCGGTCGTCGTTCGAGAGGGGATCGTCCTCGTTGAACTCGTAAGCGACCGTCAGATTGGCTTTGCCGCCGGCGAAGTTGCGGCCCGCGACGATCGATGCGAAGCGGTTGCCGGCGTCGCCGCGCTCCGAGATGCCCACCTGGCCGCGCGCGGCGATCCCGTCGAAGTCGCGCTTGAGGATGAAGTTGACGACACCCGAGACGCCGTCCGCGCCATAGATCGCCGACGCGCCGCCAGTCAGCACGTCGACCCGGTCGATCAGGTCGACGGGGATGGCGTTGATGTCGACCGCCGCCGTGTCCGGCTGCGCGGCGACATGCCGCCGTCCGTTGACGAGAACGAGCGTGCGCGCGGTGCCAAGCCCGCGCAGGTCGAGAAGATTGAGTCCGACCTGACCGAAGCTGCCGTCCGCCTGATTGCGTCCGGCGGTCCGCGTGCTGTCGAGCGAGTTGGTGAGCGCCGGCACGCGCTGGAGGAAGGTGGTGACGTTGGTGTTGCCCGACCGCTCGAGCGTCGCGGCGTCGAGCGAGACGATTGGATTGGGTGCGGCATAATCGGGACGGGCGATGCGCGATCCGGTGACGACGATGTCGTCGGCGGCGGGCGCGGCCGGCGTGGTTTCGGGCGAGGGCGGCGTTTCCTGGGCGAAGGCGGCGGGCGCCCACAGGAGCAGTGCTGCGCCGGCGAGTAGTCCGCCGCGCGTTGAAGTGCCGAACGCCATCTGATGGTTCCCCTTTGCGGCCGCCATGCGTTGCGCAGGTCGGGCCGAAGTCAGGAACGTGCCGGGAACGGAATGTTTCCGGCACGTTTCCGTACATCGCTATGGCGCGTCGATGTGCGACCTGCCACCCTGGTCTTATGGACCTGTTCGGACGCCCGATTTGATCGCCCTGAACCGGCGTGCGCTGCTTGGCGGCGGGGCCGCGCTGGCACTCGGCGGGTGCGGCGGGCGGCGGTCGGGCGGGCCGCTTCGTTTCTGGGCGACGGGTTATGAGGGCGATTACTCGCCGCTGTTGATGCCCGACTTCACCCGCGCAACCGGGATCGAGGTCGAGGTTCAGTCGCTGCCCGGCACCGCCGCGCACGAGAAGTTCCTGACCGCGTTCGCGGGCGGGGTGCTGCCCGACGTGTTCATGCTGCCGTCGGGCTGGGTGGGCGAGTTCGCGATGGTCGGCGCGGTGGCGCCGGTGCCGTCGCCCACGCTCATCGAGGACATGATGCCCGCCTCGCTGGAGATTGCGCGGGTGGGATCGCGCGACTTTGCCGTGCCGTGGTCGGCGGCGCCGCAGGTCCAGTATTTCCGGCGCGACATCCTGGGCGAGATCGGGCTTGCGACGCCGCCGGAAGACTGGGCGAACTGGCGGGCAATGGCGCGCGCGCTCAAGGCGCGGCGACCGGACGAGTATGTCATCCTCGCGCTGCTCAACTGGCCCGACACGCTGTTCTCGATGCTCTATCAGACGGGCACGGTGCTGCTGCGCGACCGCGACACGCGCGGCAATTTCCGCTCCCCGGAGGCGGCCGAAGCGTTCGCCTTCTATGCCTCGCTGTTCGAGGAGGGGATGGCGCCCCGCGCGCTCTCGACCGAGGTGCAGGATCCCTTCGCCGCCTTTGCCGAGGGACGCTACGCGATCTGGCCGAGCTGGCCGACTTTGCTCCTCGATCTCCACCGCCGGGAGGCCGAGCTGCCGCGCGAGCGCTGGGGCCTGTCGCGATTGCCGGGACCGATGGGGCCGGGGCCGGCGACGATGGTCGCCAACAGCCTGTGCGTCGCCGCCGCTACCCCGCGGCCAGCCGAGGCGTGGGCGCTGGTCCGCCACCTGACCTCCGCCCCCGCGGAGCTGCGCGTCCAGCGGCTGATCGGCAATCTGCCCGCCCGCGCCAGCGCCTGGGCCGATCCACAGATGGCGACGCCGCTGCTCCAGCCCTTTGCCCAGCAGATGCAGGCACCCGCGATCGCACCCAAGGTCGTCGAGTGGGAGCGCATCCAGAACGAAGTCCAGCTCGTCGCCGAGCGGATGGTGCGCGGGCAGCTGACGGTGGCCGAGGCGCTGACGACGATCGACACGCGGATCGACCGCATCCTCGCCAAGCGCCGCGCGCTGGTCGAGGCGGGGCGGATCGCATGACGCGGCAGGAACGCGCCGCCTGGGTCTTCGCCGGCCCCGTCCTCGCGGCGATCGCGGCGATGCTGGTGCTGCCGGTCGCGCTGGCGCTAGTGCTGGGGCTCACCGACTACAGTATCTATGCGCTGGCGGACGGCGGCAATCTTCGCTTCGTCGGGCTCGACAATTTCGCCGAGCTGTTCCGGACGCCGTTGTTCTGGCGAGCGCTCGCCAACACCGCGCTGTTCGCGCTCTTGGGCGTGCCGATGGCGATCGGTGCGTCGCTGTTCGCGGCGCTGCTGCTCAACGACGCGGCGGTCCGGTGGAAGCCGGTGTGGCGCGTCGCCTTGTTCGCGCCCTATGTCACCAGCGTCGTCGCGACCGCGATCGTGTGGCGGTTCCTGCTCAACACGCGGTTCGGGATCATCAACCATGCGCTGGGGATGGTGGGTATCCCGCCGGTCGACTGGCTGGGCGATCCGCGCGCGTCGATCCCGGCGATCCTGCTGTTCGTCACGTGGAAGATCTTCGGCTACAACATGATCGTCTTCACCGCCGCGCTGTCCGCCGTGCCGGGCGAGCTGATGGAGGCGGCGCGGCTGGACGGCGCGTCGCGATGGGGGCGGTTCCGCCACGTCACGCTGCCGGCGATCGGGCCGACGCTGCTGCTCGCCGCGGTGATGAGCGTCGCGGGCTTCCTCCAGCTGTTCGCCGAACCCTATGTGATGACGATGGGCGGGCCGGCACAAAGCACCGTCACCGTCCTCTACTTCATGTTCGACGAGGGGTTCCGCTGGTGGAACCTGGGTCAGGCATCGGCGACCGCGCTGATCCTGTTCGTCCTGATCTTGGGCGTGACCGCGATCCAGACGCGGGTCGGGCGACGGTATCAATGGCTGTGAAGCGGCGCACGATCCGCGCGGTGGCGGTCAACGGCGCGGCGGCGGCGCTTACCGGAGTCGTGCTGCTGCCGCTCGTCTGGATGGTGACGGTGTCGTTCATGCCGCGCGGCGCCTCCTCCCACGCGCCGCCGCCCTTCTGGCCCGAGCGGTGGAGCTGGGAGAATTATTACGAGCTGCTGGTCCGCCGCGCGATCGACGGGGCGTGGTTCGACTATCGGATCGTGCCGGCGCTCATCAACAGCCTGGGCATCGCCGCGCTCGCGACCTTGCTCGGGCTCATCCTGACGGTGCCCGCGGGCTATGCCTTCGCCAAGCTGCGCTTCACCGGGCGCGAGCGGCTGCTCAAGCTATTGATCGCGGCGTTGGTGGTGCCGGGGCAGGTGGCGATGCTGCCCTTGTTCCTGATGTTCAAGGAACTGGGGCTGGTGAACAGCTACGCCGGCGTCATCCTGCCCGGCCTGGCCGGCGTGTTCGCGGTGCTGTTCGTGCGCCAGGCGGTGCTGGCGATCCCCGACGAGATGCTCGACGCCGCGCGGATCGACGGGGCGGGGGAGGGGCGGATCTTCGTCTCCATCGTCCTGCCGCTGATCGCGCCGATCACGGTCACGCTGGCGCTGTTCATTTTCCTGGGAAGCTGGAACGACTTCCTCTGGCCGCTCATCATCCTGTCGGATCAGACTCGCTATACGCTGCCCGTCGCGGTCGCGGCGATCATGCGCGAGCATGCGGCGGACGGCGAGCTGATGATGGCGGCGTCGGTGGTGACGACGCTGCCGGTGCTGCTCATCTTCCTGCCGCTCCAGCGCTTCTACATCGGCGGGCTGCTGGGCGGCAGCGTCAAGGGTTAGCGGGGGAGGGCGTCGCCTGCGGCGTCGAACACCTGGACGCGGAACGGTTGCGCGCCGAAGCGGAGCCTTTCGCCCAGCGTGACCGCGCGGTCGCCGGGAAGCTGTGCGACAAGCGACCCGCCGTCCCCCGCGCCGAGATGCGCGAAGGAGAGCGGGCCGAGCCGCTCGAACAATTCGACCGCGCCGACGAAGGGCCCGTCGCTGTCGGGCTCCAGATGCTCGGGGCGGATTCCGATCGTCACCGGCGCCCCTACCGACCCGCCTTCGGCTCGCGCAATGCTGCGCAGCATCTGCCCGTCGGACAGCCGCAGGACGATCCCGCTGCCATCGACCGCGTCGATCGTCGCGGGGAGGAGGTTGATCCCCGGCGCCCCGATCGCCCGCGCCACCGCCAGGCTGGCGGGCCGGGCATAGAGGTCGAGCGGCGCGCCGACCTGCTCGACGCGGCCCGCGCCCATTACGACGATGCGATTGGCGAGCGTCATCGCCTCGAGCTGGTCGTGAGTCACATAGATCATCGTTGCGCCCAGCCGTCCGTGCAGCCGCGCGAACTCGTGCCGCATGCGCACGCGCAGCTCCGCATCGAGGTTCGACAGCGGCTCGTCGAGCAGCAGCACGCGCGGCTCGCGCACGATCGCGCGGGCAATCGAGACCCGCTGGCGCTGCCCGCCCGACAGCGCGGCAGGGCGGCGGTCGAGAAGGGGGGTGAGCTCCAGCGTCTCGGCGACCGCGGCCACCCGGTCGCGCACCTCGGCGCGGGGCCGGCGCGCGACCTTGAGGGGGAAGGCGATGTTCTCCGCGACGGTCAGGTGCGGGTAGAGCGCATAGGACTGGAATACCATCGCCAAGCCGCGATCGGCGGGGGCGGCGTCGGTCACATCCTCGCCGCCGATCAGCACGCGGCCCGCGCTCGGCGTCTCCAGCCCGGCGATCATCCTGAGCAGCGTCGACTTGCCGCACCCCGACGGCCCCACGATCACCGCGAACTCACCATCGGCGATCGACAGGTCGGTGGGCTCCAGCACCGTGGTGGTGCCGAAACGCTTGGTCAGGCCGCGGATGTCGACGGTCGCCACGTCAGGACGGCGTGGCTGGGCAGGGGGTCATGCCGCCACGGTGACGCTGCCGGCTGCGGCTGGCAAGCGCGCGAAACAGCCCGCCCCGTTTGGCACGGGACGGGCTGCCTTCCTCCCCAGGAAGTCGGTCAGGCCGCGAACTGGTTCATCGTGTTGTGCGTGCCGCCGGCCTTCAGCGCCGCCTCGCCCGCGAAATAGTCCTTGTGGTCGTCGCCGATGTCGGAGCCGGCCATGTTCTGGTGGCGGACACAGGCGATGCCCTGGCGGATCTCCTGCCGCTGGACGTTCCTGACGTAGCCGAGCATCCCCGCCTCGCCGAAATATTCGCGCGCGAGATTGTCGGTCGACAGCGCCGCGGTGTGATAGGTCGGCAGCGTGATAAGGTGGTGGAAGATGCCCGCCCGCGCCGCGGCATCGCGCTGGAAGGTGCGGATGCGCTCGTCGGCCTCCGCCGCCAGCTCGCTGCCGTCATAATCGACGCTCATCAGCTTCGCGCGGTCATAGGCCGAGACGTCGCGCCCGTCCTTGGTCCAGGCGTCGAACACCTGCTGGCGGAAGTTGAGCGTCCAGTTGAAGCTGGGCGAATTGTTGTAGACGAGCTTTGCGCCCGGCACGACGGCGCGGATGCGGTCGACCATGCCAGCGATCTGCTCGATGTGCGGCTTCTCCGTTTCGATCCAGAGCAGGTCGGCGCCGTTCTGGAGGCTGGTGATGCAGTCGAGGACGCAGCGATCCTCACCCGTGCCGGTGCGGAACTGGTAGAGGTTCGACGGCAGCCGCTTGGGCCGCATCAACTGGCCGTCGCGGTTGATGACGACGTCGCCATTCAGGCTCCCGGCATCGACCGGCTCGCAATCGAGGAAGCGGTTATACTGGTCGCCCAGGTCGCCGGGCTCTTTCGAGTAGGCGATCTGCTTGGTGAGGCCCGCGCCCAGCGAGTCGGTGCGCGCGACGATGATGCCGTCATCGACGCCGAGCTCGAGAAAGGCATAGCGGATCGCGCGGATCTTCTGGAGGAAGTCCTCGTGCGGCACGGTCACCTTGCCGTCCTGGTGGCCGCACTGCTTCTCGTCCGAGACCTGGTTCTCGATCTGGAGCGCGCAGGCGCCCGCCTCGATCATCTTCTTGGCGAGGAGGTAGGTCGCCTCCGCATTGCCGAAGCCCGCATCGATGTCGGCGATGATCGGCACGATGTGCGTCTCGTGATGGTCGATCGCGTTGAGGATGCGCTTTTCCTCGACCTCGTTCCCAGCCTCTCGCGCCTTGTCGAGGTCGCGGAAAAGGCCGCCGAGCTCGCGCGCATCGGCCTGGCGCAGGAAGGTGTAGAGCTCCTCGATCAGCGCGGGGACGCTCGTCTTCTCGTGCATCGATTGGTCGGGCAGCGGGCCGAAGTCGCTGCGCAGTGCCGCGATCATCCAGCCGGAGAGATAGAGGTAACGGCGCTTGGTGGTGCCGAAATGCTTCTTGATGGCGATCAGCTTCTGCTGACCGATGAACCCGTGCCAGCAGCCGAGCGACTGGGTGTAGGCGGCCGGGTCGGCGTCATAGGCGGCCATGTCGGCGCGCATGATCCCGGCGGTATAGCGCGCGATGTCGAGGCCGGTGGCGAAGCGGTTCTGCGCGCGCATCCTCGCCACGCCCTCGGGCTCGATCGCGGCCCAGGGCGCGCCGGCGGCGGCTATGGTGCGGGCGGCATCGGTAACGGCTTGGTGGTAGGTCATGGCACGTCTCGCTTCGTTGGCGTGCCCTCTGCCTAATCGCCGCCATTCAGCATCACGATGGCTGCTGTGCTTTTTTGACGTGTTCCGGTCGCCGGATCATGGCCTCAGCCTTGTTAATCTGTAAACTCTTTACTTGAGTCTTGTCGCTTTCAGTACCTTGATCGGCGCCGCGATCATCTGGCCCGGGAAGTGGCCACCGGGCTGCGTCGGGGCGTCGAGGATCGTGTAGATCACGTCCATCCCCTCGACCACGCGGCCGAACGCGGCATAGCCGAGATTGTCGCCCGGCTTCGACGGATCGGCGTCCAGGCTGGGCTGGTCGCCGACGCTGATCGTGAAGTCGCCGCGTGCGCTGCCCGGCTCGAACCGCGCGACGCTGATCGCCCCGTCGACATGTTTGACGCCGGTCTGCGTCGTCGGCTCGTGCTTGATCGGCGGGAGCGCGCGCGCCGGCGCGTTCTGGACGCCGAACTGGACGAAGCCGAACTTATCGCCCGCCTTGACCGTCCGGTAGAAGGTGATGCCGTCCAGCCGCTTTTCATCGACATATTTCAGGAAGTTGGCGGCGGTGATCGGCGCGCGCTCGGTCTCCACCGCGACGACGAAGCGGCCCTTGTCGGTGTCGATCGCGACCCGCTCTGTCCGCGGCTCGACGGTCGGGGTCGGCGCTGGCGCGGGGGCGGGCACGGTCTGGACGGCCGCGAGGAGAAGGCAAACGATCGGCATCAGGGTCACAAACCAAACTCCTTTGTCCGGGCGGTCCGGCGACCCCATGTTGCAGCAAACCGCCCCGGATCGTAAGGCCGGGGCATCCCGATTTCTCGACGAAAGTACCTTCGATGACGACTCATTCGACCCGCATGCTGATCCTAGGGTCCGGTCCCGCCGGGCTCTCGGCGGCGATCTATGGCGCGCGGGCGGGGATGGAGCCGATCGTGGTCCAGGGCATCCAGCCGGGCGGTCAGCTGATGACGACCACCGATGTCGAGAATTACCCCGGCTTTCGCGAGGTCGTGCAGGGCCCCTGGCTGATGGGCGAGATGCAGGCGCAGGCCGAGCATGTCGGTACCCGGATGATGTACGACACCATCGTCGAGGTCGACCTGACCCGCCGCCCGTTCCGCCTGATCGGCGACGGCGGCGACGTCTATGAGGGCGAGGTGCTGGTGATCGCGACGGGCGCACAGGCCAAGTGGCTGGGCCTCGACAGCGAGGAGTCGCTGAAGGGCAAGGGCGTCAGCGCGTGCGCGACCTGCGACGGCTTCTTCTATCGCGGCAAGAAGGTGGCGGTGATCGGCGGCGGCAACACCGCGGTCGAGGAGGCGCTGTACCTCACCAACCATTCGCCCGACGTGACGCTGATCCACCGCCGCAATAGCCTGCGCGCCGAGAAGATCCTGCAGGCGCGGCTGCACGCCAACGAGCGGATCTCGGTCCTCTGGAACAAGGAGGTCGAGCGATTCGTCGACGGCGGCGGCACCGCGGGGCTGGTCGCGCTGGAACTGCGCGACACGGTGACGGGCGAGCTGTCGACGCTGGACGTCGACGGCGGCTTCGTCGCGATCGGCCACCATCCCGCGACCGAGCTGTTCCGCGGGCACCTCGCGCTCGACGAGGACGGCTATATCGCGGTGGAGACGGGATCGACGCGCACCAGCGTCCCTGGCGTGTTCGCGTGCGGCGACGTGATGGACAAGGTCTATCGCCAGGCGGTGACCGCGGCGGGCACCGGCTGCATGGCCGCGCTCGATGCCGAGCGGTTCCTGGCAGAAGCGGAGTTCGTCGAGGAGCAGGCCGAAGCCGCGGAGTAAGGCCATGTGCTCCCGCGAAGGCTGGAGCGCTTCTCTTCCTTCGTCATCCCGGACTTGATCCGGGATCCCGCTTTTTCTCTGACCGTCGAGAGGCAGCGGGACCCCGGATCAAGTCCGGGGTGACGAGATTTAGCGAGCGGGCGCCGCCCTGCCAGCAAACGTCACGATGCTCTCCGCACCACCCGCCAGTGCCGAGACGCCGAAGAAGTTGTCGTCGACGATTACCCCCTTCGCCGTGAACGCCGTCGCGTCTGCGCCGACATCGGCATGGTCGGTCCAGTCCTGGCCATCGTTGCGGCGCCAGTGGATGCGATACCCCGTCGCGCCCGGCACCGCCGCCCATTTCAGCACCGAATCGACCCCCAGCGCGCCATCGACGCTCACCCCCGTCGGGGCAGAGGGCGCGTCGGCCAGCCGGCGCAGCACCGCGACGTTGATCGCCGTCACCTTGGCAGCATAGTCGAAGTCCATCTTGTCGATGGTGTCGCCATAGATGCGGCCATTCTCGGTGCGCAGGTTCTGGTGCTGCTGGTCGTAATTCTCGACCCCCACGGTGAAGCGGACCGCCGGGTAGCCGAGGCGCAGGAACGCCTCATGGTCGCCGCCGCGGCCGAAGCGGTCGGGGCGGCGGACCGCAAACACGTCGAGTGCGCCGGGCATCCCCTTGGCGACCGCGTCGATCGCCTTGGCGAGCGCGCGGCTGGGGCCGTCGTCCTCGCCGCCGTCGCCGCGCCGCTTCTTGGCCTCCTCGATCGTCTCGACCTGGCGGATGCCTTCGGAAAAGACGCGGACGCGGTCGGTGACGCGGCGGCCGTCCTGGCCGACGGTGTTGCCGACGATGTCGTTGTTGAGCACCGCATCGACCGTCCAGCCGCGCGCCTTCGCGGTCTCGGCAAGCAGGGTCGCGCCCCACAGGCCCTGCTCCTCACCCGACAGCGCGGCATAGATGATCGTCGCGCGATGCTTGCTCTTCGAAAGGATGCGCGCCGCCTCGATCGCGAGCGCCACGCCCGAGGCGTCGTCGTTCGCGCCCGGCGCCTCGCCGCTGGCGTCCATCACGTCGGAGTTGCGGCTGTCGAGATGGCCCATGACGATGACGACGCGCCCGGGCTCAGTGCCTTTCTGAATGCCGAGCACGTCGACGATCTCGACCCCGTTCGGCGCGCGCGGGCCGGTGAAGCTGCGCGCCAGCCGCTCGGTGGTGATGCACCCGCCGCACGCCTTGCCGATCGCCTTGAACTCGGCCTCCACCCAGTTGCGCGCGGCGCCGATGCCGCGCTTGGGGTCGGTGGTCGTGGAAGCCGAATGGCGCGTGCCGAAGCTCACCATCTTGGCGACGTCGGCGCGCATCCGCTGCGGCGACGGCGCCTCCTGCGCGGCGGCGGGGACGGCCGCGATCAGGACGGGCACGGCGAAGATCAGGGGTGTGTGGCGCATCGTGCGATAGGGACGCCCCGCCGCCTGCCTGTCAACTAAGGCGATCAATCCCGTCACGATCCAGGCTGCCGGGGATGATCATCACCGGTACCGGCAGCGCGCCCGCATCGGTGCCCGCAAAGTGGCTGACCAGCGGCCCTGGCGCGCCGCTCGCCGCCGCGCCCAGCACGAGTGCGGCGATCTCCGGATTGGCGGCGATCATCTCGCGCACGATCTTGGGGCCGTCGCCCTGGCGCACGGTGATCGAAGGCTTCAGTCCCGATTCGGACAGAAGCGTACCCGCCGCACCCGCGACCAGCGCCTCTGCATGGAGGCGTGCTTCCTCCTCCATCGTCGCCATCACGCCGCCCCACTGGACGAACTCCGTCGAGGGGACGAGCGCCAGGATCTCGACCGATCCGCCCGTCTTGACTGCGCGCCGCGCGGCGAAGCGCATCGCGATCTCCGCCTCCGGACTTTCGTCGATCACCACCAGATAGGTGCGCATGCCGGCCAATCCTCTCCCCGTCTGAACCAGAGGTGGACGCCCGCGCGTTCGGGCGCAAGATGAGCCGTACAGATACGTATGCGTGCCCCTTGCCCTTGACCCCGCGCGGCCGGATGGCGAAGAGGCGGCAACCCTAGGGAAAAGGCAGGATCCCCTCGATGTCGATCGAACTCAAGATGCCCGCACTCTCGCCGACGATGGAGGAGGGCACCCTCGCCAAGTGGCTCGTCAAGGAAGGTGACGTCGTCAAGGCCGGCGACATCATGGCCGAGATCGAGACCGACAAGGCGACGATGGAATTCGAGGCCGTGGACGAAGGCACGATCGCCAAGATCACCGTCGCCGAAGGCACCGACGGCGTGAAGGTCGGCACCGTCATCGCCATTCTCGCCGAAGAGGGCGAGGACGCGTCTTCGGTCGAGGCGCCCAAGGCCGACGCGACGCAGGACCCCTCCAAGGCCGAAGCGCCCAAGGAAGAGCCCAAGCAGGCAAAGTCGGAAAGCGCCCCTGTGCCGACGCCCGCGCCGGCCCCCGCCGCCAAGAGCGACGATAGCGGCCGCGTGAAGGCGAGCCCGCTTGCCCGCCGCCTTGCCGCCGAGCAGGGGGTCGACCTGTCCGGCGTGACCGGCAGCGGCCCCAACGGCCGCATCGTCAAGGCCGACCTGGAGGGCGCCAAGTCTGGCGCCGTCGCGCCGAAGGCAGAAGCTGCGCCTGCGGCCAAGGCCGACGCCGCCGTCCCCTCGACCGGTGCCGCGCCGACGCCCGAGACCAAGGCGGTCTGGTACGACGAATCGATCCCGCACGAGGTTTCGAAGCTCTCGAACATCCGCAAGACGATCGCGCGCCGCCTGACCGAGGCGAAGCAGACGATCCCGCACATCTATCTGACGCTCGACATCCGCCTCGATGCGCTGCTCAAGCTGCGCGGCGAGCTCAACAAGGGGCTGGAGAGCCGCGGCGTGAAGCTGTCGGTCAACGACATGCTCATCAAGGCGCTGGGCGTGGCGCTGGAGGCGACGCCCAAGTGCAACGTCACCTTCCTGGGCAACGAACTCGTCAGCTATCATCGCGCCGACGTGTCGGTCGCGGTCTCGACGCCGACCGGCCTCATCACCCCGATCGTCCGCGATGCCGCCAACAAGGCGCTGTCGAAAATCTCGACCGAGATGAAGGAACTGGGCGCGCTGGCCAAGGACAACAAGCTCAAGCCCGAGCAGTATCAGGGCGGCACCGCCAGCCTGTCGAACATGGGCATGTTCGGGATCAAGCAGTTCGAGGCGGTCATCAACCCGCCCCAGGGCATGATCCTGGCGATCGGCGCGGGCGAGAAGCGTCCCTATATCGTCGACGACGCGCTGGGCGTCGCCACGGTGATGTCGGCAACGGGCAGCTTCGACCACCGCGCGATCGACGGCGCGGACGGCGCGCAGCTGATGAAGCTGTTCAAGGAGCTGGTCGAAAGCCCGCTGGGCATGATCGCCTGAGGTGAGGGGGACGGCCCATGCCGATCCTGCGCGTCCTGATCGAGGTCCTGCACGTCGTCGCCGGGGTGCTGGCGGCGCTGCTGATCGGGGGCGCCGCGGCCTGGGCCTATCCGGTGGGCAAGGCCAATATCTGGCTCGTCACCTATGTCTCGATCGGGGTCGTCGTGCTGCTCGGCATCCGGCCGGTGCTGCGCGCGGCAAGGGGAAATGCGCATGAGTGAGCTACCGCCCGACAAGGCGCCGGCGCTGCGCGTCACGACGATGCCCGCCGACGCCAATGCCTATGGCGACATCTTCGGCGGCTGGCTGATGAGCCAGATGGACATGGCCGCGGGCCTGGTCGCCGCGCGCTTCTCCAAGGGGCGGGCGGTCACCGTCGCGATGGACGGCATGCAGTTCCACGCCCCCGTCGCGGTCGGCGACGAGGTGTCGGTGTTCTGCGACATCGTGAAAGTCGGTCGCACGTCGATGACCATCGCCGTCGAAGCCTGGCGCCGCGACCGCCACCAGGAGGAACAGTGCCGCGTCACCCAGGCGCGGTTCGTGTTCGTCGCGGTGGATGAGGCAAAGCGGCCGCGGGTGATCGGTGAGGGGTGAAATGCCTTCTTCCCCCTCTCCCCTTGAGGGAGAGGGAGGGGCCCGCCCGGCGCAGCCGGGTGGGAGGGTGAGGGGGCGTGGTTACGATGCGTCGACCCTCGCGCACGCAAAGCGCCTCCGCCGCGACATGACCGACGCCGAGCGCCGCTTCTGGTCGATCCTTCGCGGTGCACAGATCACCGGGGCCAAGTTCCGTCGCCAGCAGCCGATCGGCCCCTATATCGTCGACTTCGTCTGCCAGTCGCACCGCCTGGTCGTCGAAGTCGATGGCGGCCAGCACAGCGCCGGAGCCGATGCGGACCGCACCGCCTGGCTGAACGCCGCAGGTTACCGCGTCATCCGCTTCTGGAACAACGAAATCACCAGCAATCTCGATGGCGTGGCGGCGGAGATCGCGCGTGTCCTCGCCACCCCTCACCCTCCCACCGCTGCGCGGCGGGCCCCTCCCTCTCCCTCAAGGGGAGAGGGGTTTGATGGAGCACTAAATGGCTGACACCTACGACCTCATCGTGCTCGGTTCGGGGCCTGGCGGCTATGTCGCGGCGATCCGCGCGGCGCAGCTGGGGCTCAAGACCGCGATCGTCGAGCGTGAGAATCTGGGCGGGATCTGCCTCAACTGGGGCTGCATCCCGACCAAGGCGCTGCTGCGCTCGGCCGAGATCTTTCACTATATGCAGCATGCCAAGAATTACGGCTTGGCTGCCGAGAAGATCAGCGCCGACCTGGACGCCGTGGTCAAGCGGTCGCGCGGCGTCGCCAAGCAGCTCAATCAGGGCGTCACGCACCTGATGAAGAAGAACAAGATCGCCGTGCACATGGGCGAGGGCAAGCTGACCGGGAAGGGCAAGCTTTCCGTAACCGACAAGGACGGCAAGGCGACCGAGCTCAGCGCGAAGCACATCATCCTGGCGACCGGTGCGCGGGCCCGCGACCTGCCCGGCACGCCCGCCGACGGCAAGCGGATCTGGACCTATCGCCACGCGATGACGCCGGCGGAGATGCCGACCAAGCTGCTCGTCATCGGATCGGGCGCGATCGGGATCGAGTTCGCGAGCTTCTATAACGACATGGGTGCCGAAACGACGGTCGTCGAGATGATGGATCGCATCGTCCCCGTCGAGGATGCGGACGTCTCGACCTTCCTTGAAAAGTCGCTGACCAAGCAGGGCATGCGCATCCTCACCAAGGCGGGCGTCAGCGACATCAAGGTCGGCGAGGGCGGCGTGTCGGTCAAGCTGAAGGACAAGGCCGGCAAGGAGACCTCGGAGACGTTCAGCCACGTCATCACCGCGATCGGCATCGTCCCCAACACCGAGAATTTGGGGCTCGAGGCGCTGAAGGTCGAGGTCAATGATCGCGGCTTCCTCGTCACCGACCCGATGTGCCGCACCAATGTCGACGGCCTCTGGGCGATCGGTGACATCACCGCGCCGCCGTGGCTGGCGCACAAGGCGAGCCACGAGGGCGTGATCGCGGCGGAGTCGATCGCGCAGGCGCTCGGCAACAAGGATGTGCATCCGCATGCGATGGACGTGCGGAACATCCCCGGCTGCACCTATTGCCACCCGCAAGTGGCGTCGGTCGGCTTGACCGAGGCGAAGGCCAAAGAGGCCGGCTACTCGGTGAAGGTCGGCAACTTCCCCTTCATCGGCAACGGAAAGGCGATCGCGCTGGGTGAGGCGGAAGGCTTCATCAAGACGGTGTTCGACGCCAAGACCGGCGAGCTCTTGGGCGCGCACATGGTCGGCGCCGAAGTGACCGAGCTGATCCAGGGCTATACCGTCGGCAAGCAGCTCGAGACGACCGAGGTCGAGCTGATGCAGACCGTCTTCCCGCACCCCACGCTGTCCGAGATGATGCACGAGAGCGTGCTGAGCGCGTACGGCAAGGCTTTGCATATCTGAGCGGCAACAAGGCCGGACCAGCACGAACGGACCAACATCGCCGTTCGTGCTGGGCCTGTCGAAGCACGTGATCTGGGGGCACCGCTTCTGACACGTCCTTCGACAAGCTTAGCACGAACCGGAACGTACGGGCCGAACAAAGCCCGCTGACAGCGGCATTTTTCGCAGGCATGCTGCGTGCCATGCGTAACCGTATCTTTGCGCGACCCGGGGCCGCGCTGGCGATTCTTGCAATGCTCTCGGCCTGCGGGGGCGGCGGGAGCAACGGCACCGGGGCGACGGTCGTGGTGCCCCAGCCGACACCCACCCCGACGCCGACCGCCAGCCCGCCCGTCACCGGCGCCTGTTCGCTGCGCTCGCGGCAGGACTGGGTGCTCGCGCAGATGCGCGAATGGTATCTGTTTCCCGAAACGCTGCCCGCATCGCCCGATCCGGCGAGCGTCACCAACCTGGACGACTGGGTCGATGCGCTGACCGCGACCGTGCGGGGGCAGGGGCGGGACCGCTACTTCACCTATGTCACCTCGATCGCGGAGGAGAACGCCTTCTACAGTTCGGGCGCGAGCGCGGGGTTCGGCTTCCGGATCGGCGCGAACCAGGGCGACCGGCGCGCGGGCATCCTCGAAGCGTTCGAGAACGCGCCGGCGCTGGAGGCGGGGCTGGATCGCGGGACCGAGCTGCTCGCGATCGGCACGACGACCGCGAACCTGCGCAGCGTCTCCGACATTATTGCCGCGGAGGGGACCGGCGGCATCAACGCGGCGCTGGGGCCGTCCGACGTTGGCGTCACCCGCGTGCTGCGCGTGCAGGACGCCAGCGGCACGCGGGTCGTGACGCTGACCAAGCGCGAGTATGACATCGCCCCGGTCTCCTCGCGCACCGGCGTCCGCGTACTCGATACTGCCGCAGGCAAGGTCGGCTATGTCAACCTGCGCACCTTCATCGATCCGGCGAGCCCCGCACTCCGCTCGGCGTTCGCGCAATTCAAGGCGCAGGGCGTTCGCGATCTCATCATCGACCTTCGCTACAATGGCGGCGGGCTGATCTCGGTCGCGGGGGTGCTGGGCGACCTAATCGGCGGCGGGCGGGCAACGTCCGATGTACAGAGCCGCGTGACCTTCCGCCCGGAAAAGAGCGGCGAAAACGAGACGCGCTACTTCAACCAGCTGGCCGAGACGGTGACGCCGCGGCGGATCGCGTTTATCGGCACGGGCGGAACCGCGTCAGCCAGCGAACTCGTCATCAACGCGATGATCCCGTATCTGGGCGCCGACGTCGCGCTGATCGGCACCAACACCTTTGGCAAGCCGGTCGGCCAGATCGCGCTCGACAAGAGCGAGTGCGACGATCGCCTGCGCGTCGTCGCCTTCTCCGTGCGCAACCGCGACAATCAGGGCGACTATTATAGCGGTCTCGCCTCCACCGTGCGGGCGAGCTGCCAGGCGATCGACGATCCGACCCGCCCGCTCGGCGACCCGGCCGAGGCGTCGACGGCCGCGGCGCTCGACTTCCTGGCCGGACGCAGCTGCACGCCGATCGGGCCGGGCGTCGCAGCCCTGTCCGCGAGTGCCGAGCGCACGCCGGCGGCGGGGCAGCGCCGCCTCGTCTCGCCCGACCGGCCCACGCCGTCGCAGCGCGAGGTGCCGGGTTCGTTCTGACGGGTCTTGCCCGGTCGCCGACGCTCGCCTAACCAGCGGGTTCTGGGGCGGTTAGCTCAGTTGGTAGAGCGCCTCCTTTACACGGAGGATGTCGGCGGTTCGAGCCCGTCACCGCCCACCAGAGATTTGGGGGAGAGCCGCATGATCCGCACACGCCTGCTTGCGCCGTTGTTGGCGGCGGCCGTGCTCGCGGGATGCGGCGGCGCCGACCAGGGCGCCGCGGACGGTAATGCGGCGGACGAAGCGCTGACCTCGAATGACGAGCCCATCTATGCCGGCGACAACCTGACCGCGATCGATGCCGCGGCCAACGGAGCCGCCGCGCAGCCGCTGGCGCCGGACACGCCGTCCGAGGGCGAACCGGCCGTGCCGGCGAATGCGACCGACACGGCGGAATGACGGCATGAGCAACGGCGGCGACCATGATGCGGGCGGCGTGACCCAACTGACGCTGCTCGACAGCTTCGTCGGCTATCACCTGCGCCGCGCCTCCTCGCGCTTTGCCGCGGGGTTCAGCGAGAGCGTCGGACCGCTCGGCATGCGTCAGGTGCTGTTCGGCATCCTGACCGTCGTCCACGACAATCCGGGCATCCGCCAAGGCGCGGCGGGCGAGGCGCTGAGCATCCAGCGCGCGAACATGGTGAGCCTGGTCAACGAACTCGTCGATCGCGGACTGATCGAGCGGCGCGTGTCGGAAGTCGACCGCCGCGCCTTTGCGCTGGCGCTGACGCCGGCGGGCGAAGTGCTGGTTGAGCAGGGGCTGGAGCGCATCCGCGTCAACGAGGACGCTTTGCTACGCACCTTGTCGCCGGCCGAGCGCGAGCAGCTCGTCTCGCTGCTCAGCCGGATCGAGGGCTAGGCGTCAGTTCGGCAACGCCGTCGTGTCGACCTTCTCGACCCAGGCCGGGTAGAAGCTCGGCTGGCGAGAGGACCAGCCCGACGCCGTCGCCGCCGCTTCGCTGATCGACTGGAGCAGCCGGCGGCGAAGGTCGGGGTGGAGCGTCGGCAGCGCCGCCGCCGAGCAGAAGGCCCCCGGCAGCCACGGCCGAACCTCGGCACCGATCAGCCGTTCATAGAGGAAGCGATACGCCGAGAAGCTGGTCAGCCGTCCCTGGCCCAGGTCGAATGCCGACAGCGTGATGAGCGGCGCCATGAACGGCTCGACCGCATCCAGCCCGTTGTCGTCGGGCACCATCGCGCGGACTTCCGGCAGGCGATCGTACATGCGCGCCTGGGCGCGGATGCTCGCGGCCTCCACCACGTCGCGCGACCAGCGCGACAGCGCGTCGTCGCGATCGAGGCCGATATCCAGCGAGCGGCGCACATAGCGCTGCGTCGCGGCGGGAAACCCCGCAAATTCCTTCATCTCTGAAAGGGTCATCGCCCCTTCGGCTGGCTTCATCCTTGCGCCCATTGATCTTCACCCATCCCGCTCAATGCACGTTTCACCGTAGCAACTCATGGTTAACGCTCCCCTTAACCACTTCGTCGCGTCCGGTTCATGAAAGGAAACATGGATCGTGGTGCGACGCAACATGCGTTGCGACGGTCGGAGAGGCTGACCCTAAAAGAGGCAGATTTCCGCCGATGCACCCTTAAGGGTCACGCCGATCAGGGCGAGTTCCGAACCGCCATTTCAACTTACCGCCATCCGTTCACCGTTCATCGGATCGACAGGTTGCGGGGGTTTCCCCGGCCGCCGGCCCCTGCTTAACACCCGCTCGGGCAAGAACGGGACTCGGGGGTTCCATGAAGTCGGTTGGTCTGGCGGCGCGTTTCGCCGCGGTGGTGGCGTGTGCTTTTTTGACGGCGACGCCGGCATTCGCGCAATTCTGGCAGTGCGCGCCTTATGCTCGGAAGATTTCGGGCATCCAGATTCATGGCAATGCGAATACCTGGTGGGGCCAGGCGGCCGGCCGCTATGAGCGCGGCACCAAGCCGAAGGTCGGTGCGGTGCTGGCAATGTCGTCCAGCCGCCGCATGCCGCTCGGCCACGTCGCGATGGTCTCGCGCGTCGTCAGCGATCGCGAAGTGCTGCTGACCCACGCCAACTGGTCGCGCCGCGGGGGGATCGAGACCGACGTCCGCGCGATCGACGTCTCGGCCGCGAACGATTGGAGCGAAGTACGCGTGTGGTACGGCCCGATCGGCGGCCTGGGGACCAGCAGCAACCCCGCCCGCGGCTTCATCTATTCGGGCGATGCGCCCGCAATCGAGCAGGCCCCGGCGCCCGAACTGCCCCCGGTGACGCTGGCGAGCGCCGCGCGCGTCGCCGTCGACAGCGCGGTGGTGATCGCCGAATAAGGTTCAGGCGGGGCGGAAGCTCAGCGCCACGCCGTTCATGCAGTAACGCTTGCCCGTCGGCGGCGGGCCATCGTCGAAGACATGGCCCAGATGCCCGCCGCAGCGGCGACACAGGATCTCGGTCCGGCGCATCCCCAGCGTGTTGTCCGCACGCTCGATCACCGCATTGTCGCGCGCGGCATAGAAGCTCGGCCAGCCGGTCCCGCTTTCGAACTTGGTCGAGGATAGGAACAGCGGCAGCTCGCACCCGGCGCAGCTGAAGATGCCCCGCCGTTTTTCCTTGTTGAGCGGCGAGCTGTATGGCCGCTCGGTATCCCCATCCCGCAGCACGCCGTACGCCGCGGGCGACAGGCGCTTTCGCCACTCGGCATCGCTCAACATGAACGGATAGCGTTCCGCCGCGCGCGAGGGCGGCGAGCCGCAAGCGGTGGCGAGCACGGCCAGTGCCGCACTCGAGAGGAAGCCGCGGCGATCGGGAAGGGGCGTCGACATGGGAATTGATATGGGCGCGGCGCGCGGAACCGCAACATAGGTTGACGCGCTATGCGGCTGGAGGCCAGACGTATGTCATTCCAGCAGCTTAACCCGCCAATTCCCGTCCATGTCCTCGAACGCGGACCCGGACTCGCTTTTGCGGTGATCGATTACGGGCCGGAACACAATTTGATCTGGGTCACCGCGCTCGACGCCAATGGCGAGATCTGGTGTGCGCCCAATCCGAAGGTGCGGATGCAGGGCAACTGGACGATGGGCCGCGCCCGACCCGCCGCCGTCGCAGCGGAACGAGACGCTTGTGCCGGGGATGCGGTGGCGGCCTGACGCGTCAGGCCCTGGCTTTTCCCTTCCGCCACCGGAACTTGGGGCCGGCCGACTGGAGCACGCCGCGCCGAAAGGCGCGTGCGCCGATCGTGACGGTCAGCGCCACCCAGGCGAGCTGCCAGCCGAGCGCGAGGACGTGCGGCATGACCGCGCCGTCGCTCGCCGCGCGTGCGACCATGGCGAACGGTGAACTGAACGGGAAGATCGCCGCCGCGCTCGCCACCCAGCCATCGGGATTGGCGGCAGCCGCGCTCGCCAACCCGAACATCGCGACCTGAAAGATCGTGATCGGCAGCGATAGCATCTGGATCTCGCGCGGGGTCGCCGCCTGTGACCCGACGCCAAGGAACACCGCGCCGAGCAGCAGATAGGCCATGGTGAAATAGGCGACGAACAACGCCGCGAACGCCGGGCCGCCGAGCGCCGGCGCCATCCCCGCGAGCGCCGCACCGACATTGCCGGGCAGCACGCTCGCGACGTTGGCAGCAATCGTGCCCCAGAACGCGACGAAGGTCAGCGCGACACCGAACATGCCGACCAGCTTGCCCAGGAACACCGCCTCCAGCGGAACGGCGGCGGCGAGCACCTCAATCACCTTGTTCGACCGCTCCTCCGCCATCGACGAGACGACCTGGCCCGCGAGAAGGAGCGTGAGGAAGAACAATGCGAACACGGCGAAGAAGCCGCCCTCGTCGCGGCTGACGGGGGCGGCGCGGGCGCGCGCGACCTCGACCAGCCGCGCGGTGCTGCGCGGCGCGGCGCCGCTCGCCTCGATCCGCAGCGCCTGGTCGGCGAGCGAGGCGAGATAGGCGGCCGAGCGCGTGCCGATCGGCGCGTGGAGCACGGTCGGCCGGTCGAGCGCGCCGAAAAGCACCGCCGTCACCTGCGTCGTGCGGCTGTCGAGTGCGGCGCGCGCCTGACGTTCGGCATCGCCGGTCGGGGTGCGCAGGTCGAGAACCGGCGGCGCATCGCGCTCGCGAAAGATCCCGCGCAGGCTGCGGTCGGCGGCGATCAGGGCGGCGCGGTCGGCCGGCGTGACGATCGCGACGATGCGAAGGTTGCGCTCGCCCCGCTCGGCGATGCTCGCCGCGCCCATGCCGCCGATTGCCGCCGACAGCCCCATGAACAGGAAGGGCGCGAACAGGAACAGGAGGAACGTCGGCGTGAACACCGTAGAGGTGAAGTCGCGCCGGGCGATCGTCAGCGTCTGGCGCGTCAGGCGTTTGAGGTTGCTCATGCCGCCACCTCGTCGTTGAGCGCTTCGGGGCCGACGATGCGGACGAAGACGTCGTGCAGGCTGGGCCGCTCGATCGAGAGGCCAGAAATGCCGTGCCCTGCGGCGATCAGCCGGGAGAGCAGCGGCTCGATCCCCTCGTCGGGTACGACGAAGCGCCAGCCGTCGCCCTCCTTCACGGCGTCGTTCGGCAGTAGCGCGGGCAGGCCCTCGTGCGCAAAATGCGGGACATAGTGCGCGCGGTAAGGCAGCGTGGCGCGTGCGTCGGCAACGGTCCCCTCGAACCGTGCCCGCCCGCGCGCGATGATGGTCAGCCGGTCGCACAGCCGCTCGGCATGGGCCATGACGTGGGTCGAGAACAGGATCGTTGCGCCGCGATCGCGCTGGACGCGGATCAGACGCTCCAGCCGGTCCTGGTTGACGGGGTCGAGGCCCGAGAAAGGTTCGTCGAGGACGATGAAGTCGGGTTCGTGGACGACCGAGCCGAGCAACTGGACGAGCTGCGCCATGCCCTTGGACAGCTTGCGGATCTTCTCGTCGGCGGCGTGACCGATCCCGGCTTCCTCCAGCATCGTCTCCGCCCGCTTGCGGCCCGTCCGCCAGTCGAGCCCGCGCAGCGCGCCCATGAATGCGATCGCCTCCTTGGCGCGCATGCCGGGATAGAGGCCGCGTTCCTCGGGCAGATAGCCGACGCGGTCGCTGGCCTCGCGCGGGCGCGCGTGGCCGAGCAGGGTGCGTTCGCCCTGGTCGGGCTCCAGGATGCCGAGCAGCATGCGCAGCGTCGTCGTCTTGCCCGCGCCATTGGGGCCGAGCACGCCATAGATGCTGTTCGCGGGTACCGCGATGTCGATGCCGTCGACCACGCGCCGGTCGCCGAACCTTTTGACCAGCCCATGCGCCTGAAGCGCCAGTTCGGGTGCCTGCAACGTCGATCCCCCTGCAATCACGCGCCATTCGCCTGATCGCTGCGAAACTGGTAGCGGGCGCGCGTGGCCATGCACAAGTCGATTGAGGACCGCATCCGCGACAAGGCGGCCGAGCTCGGCTTTGCCGCCTGCGGCTTCGCGCGCGCGGACGCCGCGCCCCGGACCGGCGAGCGGCTGCGGCAATGGCTGGCCGATGGGTGCCACGGCAGCATGATCTGGATGGAGGGCCGCGCCGACCAGCGCGCGAGCCCGGCCGGCCTCTGGCCCGAGGTGCGCAGCGTCATCGCGCTCGGCATGAGCTATGCCCCCGCGGTCGATCCGCTGGCGCTCGAGGGGGTGGGGGATCGCGGGCGCATCTCGGTCTATGCGCAAGGGGCCGACTATCACGACATCGTCAAGAAGGCGCTGAAGGCACTCGGCCGGTGGCTGGTCGCCGAGGCGGGATGCGAGCTCAAGGTGTTCGTCGACACCGCGCCCGTCATGGAAAAGCCGCTGGCGGAAGCGGCGGGGCTCGGCTGGCAGGGCAAGCACACCAATCTCGTCAGCCAGGCGCATGGGAGCTGGCTGTTCCTAGGCGCGATCTACACGACGCTGGAGCTGGCCGGGGAGGGCGGCGGGCGCGACCGGTGCGGATCGTGCGACGCGTGCCAGCGCGCATGCCCCACCGACGCGTTTCCCGCGCCCTATCGCCTCGATGCGCGGCGCTGCATCTCCTACTGGACGATCGAGCATGCCGGCCCGATCCCCGACGAGATCGCGTTGGCGATGGGCAACCGCATCTATGGCTGCGACGATTGCCTGGCGGTCTGTCCCTGGAACAAGTTCGCGGCGGCGGCAGCGGCGAACCGCGCCTTTTGGCCGCGCGCGGAACTGGTCGCGCCGTCGCTGGCGGAGCTGCTGGCGCTCGACGATGCCGGGTTCCGGCAGGTGTTCGCCGGCTCGCCGATCAAGCGGATCGGGCGCAACCGGATGGTGCGCAACTGCCTGATCGCGGCGGGGAACGGCGGGGACGCGTCGCTGCTGCCGGCGGTGCGGGCGCTGCTGGACGACGAGGATGACGTGGTGCGGGAAGCGGCGGTTTGGGCGATGGCGCGGCTGAGTATGGCAAGCGCCGCTGCCTCATAAACCATGTACCCCGGCGAAGGCCGGGGTCCAGTTGGGGGACGTTGGTGGCTTCCACCCAAGCCTTCCCGACTGGGCCCCGGCCTCCGCCGGGGCACAAGCAACGGGAGGCGCCGCTCCTTCAACCGTCATCCCGGACTTGATCCGGGATCCCGCTTTCTTCTTGCCGCGCTGAACAAGAAGCGGGACCCCGGCTCAAGGCCGGGGTGACGACGATTACCCCTTCTTCGCCGCGATGTACGCGTCGACCACCTGCTCCAGCACTTCCAGCGGCATGATGCCGTTTGCCAGCACCGCCTCGTGGAAGTCGCGGATGTCGAACTTGGGGCCGAGCGCCTTCTTCGCGCGGTCGCGTAGCTCGGCGATCTTGAGCTGGCCGACCATGTAGCTGGTCGCCTGGCCGGGGTTGTTCATGTAGCGGTCGACCTCACGCTTAAGGTCAATCTCCGACAACGATGAATTGTCGCGGAAGTATTGCTGCGCCTGCTCGCGCGTCCAGCGCTTCGAATGCATGCCGGTGTCGACGACCAGTCGGATCGCGCGCCACATCTGGAGCGAGAGCATGCCGAACCGCTGATAGGGATCCTTGTAGATCCCCATCTCGTCCGCCAGCCGTTCCGAATAGAGGCCCCATCCCTCGGTATAGGCGCTGTAGCCGCCAAGCTTGCGGAACTTCGGCAGGCCCGCCAGCTCCTGCGCGCGGGCGATCTGAAAATGGTGGCCGGGCGCGCCCTCGTGCACCGAGATGCCCGAGTTCTGGACCTTCTGCACCTGGCTCATGTCGGCGAGGTTGACGTAGTAGATCCCGGGCCTCGAGCCGTCGGGGGCAGGGCGGTTGTAGAAGGCGGTGGAAGCGGTCGCCTCGCGCCATTTCTCGACCGCGCGGACCTCCAGCGGCGCCTTGGGCAGCACGCTGAACCATTTCGGCGCCTTGCCCATCACCTCGGCGATGGTGGCGCGGGCGTCGGCGAGATACGCCTCCTTGCCCGCCTCGCTATTCTCGTATTTGAAACGCGGATCGTCGCGGATGAAGGCGAAGAACGCCTTCAGGTCGCCCTTGAATCCGGTCTGCTTGCGGATCGCGTCCATCTCAGCGCGGATGCTGGCGACCTGGCGCAGGCCGAGCTGGTGGATCTGATCGGCGGTGAGGTCGGTGGTCGTGAAGTTGTAGAGGCGCGCGGCGTAATAGGCGTCACCGCGCGGCAGGCTCCACGCGCCGTTATTGCCCTTGGCCTTCGCCTCGATCTCGTCCAGCGCGGCGAACAGCGTGTCGTAGCCGGTCTTGAACGGGCCGGTCAGCGCGGTGCGCGCGTCGGCGAGCAGCTTTTCCTTGGTGGCGGCGGGCGCGTCGAGCGCGGCGACCTTCTTGGCGAAGTCGGCCATCACCGTGCTGTCGGGGCCCGCGGAGAAGGGTGCGCCGACCAGCACCTTCTTCGCATCGGCACGGGCGGGGGCGAACACCATCTGCGGCGGGATGATGCCCTTGGCCGCCTGCATCCGCATCTTCGCCGCGACCTCGCGCATCGCGCGCTCGGTCTCGCGGATGCGGGCGATATACGCCTCGGCATCGGCGACGCTCGCCACCTTGTGGTTGTTGATGAGGAAGACGGGGATCTCGCCCGCCGGGCTGCCGTTGGTGGAAACGGGGAAGCTATAGTCGCGCCATTCGAACTGGCGGCGCTGGTTGGCGACCTGGAACTCGTAAAGGCGGTAGGTGAGCTTGCCCTGCGTCCCGAGTTTTGCCGGATCGAAGCGACGCTTCATCTCGGCGAGCGTCGCCTCCGCCATCTGCATCCGCTGCTCGCCCGTGCGGCCGGTATAGTCGTCAAGCTTGTCGTAGTTCGCCTTGCCGCCCAGCGACGTGGTCTGCTCCGGGCTGAGCGCGGTCGACGCGTCGAACGCGGCGTCGAGGAAGGCGTTGAGCCGGGTGTCCTCCGCCTCGGCCCCGGTGGCGGCGGCGGGCGCCTGCTGCGCCGAGGCGACGAGCGGGAGCGGCAGGAGCAGGGCGGCGGACAACAGCAAGCGAGTGGAAACGACCAAGCGAACCTCCTGATTTTGCGAGGACGCTATGCGCTGGGGCGGGGCGGGGCAAGTTGGTTTCGGCAGTTACGGGCGTCGTTGTGCTTGGCCCTGGACCCCGGCGTGCGCCGGGGTGGTGACCCCTTGGGCCATCGCATTCGCTCCCACCACGGCGAAGGCCGGGGTCCAGAGCCAAGCAGGACAGAGACTAACCCCCCGCCGCCATCCGGTTCGCCCAGGTCGCGTACAGCGCGCCCCAGCCATGCGCGGGATGCTGCGGGTCGAGCGCCATGCCGAAACCATGGCCGCCCTTGTCGTAGAAATGCGCCGCGATC
Organism: Sphingomonas sp. Y38-1Y; assembly: GCF_032391395.1. Lineage (NCBI taxonomy): Bacteria > Pseudomonadati > Pseudomonadota > Alphaproteobacteria > Sphingomonadales > Sphingomonadaceae > Sphingomonas > Sphingomonas sp. Y38-1Y. The sequence goes on from NZ_CP135916.1 coordinate 1,588,729, forward strand.
GACACGCCCGACGTGCGCGCCGCCGCGATCATCGCGGTGCTCATTTCCAGCGGGACGATCGGGTCGTCGGCGGCGTGGAGCAGGAACAGCGGCGGGGTATTCGCATCGACGCGGCGCACCGTGTCGTACCGCGCCGCGGCCTCGTTCATCACCGACGGGCCGAGCAGGTTGGCGCGCGACCGGCTGGGCGAGCCGGTTTCCGCCAGCGTCGTCACCGGATAGACGAGGCCCGAGAAGTCCGGCCGTGCCGGCATGCGATCCGTCGCGTCGACGGGCTCGTAAACCGGATCGTTGTACGCGGTCGACAACGCGGCGCCGAGATGCCCGCCGGCCGAGAAGCCGAGGATGCCGAGCTTCTTGGGGTCGATCCCGAACGCGCCCGCCCGCGACCGGATGATCCGCATCGCCCGCTGCGCGTCCTGGAGCGGTACGTCCGCGCGGTTCGCCCAGCCTTCACCCGGCAGGCGATAGACGAGCGCGAAGACGGTGAAGCCGAGCGGATTGAGCACCTTGGCGACATTGTGCCCCTCATTCTCGACCGAGACGAAGGCATAGCCGCCGCCGGGGATCGAGAGGATGCCGATGCCGTTGGGGTTGGCGGGGCGATAGACCGACAGCGTCGGCTTGGCGATGCCGCGCAGCCACAGCTCGCGCCCGGCGGGGCCGTAGCGGACGAGGCTGGGCAGCTTGGCGGGCATTCCCGGCGCCTTGCCCGGCCACAGGTCGAACGTCTCGCGCGGCGGCCAGGGCAGGTCGCTCGGCCGATCGTCGCCGGTCTGCGCCCGCGCGGCGCCTGCCGCGATCAGTCCGGCACCCATGCCCAATACAGTCCGTCGATCCATCGTCGTCCCCTCCATCATTGTCATCGCGGCTTCACATCCCCGCGCAAGGCTTTGCATCCCGTGGCCCGGTCCCATATGGGGCCGCGATCCCCTTACTCGCGCGAAAGGCTCTCAGGTGAAAGACGTTCTGGTGATCGGTGCGGGCGGCGTTTCCTCCGTCGCGGTGCACAAGATGGCGAAGAACCCCGAGCTGTTCGGCAAGGTGACGCTCGCCAGTCGCCGCAAGTTCAAGTGCGATGCGATCGCGCAGTCGGTCAAGGAGCGCTTCGGCGCCGACATCGACACGGCCGAAGTCGATGCCGACGACGTCGACGCGACCGCGCGGTTGATCGAGCAGGTCAAGCCCAAGCTGCTCGTCAACCTGGCGCTCCCCTATCAGGACCTCAACCTGATGGAGGCGTGCCTCAAGACCGGCACCGACTATCTCGACACCGCCAATTACGAGCCGCGCGACGAGGCCAAGTTCGAATATGGTTGGCAGTGGGCGTATCAGGATCGCTTCAAGGAAGCCGGCCTGATGGCGCTGCTCGGTTCGGGCTTCGATCCGGGCGTCACCAGCGTGTTCGCGACCTATATCAGGAAGCACCTGCTCGACACGATCGAGACGCTCGACATCCTCGATTGCAACGGCGGCGACCACGGCCAGCATTTCGCGACCAACTTCAATCCCGAAATCAACATCCGCGAAGTGACCGCGCCCGCGCGGCACTGGGAAGGTGGCGGCTGGGTCGAGACGCCCGCGCTCAGCGAGCGTCAGGTGTTCATCTTCGACCAGGTCGGCGCGAAGAACATGTACTTGATGTACCACGAGGAGCTCGAAAGCCTCGTCAAGCACATCCCCGAGATCAAGCGCGCGCGCTTCTGGATGACGTTCGGCGAGCAGTATCTGACGCACCTGCGCGTGCTCCAGAACGTCGGCATGACCTCGATCGAACCGGTGATGTACGAAGGGCGAGAGGTGATCCCGCTTCAGTTTCTAAAGGCGGTGCTGCCCGAACCCTCGACGCTGGGCGAGACGACCAAGGGCAAGACCAACATCGGCGACATCGCCACGGGCATGAAGGACGGGGCGGAGAAGACCGTCTATGTCTATAATGTCTGCGATCACGAGGACGCCTATGCCGAGACCGGCAACCAGGCGGTGAGCTACACCACCGGCGTGCCGGCGATGATCGGCGCGGCGCTGATGCTGAACGACCAGTGGCGCGGCACCGGCGTTTTCAACATGGAGGAGTTCGATCCCGACCCTTTCATGGACATGCTCAACCAGCATGGCCTGCCCTGGCAGGTGAAGGAACTGCCCGAGCCGCTGCGGTTCTGAGTCGAGCCGTCACCCCAGCCTGCGCTGGGGTGACGTTCTTCTGATGGAATGAACATGAAACCCAACGACACCCGCGCCGCGGCGCCGATGACCACCAAGTCGGGCGGCGCGGGGGCGTTTGCCCGCTTCGACCTCGCCCGGGTGCCGAGCCCCTGCTTCGTCGTCGACAAGGCGGCGATCGAGCGTAACCTGTCGATCTTGGCGGACGTCCGCGACCGGGCGGGCGTGAAGGTGCTGCTGGCGCTCAAGGCGTTCTCGATGTGGTCGCTTGGACCTCTGGTCGGCCAATACCTAGACGGCACGGCGACGTCGGGCCTGTGGGAAGCGCGGCTGGCGGCGGGGCACTATACGGGCGAGGTCGCGACCTTCTGTGCGGGCTACAAGGCCGACCAGATCGCCGAGGTCTGTGCGCTGTCGGACCATGTCATCTTCAATTCGCCCGGCCAGCACCGCCGCTTCGCCGCCGAGTTGCAGGCCGCTCGCGATGCAGGCGCGCAGTTCGACGTGGGTCTGCGCCTCAACCCGATGCATGCCGAGGGCGAGGTGCCGAAATACGACCCGGCCCAGCCGCACTCGCGGCTCGGCCATCCGGCCGACCAGCTCACCGCCGCCGATCTGGAGGGGGTGACGGGGCTTCACATCCATTCGCTGTGCGAGCAGGACTTCCCGCCGCTCCGCCGCACCTGGGAAGCGCTGCGCCCGCGGATCGAGCCGTTCCTCGGCCAGCTCAAATGGCTGAACTTCGGCGGTGGGCACCATATCACCCGCGCCGACTACCAGCGCGACGATCTGGTCGAGTTCCTGCGAGGCGTGAAGGCCGACACGGGTCTCGAGGTTTATCTCGAGCCCGGCGAGGCGATCGCGTTCGACGCGGGTATCCTGGTGGGCGAGGTGGTCGACGTGATCGACAATGGCATGGCGGTCGGCATCGTCGACATTTCCGCGACCTGCCACATGCCCGACGTGATCGAAGCGCCCTATCGCCCGGCGATGCTGGGCGAAGCGGACGAGGGCGTCGTCGTGCGCCTCGGCGGGCCGTCGTGCCTGGCCGGCGACATCCTCGGCGACTATCGCTTCGCCGAGCGGCCGGCGCCGGGCGCGCGGATCGCGTTCCTGGATCAGGCGCATTACTCGATGGTCAAGACGACGACCTTCAACGGTGTGCCGCTGCCCGGCATCGCGCTGTGGGACTCGCGCGACGACAGCCTGGAGATGGTGCGCGAGTTCGGGTGGGAGACGTTCCGGGATCGGTTGTCGTAACGCCCCGTAGAACCACCCACCCCATTCGTGCTGAGTAGAGACCGAGTAGCTGCGCAAGCAGCATATCGAGGGCTCGTATCGAAGTACGGTTGCGCGCACCAACCTGTCCTTCGATACGCCATTTCGATACGCGGCTTGCGCCGCTACTCGACGGCTACTCAGGACGAACGGGGGAGGTGGATCGCGGACGGGTTCTCCCCGCATCGCCTTGTGGGACTTGCATAGCCACGGCGTCGGAATGCGACGCGAGTCTTGTGTGGGACGGGTTTAGGTCGTCCTGAGCGCGTCTCCCGTTCCCAGCAACCACCGTTCGTGCTGAGTAGAGGCCGAGTAGCGGCGTAGGCGCTTATCGAGGACTCGTATCGAAGTACGGTTCCGCGCGCCAACCTGTCCTTCGATACGCCGTCTCGATACGCCGCTTTGCGGCTACTTGATGGCTACTCTGGACAAACGGGAGGCGGGCGTCGGCACTTAAAACAAGAAAGGCGGCGGAAGCCTTCGCCTCCGCCGCCCTTTTCTGTCCAAGAGCCCAGGATCAGCCCCGGCGCGCGCCCAGTCGAACGACGTTGCCGGTGTCGGCCTCGTCCTCAAGCCCGCCGTACAGCGTAGCCATCGGCTCGTCGGTCACCTCGATGGTCTCGTCGGTGCCGAAGCCGTTGAATGCGGTACGCATCGCCGAGCCATAGGCGCCGAGCATCCCGACCTCGATATAGTCGCCCGTATCGACGTCGGCGGGCAGGTCAAACGGCCCGGCCATGTGGTCGAGGTCGTCGCAGGTCGGCCCGTAGAAGCTGAACGCCAGGTCCTTGGCACGGCTGTCCTGGTCGCGCAGCAGCTGGACGGGGAAGCGCCAGCCGACATGCGCGGCATCGAACAGCGCGCCATACGCGCCGTCGTTGATGTAGAGCTCATCGCCGCGGCGCTTCTCGACACGCACGATCAGCGAGCTGTACTCGGCGCACAGCGCGCGGCCGGGCTCGGCCCAGAGCTCGGCCGAATAGGAGATCGGCAGGCTCTCGAACGCGCGGTGGATCGTCTCGAAATAACGCTCGAGCGGCGGGGGCTCCATGCCGGGGTAGGCCGACGGGAAGCCGCCGCCGACGTCGATGACGTCGACCGTCACCGCCGCCTCGACGATCGCCATGCGGACGCGCTCCATCGCCTGGGCATAGGCGTCGGGCGACATCGCCTGGCTACCGACGTGGAAGCAGATGCCTAGCGTGTCGGCGGCCTGACGTGCGGCGAACAAGAGGTCCTTGGTCTCGCCCGGGCCCGCACCGAACTTCGACGCTAGGCTGAGCTTCGACAGCTCGGACGAGACGCGGATGCGGACGCACAGCGTCAGATCCTCGGCCGCCTTGGTCGCGCGAACGATCTTCTCCAGCTCCTCGATCGTGTCGAGCGAGAAGGTGCGCACGCCGTGCTTGAAATAAGCCTCGGCGATCGCCTCCTCGGCCTTGACCGGGTGCATGAAGCAGAGCGTGGCGTCAGGCAGCGTGCGCGAAACCAGCCGCACTTCGCCGATCGATGCCACGTCGTAATGCGTGACCCCGTTGTCCCACAGGATCTGGAGTAAGTCGGGCGACGGGTTCGCCTTGACGGCATAGAGCGTCCGACCCGGGAACTTCTCGACGAAGAACCGAGCCGCACGAGCCGCAGCGTGCGGACGAACCAGCGTTACCGGCTGAACCGGTCGAAGGGTACGAGCTACCCCCAGCGCGCGATGATGCTTGGCCAATTCAAGGGACCTCCAATTGCCTTTCGGCATACGGTGACAAAAGCTGCCTTGCGGTTGGAAGTCCCATGGGGCAGCGGAGGGGGCACATAGGGTCCACCCCCCGGGGTGTAAAGCGATTCTGCACGGCTTTTTGGGCGACGAGGCGATTTGTGACGTTTCTGCGACAACCGACGAGAGCAGGGGTTCGCGACGCCGCCGCCAAGGTTGCGGCGATCCTGCCGGCCAGCCCGCTGTTCGTGGTCGACGTCCACGGCCAAGCCGTTGCGTTCAAGGCGGAATCTCTCCAGCCGATGGGTGCGTTCAAGCTGCGCGGCGCGTGGCACCGGCTGACCGCGATCGCCGATGAGGATCGCGCGAAGGGCGTGGTCGCCTTCTCGTCGGGCAACCATGCGCAGGGTGTGGCGTGGGCGGCGCGTCGCTTGGGCATGCCCTGTGTCATCGTGATGCCGGCCGACGCACCCAAGGTGAAACGGGACGCGACGTTGGCCATGGGCGGCGAAGTGGTCAGTTACGACCGCAAAACCGAAAGCCGGGAGAAGATCGCCGCGCATCTGGCACATGCGCGCGGCGCGGTTCTGGTGCCGAGCTTCGACGATCCGTGGATCATCGAGGGGCAGGGGAGCGCCGGGATCGAGGCGGCGCGCCAGGCCGAGGCGCAGGGCTTCGGCCCGATCGAGCGCGTGGTCGTGCCGTGCGGCGGCGGCGGGCTTGCCGCAGGGCTGGCGCTGGCGCTGCCGGACGCGGCGATCGTCACGGCCGAGCCCGAAGGATGGGACGACATGGCGCGCAGCCTGGACGCCGGCTGGATCGAGCCGGTGGGCGAGGGCGCGCCGCCGACCGCTTGCGATGCGCTCCAGACCACGCGCGTGAGCGAACGGACGTTCGAGGTGCTCGCGCGCCGCGGCGCGACCGGCGTGGCGGTCACCGAGCGCGAGGTGCGCGATGCGCAGCGCTGGGCCGCGACCAAGCTGCGGCTGGTGGTGGAGCCGGGCGGCGCGGTGGCGCTGGCGGCGCTCCTGTCTCGGCGGGTCGAGGCCCGGCCGGGGACGCTGGTGCTGTTGTCGGGGGGGAACACCGATCCCGGCGACTATGCCCGCGTGCTGGCCGGGGAGGCCGCGGTCGTGGCGGAGCCCGCCTGATGCCCGCACCCTCCGCCACCGCCTCCGCCCTGCTCGCCATCGCGATGATCGGCGTGTTCGCGCTGTTCATCGGCGCCGTCCTGCTCTGGCGCCGCGGCGAGCGGCAGAAGCCGGTGCTGATGGCGCTGGCGGCGCTCGTCACGCTGGCGAACGTGCTGATCTGGACGGTCTAGGCGCCGTCCGTGCTCCCGCCTTCGCGGGAGCACATCAACCCACCCGCAACCGGCTGTTACGGCGGCCATATGCCAGATAGATCGCCAGCCCGATCACCGTCGCGATCGCGAACCGGCCCTGCGTCGTCGCGGGCAGGCTGGCGAACAGATAGAGGCAGCCGGCGATCGCCAGCGTCCCAACCAGCATCGGGGCGGGGCAGCGGAACAGGCGCGGCATGTCGGGCGCGGTGCGGCGCAGGATCATCATGCACGCCGCCACCGCGATGAACGCGACCAGCGTGCCGGCATTGGCGAGCTCCGCCAACTCCGCGATCGGAAAGAACCCCGCAATCGACGCGCTGACGAGGCCCGATAGCAGCGTGATGCGGATCGGTGCGCCCTTGGCGCTGAGCTTGGCCAGCCATTGCGGCAGCAGCCCGTCGCGCGCCATCGCCAGGAACACACGGCTCTGCCCGTACATGAAGACGAGAATGACCGACGGGAGCGCGACGACCGCGGCGAGCGCGATACCCTGCGCCGCGGTCACCTGACCCACCGACCGCAGCACCAGCGCCAGCGGCTCGGGCGAGTCGGCGAGCTGGCGGAACGGCATCGCCCCCACCGCGGCCAACGCGATGATCATGTAGATGCTCGTGCAGGCGATCATCGACCCGACGATGCCGATCTTGAGATCGCGCGTCGGGTTCTTCGCTTCCTCGGCCGAGGTGGCGACAGTGTCGAAGCCGTAAAAGGCGAAGAACACGATCGCCGCCGCCGCCATCACCCCGCGCTGCGTCCCGTCGATCTCGCTCGACCCGAAGCCATAGGGCATGAAGGGGCTGAGATTGTCCGCATCGAAGGCGGGCGCGGCGAAGACGACGAAGACGGTCAGCGCGACCAGCTTGATCGCGACGAGGATGATGTTGAGCGTCGCGCTCTCGCGCGTGCCGGCGATCAGCATCCCCATCACCGCCAGCGCGACCAGCACCGCCGGCAGGTTGAGGAGCCCGCCGGCATGCGGCCCGGCCAGCAGCGCGGGGGGCAGCGACACGCCCGCCGATTGCAGCCATCCGACCAGATAGCCGGACCAGCCGACCGCGACGGTCGAACAGACCAGCGAATATTCGATGATGAGCGCCCAGCCGACGATCCAGGCGACCGTCTCACCGATCGCGGCATAGCTGAAGGTATAGGCGCTGCCCGCCGCGGGGATCATGGTCGCGAGCTCGGCATAGGCGAGCGCGGCGCATGCACAGACCGCACCGGCGATCGCGAAGGCCAGGATCACCGCCGGTCCCGCACGCTCCGCGCCGACGCCGGTCAGCGTATAGATGCCGGTGCCGACGATCGCGCCGACGCCCAGCGCGATCAGGTGCGGCCAGCCCAACGTCTTGCGCAGGCCGCCACCCGGATGCGCGGCTGCCTCCAGCCCCTTTCGCGGACCCCAGATCGACATCGCCTTCACTCCCCGCTTTCGTATCGTTGGCAACCTCCTTCCACGCCCCGCGCGCCGGATCAATCGCCACGCGCGACAAAGCGCCGCGGTACGGTTGCGAAACGATGGCGGCGGACCCATTGAGGGTCGACGGCGTTCCTTCGCCGAACCCGATCGCCTTATCCCAGGAGGAAGCTTCCATGGCCTTCGAACTGCCGCCGCTGCCCTATGCCTATGACGCGCTGGAACCGACCATCGACAAGGAAACGATGACGTTCCACCACGACAAGCATCACGCCGCCTATACCGCCAAGCTGAACGAGGGCGTCGAGAAGGACGGGCTCGAGGGCAAGTCGATCGAGGAGATCCTGGCCAGCATCTCGTCGGCGTCGACGCTGGTGCGCAACAATGGCGGCGGTTACTGGAACCACGACTTCTTCTGGAAGACGATGGGCGCGGCGGACGAGCGCGGCCAGCCCTCGGCCGAGCTTCAGGCGGCGATCGACCGCGACTTCGGCGGGCTCGATAAGCTCAAGGAAGAGTTCAACACCAAGGGCGCGGGCCAGTTCGGCTCGGGCTGGGCCTGGCTGATCGTCGACGCGAGCGGCACGCTCAAGGTCACCTCGACGCCCAATCAGGACAACCCGCTGATGGACGTGGTCGATACCAAGGGCACGCCGCTGCTCGGCAACGACGTGTGGGAGCACGCCTATTACCTCACCTACAAGAACGACCGCCCCGGCTATCTGAAGGCGTGGTGGGACGTGGTGAACTGGAACACGGTGTCGCAGCGCTTCGCGGACGCGACCGCCTGACGACCATGGGGGCGGGGCCTGATCGGCTCCGCCCTTATTTCGGCTTCGGCCAGGCGAGCCGCTGGTAGTTTTTCAGCGCCAGCCGCGCCGGCACGAGATAGATGGCGTGCCACCCGGTCGCTCGCGCCATCCAGGCCAGCCGATGGCTCGCCCGCGCGATCCAGCGACGCACCCGATAGACCCATTTGCGGCGGAGCGGCAGATCGCCACCGCCCGGCGCCACCCGCTTTCGCAGCGGCAGCCGCGGCGGATAGTGCCGCAGGCGCCAGCTCAGCCCCTCGCGCCGGTGCCTCAGCCCCGCCGCCTGCGTATTGGCGATGAAGTCGGCGTCGACCGGTTCCAGCGTCAGCCGCTCGCCCTCGATCGCCTCGCGCACGATCGCTGCCAGCGCGGGATCGCGGACGATGACGACGTTGGTACCGCGGCCGTCGGACGAATAGGGCTCGACCCAGGCATCCCCGAACGCGATGTCCGCCGTCTCCGCCACGACATCGTCGCAATAGTCGCATGCCGGGTTCTGGAAATAGCCCGCGCCCCAGTCGCCATCGGCCAGGTGCCACCAGTCCTGCCACCGCGCGCTGCCGTCGCGCAGCGTCAGATGCGCGGTGTACCAGTTGGCGGGGCGATCGGCGTTCTTCTGCCGGTACTCGACTGCGGCGACGTCTTCGATCGGGACCTCGAGCTGCCAGGCAAAGCTGTCGACCAGCCGCGCGCTCTTCATGTGTCCGCAGAACAGGCCGAGCGTGTGGGTGATGCGCTCGGCCAGCACCGGTTCCGCCGCGCGGGCGAGGTGCACCGCCTTGATGAAGCAGGGCACGCCGACGATCGCATAGCGGCCGGGCACCGCGCGGATCTCGGCGAGCACGGACGACAGTTCGACAGGATAGTAGCGGGAGCGGGCGCCCGCCTGCACTTCGGCGACACTGCGCGACAGGCGATAGCCGAAGAAGCGGCCGTCGGCGTCGGGATCGGCGGGGGCGACATGCGCGACACCTTCGACCAGGCCACGGCGCAGCAACTCGGCCGCGACCCAGCTCACCATCCCGCCGGAGCTGCCGCCGGCCCGAAACTCACCCTCGGCGACGTGGCCGACATAGGCCGCCTCGAACCGGCCGATCCTCGTGTCTGCGACCGGCGCGGCGGGAAAGCGGGCGTCGGCGATCGCGTTCTCGTCCACGGCGTCCGGCGAAAAGGGACAGGTGCGGGCGAACGCTTCGCCCTGGATCGCGTCCGGCCGCTCGGGCTTGAGCTGGCCAACCCGGTCCCATCCCATCGCACCCGCCCCCGCGCAGCCGCCACAGCCGATGCAGAGGTCGGCGGCAACGACATCGGCGGGGCGAAGCTCAGCCAAGCGCCGCCTCCAGCCAGGCGACCGACCTGTCGCGCAGCGCGGCGATGCGCTCGCCTGCGCCCGGCGGCTCCGACAGCAGCGTGTCGAGCGTCGCGGGCTCCGTCGCCTCGGTGACGATCTGCCGCTCGACTGACAGCTTGGCGGCGAGGTCGCGCACCTTGTTGAAGCGATAGGGCGAGGGCGCGGTGACGAACGGCCGGTCGTAGCGAAGCGCGAACACGCAGCCGTGGAAGAAATTGGTCGCGACCGCACTCGCTCCCGCCATCGCCGCGGGGAAGTCGAGCGGCCCCACATCGATGCGCTGCTCGTCCGCCCAGTCGTTGCGATAGCCGAGGCTGACGATGCGCAGGCCGCGGCGACGAGCGCCCGCCCGGATTGCCTCGACGAACCAGCCGGGAAAGCCGTGGCCATAGACGATCAGGTCGCCGCCGCACTCTGCCTGATCGGCGGGTGGGAAGGCGAGGCAGGGGTCGAGCACCAGCGCCGGCTCGCGCCCCGTCCCCGCGCGGACGATCGCCGCGCCATTGTCGTCGCGAACCGACAGATGGTCGAACCGCGCGAGCTTCGCCGCCCAGGCCTGCTCGATCCCCTGCGCCGCGTCGTGATTGCCGAAGCTTGCGGCATAGGCGATCCGGCGGTGGGTGTTCAGCCCCTCGCCGAAGAAGATCGGTTTGTAGCCGTACCAGGGGTGGCGGAAGTTCCAGACCTCGTCGCTGCCGATGACGACCGCGTCCCACTCGCCCGCGCTTTCCGGCCGATCGAGGTCGAAGCGCGGCGATTGCGGCAGCGCCTCGAACGCGTCGAGGAAGGCGCGCGTCTTGGCCGCGAACGCCTTGCGGTCGCCGGGCAGGCCATCGGGCAGCTGCGGATCGAGCGCGTTGCGCCACTCCCGCCGCCGCACGACATGCGAGTCATGGTCGAGCAGCACCGCATCATGGCCTAGGCCGCGCAGCCCCTCGACCAGGCAGCGCGCCTGCCAATAGGAGCCGTAGTTGATGCAGCGATGAAAGGTGAGGACGCCGACGCGCATCAACGGCCATAGATGCGGTCGAGCACCTCGGCAGAGGCGACGAATTGGTCGGCGGCGGGATCGAAGCGCGGGCTGACCGCGAGTGCCCGCGCCCATTCGGCAGCGGCGCGGCCGCCCCATTCATCAGGCGGATCGGCAAGGCGGGTGGCGGCGGTGCCGTCGAACCGCTCGGCGGTGAAGTCGTAGAAAGAGCCGCCGACATTGCGCAGCGCCGCGCCGCCCTCGGTCCCGTAGAACGCCGCCTCGATCACCGCATCGCGGCCGGCGTGCAGGCGCCACGAGCAGGCGAGCCGCACCTGGGTGTCGCCGGCCGCGAACTGCGCGAGCGCGAAGTCCTCGACCTCGCCGGGTTGGAGCGGCACGCCGCCGCTCGTCAGCCGCGCATCGACATCGCCGATCGCCGGAAAGCCGAGCGTCCAGAGCGCGAGGTCGACGAGGTGCACGCCAAGGTCGACCACACAGCCGCCGCCCGACTGGACGGGATCGTAGAACCACGGCTTGTCGGGACCATAGGCATTGTGGAACGTGAGATCGACCGCGAATACCCGGCCAAGCGCGCCGCCGCGCACCAGTGCGGCGATTTCCGCCATCGCCGCGGTGTGGCGATAGGAGAGGTCCAGGCCGAGTAGCCGATCGGCCGCGCGCGCGGCATCGACGACGGCGCGCGCCTCCGCGGCGCTGCGGCCGAGCGGCTTCTGGCAGAACACCGCGACGCCCGCGTTCAGCGCGGCGATCGACTGCTCGGCATGAAGCGCGCTCGGCGTCGCGATGACGATGCCGTCGAGATCCTGCGCGAGCATCGCGTCGAGCCCGTCGACCTGCACCGCACCGGGCGCGAGCGCCGCTGCTTCCGCCGCGCATTCGGGCGAGGGGTCGCAGATCGCTGCCGCCTCGACCGCGCCGGTGTCGAGCATCGCGGCCATGCGGTGACGACCGATCCAGCCGGTGCCCAAAAATCCGATCCGCGGCTTCATGGGAATGTCACCAGCGCCTTGACGAAGCCCTCGGGCTTGTCGCGCGTGGCGTCTAGGGCGTCGGCGAGCCCCTCCAGCGGGTATCGATGCGTATAGAGCGGTTCGGGGTCGAGCCGGCCGCTCGCGACCGCATCGATCGCCTCGCGCACGCCCTGAATCTGGATCGCGGGATCGCGCTCGTGCGCGTTGACGACGTCGATGCCCTTCCAGTTCCAGTTCTGCATGCTCACCTGGCGCGGCCCGTCCTGGTGATAGCCCGCAATGACGAGACGACCGCCGAAGCCGATCAACTCGCCGGCCAGGTCGAGCGGCCATTGCTTGCCCACCGCCTCGATCACGCGTTCGCACATCGCGTCGCCGGTCAGCGCCTTGACCGCGTCGATGATCGCATAATGGTGGTGCATCGCGATCGTCTCGGCCGCGCCATAGTGGCGCGCAAGGTCGAGCGATTCCTGCCGACGCGAGATGGCGATGACGCGCGCGCCGGCCTCGCTCGCCAGCCGGGTCAAAACGGCGCCGAGGAAGCCGATGCCGATGATCGCCACCGTCTGACCCGCGCGGATGTCGCTGCGGCGAAAGATGTTGAACGCGCAGCCGAGCGGCTCGCCGGGAAACGGCCGATCGCCGAGTTCAGACGGCAGCTTCACCGCCATGTCGGCGCGCACGACGTCATATTGCGCGAAGCTGCGATAGGAGAGGGCGGCGATGCGATCGCCGGGCGCAAAGTCGGTCACGCCGTCGCCGACCGCGTCGACCACGCCCCAGCCTTCGTGGCCCAGGTCGCCCGGCGCCGTCGGATAGGTCATCCATTCGAGGCCCGCCCAGGGCTCCAGGTTCGACGCGCAGACGCCGCAGCCTTCCAGCCTGATGCGAAGCTCGCCCGCACCGGGTTCGGGCCGGTCCACCTCGGCGATCGTCACCACGCCAGGACCGCTCACCACGGCCGCCTTCATCGATTGCATGTATTCCCCTTCCGCAATGGCGCGAACGGCGCATCGGCCAAAGCGTTCCATCTGTGCAACCATTTGATCGCCAAGCGGGTTTCGCCCATCACCACCAACCGAAAAGGGCGATGACGATGGCGCGGACGGCCGAACAGCGCGGCAAGCAGGAAACGGCGGCAGCCGAGAAGAAGGTCAAGAAGACGGGCAAGCCGGCCGGCGGTGCGCGCGGCGGCATCACCGCGCCCGTGCAGCCCTCCGACGACCTCGCCGTCGTCACCGGCAAGGATCCGCTGCCGCGCAGCGAGGTCGTGTCGAAGATGTGGGAATACATCAAGAAGAACGATCTTCAGAATCCCAAGGACAAGCGCGAGATCCTGGCGGACGACACGCTGGAGAAGATCTTCGGCGGCAAGAAGAAGGTGTCGATGTTCGAGATGAACAAGCACCTGTCGAACCACCTGAAATGAGTGGCGCGCGCGGCGATGCCGTCGCCAATGCGGCGGCGCGCCGCGCGGCCGACACGCCCGGCATGACGGCGACGCTCGCCGCCAACATCGCGCGCCTGCGCGAGCGGCGACGCGCGGAGGCCGAGCGCGCGTCGGCAAGCGAGCGGGTCGCCGCGGCGATCACCGGCTTCACGGGATCGATGACGTTCGTCGTCATCCACCTGCTGCTGTTCGGGACCTGGATCCTGGCCAACACGGTTGGCCTGCCGGGCATCCCGGCATTCGACCCCAGCCTGGTCGTGCTGGCGATGGCTGCGTCGGTGGAGGCGATCTTCCTCTCCACCTTCGTCCTGATCAGTCAGAACCGCATGGCCGCCGCCGCCGATCGCCGCGCCGACTTGGACCTTCATATCGGGCTTCTCGCCGAGCATGAGCTGACGCGGGTCGCGGCCTTGCTCGAGGCGGTGGCGTCGCAGGTCGGGGTTCGGCACGACGACCCCGAGTTCGCGGAGGTCAAGCGCGACGTGGAGCCGGAGAAGGTGCTCGACGCCCTGGATGAGGGTGAGGCGTAAGGCGTGCTCTCGCTCTCCTCTATGTTTCCCCGGCGAAGGCCGGGGCCCAGCTGGGAAGGCCGCCGTGACGACGCGCAGCGCTCCCAAACCGAAACCTTCCCCACTGGACCCCGGCCTTCGCCGGGGAAGTAAAAAGGGGAGGGCAGTCCACGCCTCACCCCTCGATGAACGCCTCCACCGCCGCGCACGCCTCGTCGTCGGTCATCTGCACCGGCGGGTGCTTGCAGAACCACGCCGCCGCGGGCAGCAGCGGGCCCGCCAGACCGCGATCGCGCGCGACCTTGGCGCAGCGGATCATGTCGATCGCGACACCGGCCGAATTCGGCGAATCCTCGACCGACAGTCGAAGCTCCAGGTTCATCGGCACGCCGCCGAACATCCGGCCTTCCATACGGAGGAAGCAGACCTTGTTGTCGTTCTGCCACGCGACATAGTCGCTGGGACCGACATGGATGTTCTCGTCGACGAGGCGCGTTGCCGCGACCGACTGCACCGCCTCGGTCTTCGAGGTCTTCTTGGAGGCGAGGCGCGAGCGGTTGAGCATGTTGGCGAAGTCGGTGTTGCCGCCGGTGTTGAGCTGATACGTCCGTTCGAGCTCGACGCCGCGCTTCTTGAACAGGTCGGTCAGGACGCGGTGGACGATCGTCGCGCCCAGCTGCGCCTTGATGTCGTCGCCGATGATGGGCACCCCCGCCGCGGTGAAGCGGTCGGCCCAGTCGGGATCGCTCGCGATGAAAACGGGAATGTTGTTCACGAACGCCACCCCGGCTTCCAGCGCGCATTCGGCGTAGAATTCGCTCGCCTTCTGCGACCCGACGGGCAGGTAGTTCATCAGCACGTCGGCCTTGGCGTCGCGCAGCGCCGCGATGACGTCCTCGGCGCTCGGCTCGGCCTCCTCGGCGACGCGGAAGCTGCGGTCCTCGGGAAAGTCGCCCATATGGTCGGCAACGCCGTCGAGCACGCGGCCCATGCGGACCACCGCGCCCGTCTCCTCGACCCGATCGCAGAAGACCGCGGTGCAATTGGGCTTGGCAAAGATCGCCTCTGCGACGTCGCGGCCGACCTTGCGCTTGTCGACGTCCCAGGCGGCGACGACGCGGATGTCGCTCGGGTGATAGCCGCCGATCGTCTCGTGCATCAGCCCGATCGTCTCGTTCGCGCCCGCGCGGTAATGGGACAGGCCCTGCACCAGCGAGCTGGCACAATTGCCGATGCCGACGATGGCGACGTTAATGCCGCGGCGTTCGGGGGAAAGCATCAGGCGGCGCTCCGTTCGGCGGCGAGGCGCTCGTCGCGGTTAAAGGCGAGGGGGGTGAGTTCGGGCGCCGCCGGCGGCTCGGCCGGGGCGGGCGGGGCGGTGAGGCCCTGCGATCCGCCGCTGGCGGGCGCATAGCGATCGATCATCCAGGCGCAGAAATCGGCAAACGCCTGTGGATCGCGCGCGGGACTGGTGTGGTGCGGTGCGATGCCGAGATGCTCGGGCGTGAAGCAGAAGGTGACGGTGACGTCGAAGTCGGCCAGCGCCTCCATCTGCCGGTCGAACCAGTCGACCGCGTTCGGGCGGAAACTGTCGGCCCAGGACAGGCCGGTGCGGATGCGCCGCGTGCCCAGCCGCTTCATCCACGCCACGGCTTCGTCCAGGCGGGGGTCCTCGAAATGGAACCACTGCATCAGGCCGATGTCGGCGGCATGGCGCGCATAGGTGTCGAGCGCGGGCTTGGGCGTCCCGTCCTCGCGGATCAGGCCGAGATAGAAGTGGCGGTAATAGGACGATCCCTCCGCCTCCCGGTGGCGCGTCTCGGCGCCCCAGCTCATCGGCAGGTCGAACAGCGAGTACCAGAAGATGCGCGGCGCCTTGTCCTTCAGGAGCGTGGCGGTGCGATCGAGGCCGAAGACCTGCACCTCCTCGGCCCCGAAGGAGCTGACGCCGACCTCCGTCACCCAGACCGGCTTGTCGGTGACGGCGCGGATCTCGTCGATCTTGGCCGGCCACTGGTCGAGCGGCCACAGGTTCCAGTCGAGCGGGAAGCCGTGGACGGCGACGACGTCGACCGCCTCCAGCGCGCCATGTCCTTCCATCCGCCGCAACCAATGCGTGTCGATCGGCGACATGCCGCCCAGCACGCGCGTCATGGCCGGATTGACCGCGCGGATCGAATTGCCCGCCGCGATCACGTGGCTTGCGAACATCGACCAGTCGGGATCGATCGACGGATCCCAGTGCGACTTGTTGTTGGGCTCGTTCCAGAGCATCGCCGCTTCGATCAAGCGCTTGTTCCCTTCGAAGGATAGACCGCGGCGGGGCCGTGCTCGGCATAGGGCACCGGCGCCGTGCGGCAGAGATAGACGTCGGGCTCGGCGGTTCGCTGCACCGTGAAGCCCGCGGCGCGCAGCATCGCCTGCGTCGCGGCGGCGTTGGGCGCCCACCAGTTGGTCCAGTCGCCCGCGAACCTGCGCTCGATGAAATGGAGCTTTGGATAGGCGGGGTCGTCGAAATAGGGCGGGGGCGTCGTCGTGCCCGGCAGGAAGAACGGATGGTCCTCGGCCACGTCCAGCACCTCGGCCGATCCTTGCTGCATCGTCTGGAACAGCATCAGGTCGCCGGCGACATGCTCGCGGATCAGGTCGAGCGCGAGCAGCGGGTGGCGCAGGTGATAGAGCACGCCCATGAAGATCACGACGTCGAACCGCTCACCGAGCGACGCGACGTCATAGACCGAGCATTTCGCGAACTCGACGGTATCGAAGCCGAGCGCGTCGGTGGCGAGCCGCGCCTGCGCCAGATAGCGGTCGTCGCTGTCGATGCCGAGCACGCGGGCGGCGCCGCGCCGCGCCATCTCGACCGAATAGAAGCCCGCGTTGCAACCGATGTCGAGCACGCTCTTGCCCGTCAGATCGGCGGGCAGGTCGGCGGCGAAGCGGCGGAACTTGTCCCCCGGATAGTCGCCGAGGAAATGGTCGGGCGCAGTCCACTGACCGCCCAGGTCGATATTGTGGAACCAGGGTCCGAGCTCGGCCACGCGCGCGGCGAGCGCCGGGTCTCCCGCTTCTTCTTTCCTGTGCAGCGTTTGATGCAAAAGCCGAACCCCTCCGCCCGAGAACACATCATCGGGCAGCCCAGGGCGATCCGATTGGTTTCGATGCGCGAACGAACATTGTGCGCACGCTGTTCCCAGAAAAGCAACAAAGCTGGCAATCTTGATCTGGATTAAGCCTTTCTGATTTTTGCGGAAATTTGGGAACAAGCCTGCGGGGCGGCGCGCTTGCGGCAGCCATGGCGGCGGTGTTCGAACTCTGGACCAAAACGATGCGGGAACGCGATTATCCGCGTGCCTGGACGCTGGCCGACACCTCGCTCCGCGCGCGCGATCCAGCGACGCGGGACGATCCCCGGCTTCCTTATCATGAGCGCTGGGTGTGGGACGGGACGGCGCCCGACGGTCGCGACGTGTTGGTGCGCTGCTATCACGGGCTGGGCGACACGATCCAATATGCCCGCTTCCTGCCGCTGCTCGCCGCCCGCGCTCAGTCGCTGACGATCGAGGTGCAGCCGCGGCTGCTCGCGCTGCTGCGACCGCTGGTGCCGGGTGCGAGCTGGGTGCCGTTTGACCCCGCGCACCCGCTGCCGGCGGCCGAAGTCGACATCGGCATTACCGAACTCGACTTCGCGCTGCGGGCGGCCCCCGGCGACGCGGTAGTCCCGTACCTGACGGCCAAAGCCGCTGCGCTGCCTTCAGGCACCGTGGCGCTTTGTTATGGCGCGGGCGACTGGGATGCCGATCGGTCGATCGCGCCAGAAATGCTCTCACAGGTTTGCGGGAGCGTGCCGTGCGTCACGCTGATGCCAGGCGCCTCGCCGCTGAAGGTGCTCAACCCGGCGGGCTGCCCCTTCGACATGAGCGAGACCGCCGCGCTCGTCGCCGGCGCCTCGCTGGTCGTCACGGTCGACACGATGATCGCGCACCTCGCC
The DNA here is from genome assembly GCF_032391395.1 of Sphingomonas sp. Y38-1Y. Lineage (NCBI taxonomy): Bacteria > Pseudomonadati > Pseudomonadota > Alphaproteobacteria > Sphingomonadales > Sphingomonadaceae > Sphingomonas > Sphingomonas sp. Y38-1Y. The sequence continues at coordinate 1,606,718 of NZ_CP135916.1, forward strand.
GGCGCGCTCGGTCGGCCGGTGTGGCTGATGCTCAAGGCCGAACCCGACTGGCGCTGGAACCCCGCCGCGCGCGACAGCGACTGGTATCCGACCGCGCGCCTCTATCCGCAGCCGCAGCCCGGCGACTGGGCCGGCGTGATCGCGGCCGTGCTTCACGATCTCATGCTTGCAAGGGAGCCGAACGATGGACCAGCGAACGACGCCGGTGGTGCCCGTGTCCTGGGGCGAGTTACTCGACAAGATGACGATCCTCGACATCAAGCGCGCGCGATTGGTGCGGCCTGAAGCACGCGCGAACGTCGAGCGGGAGGCGCGGGCGTTGGGCGCGGTCGGCTCGCCCGCGCTCCAGCACGAGGGGGTGGCGGGCGCGTTCGCCGAGCTCCGCCGCGTTAACGAGCGGCTCTGGGATATCGAGGACGCGATCCGCATCGCCGAAGCGAAGGCAAGCTTCGGCGCCGAGTTCGTCGGTCTCGCCCGCGCCGTCTATCAGCGCAACGACGAGCGCGCGGCGATCAAGCGGCGCATCAACGACCTGATGGGCTCGGAACTGACCGAGGAAAAGAGCTACGCGCCCTACCGGCCGGCGGCGAGCGCCGGCGTTGCCCTGTCCACCTGAGACCCGTTCGTGCTGAGCTTGTCGAAGCACGTGGTCGCAGCACGCCCTTCGACAAGCTCAGGACGAACGGAGTAGCGGGTTCGGGCGCTCGTTGAGGGTGACCAGGCGCACGTGATCGCCCTCGATCGCGAGCGTCGTGACTGAAGCGGGATCGCAGTCGAAGTCGAGCAAGCGGTCGAGCGAGAGCCCGATCGCCAGCGCGACGACGCCGCGGATCACGTCGCAATGCGAGACGCACATTGCCGCCTGCGCATCAATGCAGCGAACGAAGTCGAGCGCGCGCGCGGCGGCTGCGTGCATCGTCTCGCCGCCCGGAACCGTCGCCGTTGCGCGATGCGCGTTCCACGCGTGCCAGCGCGGATCGCGCGGCAGGGCATCGAAGCGCTGGCCGGTCCAGTCGCCGAAGTCGATCTCGTCGAGCGCCGCCTCGATCACCGGTGCCCGACCCGGCGCGACAATCGCGGCGGTCTCGACCGCGCGGCGGCGCGGGCTGCTGAACACCGCATCGATCGACAGTGACGACAGATGTGCCGCGAGCGCTGCCGCTTCCGCGCGGCCGGCGGCGTTGAGCGCGATCTCCGACCGACCGCTCAACACCCGACCGACCTCGTCATGCGCGGCGTGACGGACAAGATAAATCAGGCGCCGCATCGGCTCTCCACTTGATCTAGATAAAGAAGAAGCTTCGGTTCCCCGCAAAATACTCGAAAACCAACGTATTTTGCTGATCGCGCGGAACCAAGAAGAAGAAGAAGGTTTGATGCTTCCGAAACGATCTCCGGGTGGGCGGCAGAAGAACGCAAGCTATTTAGCTGTTCGGACGAAAGTTGATCTGGATCAAGGCGGGAGGGAATATTTGGAACATGTCCTGATTACGGGCGGAGCAGGCTTTATCGGCCGATTCGTCGCGGACGAACTCCTCAGCCGCGGCAACCGCGTTCGCGTGCTCGACAGCCTGATCGATCAGGTCCACGGCGCCACCGACGGCTCGGCGATGCTCAACCGCGAAGCCGAACTGATCCGCGCCGACGTACGCGACAAGGCGGCGGTCTCGCGCGCGCTCGACGGCATCGATTCCGTCATCCACCTCGCCGCCGAAGTCGGCGTCGGCCAGTCGATGTACGAGGTTGAGCGCTATACCTCGACCAACGACGTCGGCACCGCCGTGCTGTTCGAGGCGCTGATCGAAAAGCCCGTGCGCCGCGTCGTCACCGCCTCCTCGATGAGCATCTATGGCGAAGGCCTGTACCGCGATGCCGATGGCGAGCTGGTCCAGGACGCCGATCGCCCGACGCTGCGCGACGGACAGGCCAATTGGGAGCCCGTCGACGATCTCGGCCGCCCGCTGACCCCCGTCGCCACGCCCGAGTGGAAGCGGCCCAATCTCGCCTCGATCTATGCGCTCAACAAATATGTGCAGGAGCGCACCACCCACATCATGGCCGCGCCGTACGGGATGGAGGGCGTGTGCCTGCGCCTCTTCAACGTCTATGGCCCGGGTCAGGCGCTGTCGAACCCCTATACCGGCGTGCTCGCGATCTTCGCCTCGCGCCTGCTCAACGGCCAGCAGCCGATGATCTTCGAGGATGGCGAGCAGCGGCGCGACTTCGTGCATGTCAGCGACGTCGCGCGCGCCTTTGCCGACGCGCTGGTGCTGCCCCAGGCGGCGGGCGGCACGTTCAACATCGGGTCGGGACACCACCGGTCGGTGACGGAGGTCGCGACCGAACTCGCCCGCGCCATGGGCAAGAACGCGATCGAGCCCGAGATCGTCGGCAAGGCGCGCATCGGCGACATTCGCCACTGCTTCTGCGACACCAGCCTGGCTGCAGACAGGCTCGATTTTCGCGCGACGCAGGATTTCCAGGCCGGGCTTGCCGAACTTGCCGAATGGGTGGCGCAGCAGACCGCGCAGGATCGCGTGGCGGAAATGCGCGCGCAGCTAGAGGCGCGGGGACTGGTCGCATGAGCGACGCCATCCTCGTCACCGGCGGCGCCGGCTTCATCGGCTCCAACCTCACCGACCGGCTGGCGGGCGAGGGGCGCCGCGTCATCGTCTATGACGCGCTGTCGCGGGCGGGCGTCGAGACCAATCTCGAATGGCTGCGCTCGCGTCATGGCGATCGGATCGAGGCGGTGATCGCCGACGTTCGCGACGGTGATCGGCTGGCGCATGAAGCGGCGCGGGCGGGCGCGGTGTTTCACCTGGCGGCGCAGGTCGCGGTGACGACCAGCCTGGTCGACCCGCGCGAGGATTTCGCGATCAACATCGCCGCGACGCTCGACCTTCTGGAGGCGCTGCGCACGCGCAACCCGGCGGCGCCGATCGTCTTCGCCTCGACCAACAAGGTGTACGGCGACCTCAGCGACATCGCGTTCACCGTCGAGGGCGAGCGCTACGTGCCGGCCGACGCGGAGGTTCGCGCGCACGGCATCGGCGAGGCGCGGCCGCTCGACTTCCATACGCCCTATGGCTGTTCGAAGGGCGCGGCGGACCAATATGTGCTCGACTACGCGCGCAGCTTCGGCCTGCGCGCCGCGGTGCTCCGCATGAGCTGCATCTACGGCCAGCGCCAGATGGGGACCGAGGACCAGGGGTGGGTCGCGCATTTCCTGATCCGCGCGCTCGAGGGCAAGCCGATCACGCTTTATGGCGACGGGCGGCAGGTGCGCGACATCCTCGACGTGCGCGATGCCGTCGACGCGTATGTCGCCGCTTGGTCGAATATCGACGCCGTGGCGGGCCGCGCGTTCAACCTGGGCGGCGGGCCCGATAATTCGGTCAGCCTGCGCGAGCTTCTCGCCCAGATCGGAGAGCTGATCGGGCGCGAGGTCGAGATCGGCTATGACGACTGGCGCGCGGGCGACCAGCGCTATTTCGTCGCCGACACGCGCGCGGCGGAGGCGGCGCTGGGGCTCGGCCCGAAGCGTCCGTGGCGCGAGGGGGTCGAACGGCTGGCGCACTGGCTGTCCGAAGCGCGCGGCCTGCCGATCGGCGCCGCCAGCCGGGTGGCCGCGTGACTCGCCTGTTGATGACAGCCGATGCCGTTGGCGGCGTCTGGCAATATGCTCTCGATCTTGCGCGCGCGCTGGCGCCGCTGGGGACCGAAACGGTCTTGGCGCTGCTCGGCCCGGCGCCCGACGCGGCACAGCGACGCGCGGCGGAAGCGGTGCCGGGCCTGCGACTGATCGAGACTGGCTTGCCGCTCGACTGGCTTGCCGAGGACGAGGACGCGGTCCGCGCCTCTGGGGCAGCGGTCGCTACGCTGGCCGTGCGCGAAGGCGCCGACCTCATCCAGCTCAACCAGCCCGCGCTCGCCGCCACGCCGATGCCCGCGCCGACGATTGCGGTGCTGCACAGCTGCGTCGCGACCTGGTGGCAGGCGGCGGGCGAGGGGGCGATGCCCGAAGCCTTCGCCTGGCAGACGCGATTGGTGGCGGACGGGCTTGCGCGGGCGAGCGTCGTCGTCTGCCCGACCCAAGCCTTTGCCGATGCCGCGACCCGCGCTTATGCGCTGCGGCGCTCGCCGATGGTAATCCACAATGGCCGCGCGCCGGCGGTGGTCGCGGCGGCGCCGATGCGCGACTTCGCCTTTACCGCCGGTCGCCTGTGGGACGGCGGCAAGGACGTGGCAACGCTCGACCGCGCGGCGGCGATGCTCGGCGTGCCGTTCGAAGCGGCCGGACCGCTCGCGGCTCCGAATGGGGATCGGGTCGAGATTGCACACCTGACCGCGCTCGGCCGTCTCGACGACGGTGCGGTCGCCGCGCGCCTGACCGAGCGCCCCGTCTTCGTGTCGGCCGCGCGCTATGAGCCGTTCGGGCTTGCGGTGCTGGAAGCGGCGCAAGCGGGCTGCGCACTCGTCCTGTCGGACATTCCCACCTTTCGCGAGCTGTGGGACGGCGCGGCGGACTTCGTCGCCCCCGGCGATGCCGCGGGGTTCGCCGCCGCCACTGCCGCGCTGATCGCCGATCGTGATCGCCGGATCGCGCAAGGCGAAGCGGCACAGGTTCGCGCACTCGACTACACGCCCGACCGCATGGTCGCGGCGATGGCGGCTATCTACGCGCCGCTTTTACAGCGGGTGGCGGCATGAGGATCGCCTATTTCACCCACTCGCTCGCGTCCTGCTGGAACCACGGCAACGCGCATTTCCTGCGCGGCGTGCTGCGCGCGCTGATCGAACGCGGGCATCAGGTCCGCGCCTATGAGCCCGCCGGCAATTGGAGTCTGACCAACCTGCTCGCCGATCACGGTCGCGAGGGGCTGAACGCCTATGACGCGGCCTATCCCAATCTCGGCTCGATCGCGTTCGAGAGCGATGCCGATCCGGCCGAGCTGATCGGCGACGCCGACCTCGTCATCGTCCATGAGTGGAACGAGCCCGCGCTCGTCGCCGCGATCGGACGAGTGCGTGCGGCGGGCGGGCGTTTCCGCCTGTTGTTCCACGACACCCACCATCGCGCAGTCAGCGATCCGGAGGCGATTCGCGCCTTCGACCTGTCCGGCTATGACGGCGTCCTCGCCTTTGGCGAGGCATTGTCCGAAGTCTATCGCCGCTGGGGCTGGGGCGACCGCGTCTGGACCTGGCACGAGGCCGCCGACATCCGCCATTTCCACCCGCCGGCCGAAGAGGGCGAGCGCGCCGGCCTCGTCTGGATCGGCAATTGGGGCGACGGCGAGCGGACCGAGGAGCTGGAACGCTTCCTGTTCCGTCCGGCGCAGGATGCCGGGCTGCCGCTCGACCTGTATGGCGTCCGCTATCCCGACGAGGCGCGGGCGATGCTCCGGCGCTACGGCGTCGCGTTCCATGGCTGGGCGCCCAATGCCGCCGCGCCGGGGATCTTTGCGCGCCACCTCGCCACCGTCCATGTGCCTCGGCGATATTACACGACGATCCTCCCCGGCATCCCGACGATCCGCGTGTTCGAGGCGCTGGCGTGCGGCATTCCGCTCGTCAGCGCACCCTGGGACGATGCCGAGGGGCTGTTCACCCCTGGCCGCGACTTCCTGTTCGCCGAGGATGGCGAGGCGATGGCGCGCCACCTGCGCGCGCTCGCCGCCGATCCGGCGATGCGCGCGGAACTCGCCGCCCACGGCCTTGCCACCATCCGAGCGCGCCACAGCTGCGACCACCGCGCCGACGAGCTGCTGGCGATCGCCGCCACGCTCGACACCCCCGATCTGGAGACCGTCGCTTGAAAATCGCCTTCTACGGATCGAGCCTCGTCTCCTCCTATTGGAACGGTGCCGCGACCTATTATCGCGGCATCCTCCACGCGCTCGCGCGGCGCGGCTACGACATCACTTTCTACGAGCCCGACGCGTTCGGGCGGCAGCAGCATCGCGACATCGACGCGCCCGACTGGTGCCGCTCGGTCGTCTATCCCGCGACCGACGAGGGGCTGCGCTCGGTCCTGGCCGAAGCGGGCGGCGCCAACATCGTCGTCAAGGCGAACGGCGTCGGCGTGTTCGATCGCGAACTGCTGGAGGGCGTGGTCGAGCTCGGCCGGCCGGGGGCGCTGAAGCTGTTCTGGGACGTCGACGCCGCCGCGACGCTGGACGAGATGCGCGGCGATGCCTCGCACCCGGTGCTCGCCGCTTTGCCCAAACTCGACATGGTGCTGACCTATGGCGGCGGGCCGCCGGTGGTGGACGCCTATGAGGGGTTCGGCGCGGCGACGTGCGTGCCCGTCTATAACGCGCTCGATCCCTCGACGCATCATCCGGTGCCGGCGGACGATCGCTTCGCCTGCGACCTCGCCTTTCTCGGCAACCGGCTGCCCGACCGCGAGGCGAGGGTGGAGGAATTCTTTCTCAAGCCCGCCGCGCTGCTGCCAGAGCGCCGCTTCCTGATCGGCGGCAACGGGTGGGAGGACAAGGGGATGCCCGGCAACGTCCGTCACCGGGGGCATGTCTACACCGCCGAGCACAACGCCTTTAACGCCAGCCCCCTGGCCGTGCTCAACGTCGCGCGCGACTCGATGGCGAATGTCGGCTTCTCGCCCGCGACCCGCGTGTTCGAGGCGGCCGGCGCCGCCGCCTGCCTCATCACCGACGCGTGGGAGGGGATCGAACAATTCCTGGCGCCCGACACCGAAGTGCTCGTCGCCCGTGACGGTCAGGACGTCGCCGACCATGTCGCGGCGCTGACGCCCGAGCGCGCCAAGGCGATCGGCGAGGCGGCACTGGCCCGCGTGCTGGCCGAGCACACCTATGAGCTGCGCGGCGAGCAGGTCGATGCACTTCTCAAGACGGCGATGGCCGAGCGGCGGGTGGCGGCATGAAGCTCGTCGTCCTCGGTCTCAGCCTCTCCTCCTCCTGGGGGAATGGCCACGCGACCACCTATCGCGCGCTCCTCCGGGCGTTCGCGGCGCGCGGGCATGAGGTGCTGTTCCTTGAGCGCGACGTGCCGTGGTATGCCAGCCAGCGCGACCTGACCGATCCCGATTTCTGTCGGCTCGATTATTACGCCGACCTCGACGAGCTCGCGCGCTGGCGGAGCGAGATCGCCGCGGCGGATGCGGTCATCATCGGCTCCTACGTGCCCGACGGCGTCGCGGTGGCGCGGCTGGTGCGCGGCTGGCGTGAGGGGACACTCGCCTTCTACGACATCGACACGCCGGTGACGCTCGCCAAGCTCGAGCGCGGGGACGAGGAGTATTTGTCGGCGGCGGTGATCCCGCTTTACGACCTCTATCTCTCATTCACCGGCGGGCCGACGCTCGACCGGCTGGAGCGGCAGTTCGGCTCGCCGATGGCACGGGCGCTCTACTGCTCGGTCGATGCCGACGCCTATGCCCCGGTCAGCGTGCCAAAGCACTGGGACCTGTCTTATCTCGGCACCTACAGCCCCGATCGGCAGCCGACGCTGGAGCGGCTGCTGATCGAGCCGGCACGTGCGCGGCCCGATCTGCGATTCGTCGTCGCGGGGCCGCAATATCCTGAGGACATCGACTGGCCCGCCAATGTCGAGCGGATCGAGCATTGCCCGCCTGCCGACCACGCGGGCTTCTATTCTGCCTCGCGCCTGACGCTCAACGTGACGCGCGCCGACATGATCGAAGCGGGCTGGTCTCCTTCGGTCCGGCTGTTCGAGGCGGCGGCGTGCGGGACGCCGATCGTGTCGGATCGCTGGGAAGGGATCGACGACCTGTTCGCACCGGACCGCGAGATCGTGCTCGCCGATGACGCCGTCGACGTGCTCGCCGCGCTCGATCGCGACCTGGTGTCGGTGGGCGAGGCGGCCCGGCGGATCGTGCTGTCCGTCCACACCGCCGCGCACCGCGCCGCCGAACTCGAGCGGCACCTGGGCGACGCGGCGAAGGCCAAGAACAAGCCAGAACAAGAGGAGAGGGTATGATGGGTCACGAAACCGGAGTGGCGGTCGTCGCCGGCGGCGCCGGCTTTATCGGATCGCATCTGTGCCAGGCATTGGTCGCGGCCGGACAGGAGGTGATCTGCATCGACAATCTCCAGACCGCGCGCCCCTCGAACCTTCAGGCGCTGGAGGGGCTGCCTGGTTTCACCTTCGTCGAGGCGGATATCGTCGCCCCTTTGCCCGAAACGGTGCTACGCGCCGCCGAGCGGGTCACGCGCATCTACAATCTCGCCTGTGCCGCCTCACCGCCGCAGTACCAGGCCGATCCCGAGCACACGATGCTCACCAACGTCGTCGGCACGCATCACCTGCTCCGGCTGGCCGAGCGGGCGGGGGCACGGTTCCTGCTCACCTCGACCAGCGAAGTGTACGGCGATCCCGAAGTCCATCCCCAGCCCGAGAACTATCGCGGCTGGGTGAGCTGCACGGGCCCGCGCGCCTGCTATGACGAGGGCAAGCGCGCGGCGGAGGCGATGACCTTCGACTATGCGCGGATGGGCCGGGCGGAAGTGCGCGTCGCGCGCATCTTCAACACCTATGGCCCAAACATGAGCCCCGACGACGGGCGCGTGGTGTCGAACCTCATCTGCCAGGCGCTGGCCGACCGCGAGATCACCGTGTTCGGCGACGGCAGCCAGACGCGCAGCTTCTGCTATGTCGAGGACATGGTCCGCGGGCTAATCGCGCTGATGGAAAGCGACATCGACGGGCTGGAGCCGGTCAATCTCGGCAATCCCATCGAGCTGACCGTTGGCGATCTTTGCGAACGCGTGCTGGCGCTGACAGGAGCCGATCGCGCGCGCGTGGTGTTCCGGCCGCTTCCGACCGACGACCCGCGCCGCCGCCGGCCCAATATCGACCGCGCGCGCGACCTGCTCGGCTGGGTGCCGGAGATCGGGCTTGAGGAAGGGCTGGCGGCGACCTGCGCTTGGTTCGGGCGCGAACTGGCGTCGCCGGTGGTCACGCAGCAGGCGGCGTAAGCGAGCGCCTCAGAACGCGTTCCGGTGGACCAGCACGCGGACGGTCTGGATGATGATGACGATGTCGCGCCAGATCGACCAGTCGTGCAGATATTCGAGATCGGCGTGCAGCCGATTGGTGAGGTCCGACGTCCGCTCGGTCGCCCCGCGAAAGCCGCGGATCTGCGCCAGGCCGGTCAGCCCCGGCTTGGCGGCGTGGCGATGCCAGTAACGCCGGTCGACTTCCCAGAACAGCTTGTTCTCCGCCCGTGATCCCAGCGCGTGCGGACGCGGTCCGACGATGCTCATGTCGCCGAGCAGGACGTTGAAGAGCTGCGGCAGCTCGTCGATGCTGGTGCTGCGGATGAATCGGCCGATCGGCGTGATCCGGTCGTCGCCGCGACTTGCCGACCGCACGCCGGCGCCGTCGCTGCCCTCGACGCGCATGCTGCGGAACTTGTACATCTGGAACAGGCGATTGCCCTGACCGATGCGGGTCTGGACGAACAGCACCGGCCCCTTGCTCGTCGCCTTGACGAGCAGCGCGACGATGGCGAGCAACGGCAACAGCCCGATCAGCGCCGGGAGCGACAGGCCGATGTCGAGCATCCGCTTGACCAGCGCGTCCGACTTGCTGAGCGGGCCATCGGCGACGACCAAGGTCGGCGTGCCCTGGTGATGGTCGAGCGCGAGCGGGGCAACCCCGCTCAGCTCGGGTGCGATCAGCTCGCTCCGGATATTGGCGCCCTTCAGCATCTCGACCCATCGTCCGCGGCGATCCGGCGGACAGGCGACGATGACACGATCGGCACTCTTCAACAGCATCGCGAGACGGTCGAACATCGTCGGGCAGTCCTGCTGCTCCGGATCGATCTCCGACCCGGCATGGATCACCGTCGAAAAGCCCCGCGGGTCGAACATATAGTCGCCGTCGACGATGATCGCGACGCAATAGGGATTGCCCGCAACGCTCAGATGCGCCCGGCGCAGGAAGACGTGGCGCAATACCGAAATGGAAAGGAGACTCAGCACCGAACCGCCGGCGAACACGACTCGGGAAATATCCTCGCTCGTCTTGAGGTAGAAGGCGAACAGCACGACCGTGCCGATCGACAGCAGCAGCGCCTGGATCGCGCGGACCATGCCGACGCTGGGCCGTACGATGACCTCGCTGGAATAGGCACGGGCCGTGAGGGCGAAGGCGCCATAGATCACCATCACCACGGTGGCGAACAGCAGCCACTGTCCACTGTCGGTGATCCGCGGGTAAAGCTGTGAGGTCGCAAGGAAACTGAAGAAGATGCAGATGAGGTCGATCGCAACGAGCGAGGCGTAGACGCGGGCACGCCATGCAGCGCGGTTGCTGAGGATCGACGCCGTGTCCGCACGCCCGGCGCGTTGAGTCGCCCGTAGAGAGTGCGCCTCGACGTTCATCAAATCCCCCTGACGCCCGCAGCCCCCACGGCACGCGCTGACAATCTGCAAATTGTTCGGCGTTCTGTTGCTCCGGGCTATAGACCCAAAGTGGTGCAACGCACAGTGCAAAGGTCGCACTAACTGTCCAAAAATGCGAAACGGCGCCTCCCGGTTCTATTTTCGAGTTGGTTGGTGCGGCGCAACAACATGGATGGTGGCAGCTTGCACGAGCGACCCGACACGTCCAGAGTCGGGCGATAGCGCGCATAAACGAGTTCGGTCAGCGATGGATCTTCAACGTCAACAGGGCTGGCTGGAGCAGCTTGGCCTCAATCAGCCCGGCGCCGGCCGGCGATCGGCATTTCGCGACACGCGCGCTGGGCTGCGGACGACCGCGCTGGCAGCGCTGATGATCCTGGTGATGCTGGGGCCGATCATGACCTTCGGCGGGTTCAGCCTGTCGGACGAAGGTGCGGTGGAGCGACAGTCCGGCTATCTGATGGTGCTTGGCCTCAGCATCTATGCCGCGCTGCCGAACGCGACGCGCGCAAGCTGGCTGTTCATGCCGATCGCCCTGCTGGCGGCGTTCGGTTGGTGCGCGATCAGCCTGTTCTGGGCAATCGACCCCGATACGGCGGTGCGCCGCCTGGTGCTGACGATGACGGTCGCGACCAGCGCCTTCGTCCTGGTGCGGCACAGCCGCTGCTCCAGCGTTCTCGACGTGCTGCGCTGGTCACTTTTTTGCGGCATCGCCGTCAGCTACCTCTTCGTGGCGATCGACCCGACCATCGGTCTCCACGAAGTGCGTTTCGACACGATGGGAAGCGGCCTGCCGGGCCAGTGGCGCGGCATCTTCGGCCACAAGAACTTTGCCGGCGCCGCGGCGGCATTGTGCATTATCCTGTTCCTGTTCGATGCGGCCAAGTACAAGCTGGCGATGCGGATCGGCGTGATCGTCGTCTGCGCCTACTTCGCGATCCGGTCCGAATCGAAGACGGCGATGGGCATGCTCGCGCTCGCGGTGCTCGGCGGGATCGTCTTCCAGCAGTTCAACAGCCGCCTGCGCGCGTTCCTGATCCCGGCGATCATCATCGTTGGCTCCACGATCTCGATCATCGGCGCGATGTATGCGCCAACGATCCAGCAGAACGTGCTCGATCCGAAGGCATTCACCGGGCGCGGACTGATCTGGTCGACGCTGCTCAACTATTGGAGCGATCACCCGATGGGCGCGGGGTTCGGCTCGTTCTGGAACATCGGTGGGTACAGCCCGATTTATCAGTACGGAAAGGGCTTCGTGACGACGATCACCGTTGGTCACTCTGGCTATCTCGATCAGCTGGTCGCGGTGGGGCTGATCGGGATGCTGCTGATGGTGGTGGCGACTATGGTCTGGCCGCTGATCGTGTTGCTGCGCAATCCCGACATGTCGCGTGGGCGGGCGGCGCTGTTCACCGCGCTGCTCGTCTTCTGCATTGGCCACAACGTTACCGAGACGAGCCTGTTCGAGCGTGACGCGATCGTCAGTACGATGCTGTTCCTGACCGTCGCGCTGATCGCCTATCACACGGGAACGCCGCGCCGCATCCAGCGGAGCGAGGGCAAGGACCGACGCAGCGCGGGTGACGACCTGCTGTCCCAGATGCGAAGCCGCGCTAGGGGTTGAGCCGGCCCTTTTCGACCAGCGCGCGGGCGATCTCGCGTGCGCCGGCGGGCGTCAGGTGCGAATGGTCGAAGTGGAAGGGCGAGCCGTCGGTCGTCAGCACCCGGCAGCGGCCGCCCGGACATTCGGCCGCGACCGCCGAGACGTAGGTGGCACCGGCCGCGGCGATCGGCGCCGCCATCTCGCGATCGAGCGCGATCCGCTTCGCCAGCCGATACCGTTCGGGTAGGCTCGGGTCGCTCGCCTCGCCGGCGCGGACGATCAGCAGCGGCAGGTCGGCGTCATATTCCACCGACGGTCCCAGCACGATGACCCTCGCGCCGCGCCCGCGCAGATAGCGGATCGTCTCGATCAGTGCCGGCATCTCGAAATCCAGCCAGCGGCCCGAAAGCACCACGGCCTGCGTCCGGGCGAAGTCGAGCCGCATTCCCGCCTCGATCGCGCGGCGGCAGCCGAGTACGCCCTTTCCGTGGAGGAGCGGGCGGCAACCGGCGGCGGTGACCTGGACAAGGTGGGTGGGGGCGATCGCCTCGCGCAGCGCAGCCGACAGGTGCGCACCGTGGCTGTCGCCGAGCAGGACGATGTTCGGCCGGTCGCTCGCCAACCGCAGACAGTTCAGGTCGTATGGCTTGCCCGTCGGTAGCGAAAAGCAGCGGTCGGTGTCGAACTGCGCGCGCCCGGCGGCGCTCGTATCAAAGCCGAGGTAAGAGGCGGCGCGCGCGAGTTGAGGGGGTAGGGGACGGATGGTGTCGGCGTAGGTCGCCAGCGCCAGTCCCGCTGCTACGGCGAACGCGATCCCGGCGGCCGCAAGCTTGTGCGGGCCCCAGCCATAGCCGCTGCGGAAGCGGCGGATCGCGGGTCGTTCGACCAGGCGATAGGAAAGCATCGCCGCGCCAAAGGACAGCGCGATCAGTGCCGCCGCATCGACCAGCCGCAGCGTCGAACCCGCATAATGCTGGTAGAACGCGATGATCGGGCGGTGCCAGAGATAGAGCGAATAGGAGATGAGGCCGATTGCCCGCATTGGCGCGAGCGACAGCAGCCGCGCGCTCGGCCCCGTCTCGCCATAGGCCAGCAGGACTGCCGTCGCGACCGCGGGCGGGATCGCCCAGGGCACCGGGAACGACCAGCCGCCGCTGATGACGACGCAGCTCGCGCCAAGCACTGCCAGCGCCGTGAGGCTCACCCAACCGCGCAGTCGCGCCGACGCGATCGCAGGAAAGGCGCCGAGCGCCACCAGCGCCCCCAGCGACAACTCCCACACGCGTGCTGGCAGGAGGAAGAACCCGGCCGATGGATCACGCGCTGCGAGCCACGCGCCGACGCCGAGCGAGACCACGGCCAGCCCGCCGAACACCATCGCCAGCCGCCGCCGTGACAGGCCGCGCAGCGCCATTAGCAAAAAGGGGTGGAGCAGATAGAATTGCTCCTCGACCGCGAGCGACCAGGTGTGGACCAGCGGCTTGGCATCCGAGCTTTGCGCGAAATAGTCCGCGGTGAGGTAGAAGTAGATATTGGAGCCGAACACGCTGGTCGCCGCGGCGCTGCGGCCCAGGTCACGGATCTGATTGGGAAGCAGGATCAGCGCGCCGGCGACCAGCGCCACCGCCATCATCGCGCCGAGTGCGGGCAGGATGCGAACGATCCGGTGGCGATAGAAGCGGGCGAGGTTGAAGCTGCCGTTGGCCAGGTCGCGCAGGATGATCCCGGTGATGAGATAGCCGGAGATGACGAAGAAGATGTCGACGCCGATGAACCCGCCGCGCAGCTTCGTCAGCCCGCAATGCAGCAGCAGGATCGGTACGATCGCGACCGCACGCAGCCCGTCGATGTCGCGGCGGTGCCGATGCGCGGCCGTGCCGGCACCCCCGCCCGTGTCGCCTCCACCGCTCGTCGCCAGCACAATGCCCCCTTGGCGCCGGGCTTACAGGCGCGTCGAGGACGGCGCCAGTCCCGGTGCCGCCCTCGACGCTCGCGGGTTCAGATGATAAGGGAGCGCCTGTGCTGCACTGCGGCACGGGGGCAAGGGGGCGAGCGTGACGAGGACCGGTCAGCCTGACGCGCCGCGTCCGCGCGTGCTTCAGGTCATCACCCATCTGGCGATGGGCGGGGCCGAGGGCGTGGCGATGAGCCTGATCGACCAGCTCCGCAAGGACTGCGACTTCACCCTGTTCGCGGTGCTGAATGACGGCGCGGGCGGCGCTGTCGGACAGGACATGCGCAAGCGGCTGGACGCCTGGCAGGTGCCGGTGCGCCATGGCTGTGCCGGCCGCTTCAAGTCGGGCGGCGTCGTGCTGGCCGCGCTGCGGCTCGCCCGGACGATCCGGAAGCGGCGGATCGACGTCGTCCACGTCCATACCGAGATTCCCGAGCTCACCCATGCCGTCGCCTGCACGCTGTCGGCAGGGGCGCGGCGGACGCCGCTGATTCGAACCGTTCACAATACCGAGCTCTGGATCGACTGGCATGCGATCGGGCGGCGGGTGACCCAGCGGCTTTCGCATGGCGAGGCGGTAGCGGTTTCGCGGAGCGCGGCGGAGGCAGATGCAGCGATCGCCACGCGAAGCGCGCGCCCGCCCGCACAGGTCGTCTATAACGGCGTTCACCCGCCGCCACGCCGCGACCGGAGCGGCGCCTCGCCCTTTCGCCTGTTGTTTGCCGGGCGGCTGGTGCATCAGAAGGGCGCCGACCTGCTTCCCGCCATCCTCGCCACCGCGCACGCGCGCACGGCTCGCCGCGATGTCGAGCTGACGATCGCGGGCACGGGCGTGATGCGGGACGAAGTCGAGCGCGGGCTCGTCGATGCGCTGTCCGGCTGGACGGTCCGGATCGTACCGCCGATCGAGCGGCTGGCTGAGGCGCTCTCGACCTATGACGCGGTGCTGCTGCCCTCGCGGTTCGAGGGGTTTGCGCTGCTCCCGCTCGAGGTGCTGATGGCGGGCGTGCCGCTGGTCACCACCGATGCGCCGGGCCTTAACGAGGCGATTGCGCCGGATTATCCCTTTCAGGCGCATGTCGACGATGTCGAGGCGATCGCCGCCAAGCTGGTGCGGGTGATCGAAGATCCCGCCGCGGCGCGGACGATCGCCGGCGCGGCCGGCGACGCGCTCGCCAAGCGCTTCGGGCCCGAGGCGATGGCGCGCGCCTATCTGCTGCGCTATCGCGCGCTGGCGGGGAACGGGGCAGGAGTCGGGTGAAGGTCGTCGTCGGGATCAAGGCGCTCAACGAGGAGCGGCACATCGCCGCCTCACTCGAAAGCGCGCTCGCCTCGGTCGCGCCGTTTGGCGGCGGCGTGGTGCTGGCCGATAGCGGGTCGAGCGATCGCACGATCGAGATCGCGCGCGGCTATCCGGGTGTCCGCATCCTCCAGCTCGCCAATCCGGCGGAGCGTGGGTGCGGGACGGGGGCGCAGCTCGCCTTCCAGTCGGTCGAGGCCGAGTATTTCTACCTGCTCGACGGCGACATGGTGCTCGATCCCGCCTTCCTCGCGGCAGGGATCGCGTTCCTTGACGCGCATCCCGACCATGCCGCAGTCGGCGGGGTCGTGCGCGAGGCCAATACCGACAGCATCGAGTTCGAGCTGCGCGCGCGCAACGACCGCATCAAGGGGAGCGCGGTGGCGGGCGAGGTCGACCGGCTCGATTGCGGCGGCCTCTACCGGGTCGCGGCGGTGCGCCAGGTCGGTTATTTCGCCGACCGCAATCTCCACGCGTTCGAGGAGTTTGAATTGGCCGCCCGGCTGCGCGCCCGCGGCTGGCGGCTGTCGCGGATCGACGTGCCCGCGGTCGAGCATCACGGCCATTCGACCGGCGGGTACAAGCTGATGCTCCGCCGGCTTCGTAGTGGCTATGCCGGCGGGCCGGGCGAGGTGATCCGCGCCGCGTGGGGCCATGCGCATTGGCCACAGGTGCTCCGCCACTTCGCGCAGCTTCGCTACAGCGTCGCGGTGGTCGGCTGGTGGAGCGTGCTGCTCCTCCTGCTCGCGCTCGGCCAATGGCTGGCGGCGGCGGTCCTGCTGGTGCTGCCGACCGCCTTCCTGTCGTGGCGGCGGCGGAGCGGGCGGCTGGGTCTCTATTCCTTCGTCACCTGGAACCTGATCGCGCTTGGCTTCCTCCAGGGGCTGTTCCGCCCCCGCCGCTCGCCTGCCGACCCGATCCGCGCACGGCAATTGTCGGGCGGAGGCGAATGAGCCGCAGCGGCGGTTTCACGTCGAAGTTCGTCTGGACCGCGGGCACCTTCGGCCTGTCGGCGGGGCTGCGCTTCGGCCTGAACGTCGCGCTGTCCTGGCTGCTCGCGCCCGAGATCATGGGCATCATGGTGATCGTCAACGCGGTGCGGCTGGGCGTCGACCTGCTCACCGATGTCGGCATCGAACAGAATATCGTCCATCACCCCGACGGCCTCGATCCGCATTTTCGCGACACCGCCTGGACGATGCAGGTGACGCGCGGGTTGATGCTGAGCTGCGTGTTCGTGCTCGCGGCGCCGTGGCTTGCCGACCTCTACCAGATCGACGTGCGCATCTTCCTGGTCGCGGCGCTGTCGCCCGTCCTCGCGGGCCTGCATTCGACGGCGATTTACGTCCTCGTCAAACGGCTCGAGGTGCCGCTGCGCAGCAGCTTCGAACTGGCGACCGAGTTCTTGGCGGTCGCCGTCACCGTCGCGCTCGCGCTATGGCTGCGGTCGGTCTGGGCGCCGGTGTTCGGTCTGGTGGCCGCGGTCGCGATGCGCTCGGCGCTGAGCTATGCACTGCCGGAGGCGAGGCAGCGGCTGCGGATCGACCGGGCGGTGGCGCTGCGCATCCTCCACTTCGGCAAGTGGATCGCGATCACCACCCTGGTGACGTATGCCGCGACCTATCTCGACCGCTTATATCTCGGCCGCGTCGCGCCCCTGGCGCTGGTCGGCATCTATGGCATCGCGCGGGCGGTCGCCGAGGTGCCGACGTCGATGGCGCGGCGGATGAGCTATCAGGTGGTGTTTCCGGCGCTCGCCGGCGCGACGGACGCAGACCGCGGCGATCGCCTGAAAGCCTTGGGCACGTCGCGGCTGTGGTTCACGCTGGCGCTGTGCATGGGGCTTGCCGCGACTTCGGCGCTTGGCGACGTGATCGTGCGGTTGATCTACGATCATCGCTACGAAGGAGCAGGCTGGATGCTGTCGATCCTGCTGATGGGCGGGGTGATGGCGGTGCTGTCCAACCTCAACGAGGCGCTGTTATTGAGCGCGGGGCGGCCGCATTACAGCACGATCGCCAACGTCACGCGGCTTGCCACGCTGGCGGTGCTGATGCCGTCGGGGTTCGCTTTTGCCGGAGTGCCCGGGGCGATCGTCGCGGTGGCGGCGACCGAGCTGCTGCAATATGGCTATATCGGCGTCGGGCTGACGCGCGTGCGGATGGCGTTCTGGCGTCAGGACGCGGCGGTGCTCGCGGCAAGCGCCGGGCTGTTCGCGGCGATCCTGGCGGTGCGCGCGGCGGCAGGCTGGGGGAGCCCGCTGGCGGCGATGGGGGAAGCGTTGCGATGAAGCGCCTGCTGATCGTCCAATATGCCGGCGACTATCGCGAGTCCGATCGTCTGCGCCGCGAAGAGGGCAAGGAGATCTATTACGGCCACGGCTATGTCCTCGACCAGCTCGAGGCGGTCGCGGCGACGGGTGTCGAGGTCGGCTTCCTCTGTTGCCTGGCGCCGAAATACGAGGAGCGTTTGCCGAACGGGATCGTTGCGATCGGCACCGCGACTAATCCTGATCGCAACCCGCGCCCGGTGATCGAGGCGCTGGCGAAGTTCAGGCCGACGCACCTGTGGATCCAGGGGCCGATGCCGTCGCTGATTCGCTGGGGGCTCAAGCATTCGGGCGCGGCGGAGATGGCGGTGGTGCTCGCCGACAGCTTTGCCAACCGCTTCTATCGCTGGCTGCGTTTCGACAAGCTGCCGCCGATGCTTCGCGATCCGCGCGTGACGCTGATCGCCAACCACGGCGCGAATGCGGCCAGAGCGCTGGTCGAGCTCGGCGTCGATGCGGGTCGCGTGATCCCCTGGGACTATCCGCATGTCCGCACGCCGGACCAGTGGCCCGCCAAGGCGCGGGCGGAGGGGCCGCCGTTCGAGCTGCTCTATGTCGGGTCGGTGTCGAAGAAGAAGGGCGTCGGCGATCTGATCGACGCCGTGGCCCGGTTGGTGCCCGCGCTCGACCTTCGGCTGACGGTCGCCGGGGTGGGCAAGATCGAGATGTTCGAGAAGCTGGCCGCTCGGCGGGGCATTGCCGATCGCGTGCGGTTTCTGGGTCTTGTGCCGAACAACGAAATTCCGGCGATGATGCATCGCGCCGCCGCTGTCGTGGTTCCCAGCCGGCATAGCTTCCCCGAGGGCCTGCCGCTGACGCTCTACGAGGCGCTGTCATCGCGAACCCCCGTGATCGCTTCGGATCACCCGATGTTCGGCGGGCACCTGGTGGACGGCGAGAGCGCGATGATCTTCCCGGCGGGCAATGCGGGCGCGCTGGCAGCGGCGATCGAGGATGTGCTGACCCGACCTGACCTCTACGAGCGATTGTCGGCGGGGGCGCCGGAGGCGTGGGCGCGGATGCAGAACCCGGTCAAATGGGGCGAGATGGTCGCGCGCTGGGTCCGCGGCGAGCCTGCCGACCGCGATTGGCTGGCGGCGCACAGCGTCGCGCATCTGCCGCGATGAAGGGATCCGTACAGTTCGCGATGACGCACTCCGCGATCGGGGGGCTGCGCGAAATCTGGAACGACGTTGCGGCGGGTCTCGCCGCGCGGGGTCATGCGACCGGACGCTTCGTCCTCTACCCGCCCGAGCGGCTCGAGGACGCGGTGGGCGGCGAGGATTGGCACCATGTCGTCGCCGAACGCCCCCGCTCGCCGCTGGCGGCGGTGCGGATGCTCGCCGCGCTGGTCCGCTATCTGCGGCGCGAGCGACCGGCGGTGGTCGTGACGGCGATGCCGACGGCCAACGTCATCCTGCCGGTCGCGGCTTTGCTGGCGCGAACCGGCACGCGGGTGATCGTCACTCATCACTCGCCGACCGACACGCATTCGCGGAAGCTCGACGCGCTCGATAGCCGAACCGGCTGCCTGCCAAGCGTGGCCGCGGTGGTCAGCGTCTCCGACGCCGTCGCCGCGACGCTGGCGCACAAGCCCGCCGGCTATCGCGCCAAGCGGCTGACGATCCACAATGCGCTGCCGGAACGGGTCGAGGCGCTGCTTGATGGTCTCGCCCGACCGCCGCGAGCCGAAGCCGATCCGGCCCGGGTCGTCGCGCTGGGTCGGCTGACACGGCAGAAGAACTATCCGATGCTGCTCGACGCGGTCGCGCGGACCAAGCGGACGGTGCTGACGATCGTCGGCGGCGGCGAGGACGAAGCGGCCCTGCGCGATCAGGTCGCGCGGCTGAACATCGGCGACCGCGTCGTCTTCGCCGGCGCCACGTCGCGGGAGGCGGCGCTGGAACACGCCGCCGCCGCCGACATCTTCGTTCAAGTCAGCCTTTACGAGGGGCACAGCCTAGCGTTGATCGAGGCGGCGCGGCTCGGCCTGCCGCTCATCGTCTCGGACGTGCCCGTCCAGATTGAGGGCGTGACGCTGCCGGGCGGTGAGCCGGCGGGCGCCGTCGTTCCGCTCGGCGATATCGACGCGCTCGCGCGGGCGATCCAGTCGCTTGCCGACGATGGCGAGGCCCGGCGCCGTGGCTCGGCGCTGGCCCGCGAGCTGGCGCTCGGTTGCTCGAACCGGCGGATGATCGACGCCTATGAAAAGGTGCTGGCGCGCGCCGGCGCCGCTATTTAGACCGGCTGCATGCGCACGATCCCGGCACTGGCGAGCATCCACTGATGGCATCGCGCGCCTATCGCCGACCATATCGTGCATCTGCGGCCACGTACGATACCCGCCTCCGCAGGCGCCGGTGGATCGTCGCCAATCTCGCCTTCGCCGGTCTTCTCTTCATGATCCTGATCGGCACCGCGCCGCTTCAGGACTGGGTCATGGCCGGCCGATCGGGGCAGGGCGACATCGTCAACCAGGTCCTGATCATCGGCCTGTTCCTTTTTCTTTTCTTCGGCAACGGGTCGCGCATCTACCTGCGCCAGCTGATGCCGCTGCCGCTCGGTATCGTCATCCTGCTGGCCTATTGCGCGCTCTCGCTGACCTGGGCGGTGGCGCCGTGGATCTCGCTGCGACGCTGGGTTCAGACGGTGATCATCTTCTGGATGACGTTCCGGTGCGTCCGCGATCTCGGCTACGATCGGACGGTGAAGATCGTACGCTACGGTCTGATCCTGCTGCTGGTGGGCAATTACCTAGCCGTGTTTGGGACCGACTTCGGCATCCACACCGCGTTGCCGGGAGATGAGTCCACCGTCGTCGGGAACTGGCGCGGGCTGATGCCGCACAAGAACATCGCTGGCGCCGCCTGCGGTTTCACGATCCTTTTCCTCGTGTTCGATCGTCGCGACGTGCCGCGCTGGATCGCGTGGCCGACGATCGCCGCATCGCTCGTCTTCTTGAACTTCGCCGAATCGCGGACATCGGAAATGATCCTGATCGTCGCGCTGGGCGCGGGCTGGCTGAGCCGCCTTTACAGCGCTGATTATCGAACGGTGATCGGCTTCTTCGCCCTGCTCTGCACGCTGTTCGCGTTGCAGGTCGCGTCGCTCTATTCCGGGACGCTTCGCGAGGTGTTCAACGATCCGTCGGCGCTGACCGGACGCGGGTCGATCTGGCCGCTGCTGATCGAATATGCGCAGGCGCATCCGTTGACCGGTGCTGGGTATAGCGGGTTCTGGCAAGTGGGCGACAATGGACCGATCTGGACGCTGACGGACAATTGGGTCGCGCGCTATGCCGGGCATGGCCACAATGGCTATCTCGACCTGCTGGTGACGCTGGGCATTCCTGGCCTTGTTCTGGGCGTGGTCTTTCTGGTGATCTGGCCGCTGACGCGCTTGTTGCTGAGCTTGTCCGTCGCCCCGCCTCAGCGGGCACTGCTGATCGCCACGATCGCCTTCGCCGCGGGGCACAACCTGACCGAATCGAGCCTGCTGACCGGGCCGGCGGTGGTCCAGCACTTCCTGACGATCGCCATCGCGTTGGTCTATGTGCTCTCGGAAGGCAGCGAGGGGCTGCATCATCGCCTGCGCGTCCGCGCGCTCCGCTCGCTGCGCCTGCGTTCGCCGGCCGCCAGTCGCCCGAGGATGAGGCGCTGACCGTGTCGTCACGAAACCGTATCGCGCCGGGCTTGGTCGGGCTTGGGGGTTGATGTTGACGACGATTGACGGGAGCATGGCGATCAAGGGGGTCATGCCGATGCAGCACGAAGATGGGGGAGGGGACGCGCGTGAGCCCGCCATCCCCACCGTGCGCATCGGCGGCATCCGCATCGCTCGCCTGACCCGCGACGGGCTAAGCCGGATCATGCAGCGCGACGTCGCCGATGCCCGTGCGGGCACGCGTCGACTGCCGCGGATCGTCACCAGCGCCAATGGCAGCGTCATCGCCGATTATCATGCCGATCCGGTCCAGCGCGCGCTGATCGACGCCGCCGACATCGTCGATGCCGACGGTATGCCGCTCGTCTTCGCCAGTCGTATCTTCTGCCGCGAGCCGCTGGCCGAGCGCACCGCGACGACCGATTTCCTCCTCGATGCGGCCGAGATGGCGGCGAAGGCGGGTATCCGCTTCTACTTCATCGGCGCGCGGCCGGGCGTGGCGGCACGCGCGGCAGAGCATCTGCGCAGCCGATACCCGGACCTTAAGGTCGCGGGCGTCCGCCACGGCTATTTTAAGCCCGATCAGGTGCCGGCGATCTGCGAGCAAATCGTCGCTTCGGGGGCGGACGTGCTGTGGGTAGGCATGGGCAGCCCGCTTCAGGAGCGGTTCGCGGTCGAGAACCGGGAGCGGTTGGCCGGGCTCGGCTGGATTCGCACCTGTGGCGGGCTGTTCGACCATTATGGCGGCGGCGTGTCGCGTGCGCCCGCCTGGATGCAGTCGATGGGGCTCGAATGGGCCTATCGCGCTGCACGCGAGCCGCTGCGGCTGGGGGTGCGCTATCTCACCTCCAGCCCGATCGCGATCTACCATCTCTTGACCAAGACGGGCGATTAGGTCAGTCGAACCGCCATCCTTCCCCCACTGGTGATCGATCGACAGGATGGAGCAACGTGCCCGGCGCAACATCCGCTATGAGGATTTCGTCAAGCCGAAGCGTCGGCGCTGGCCCTGGATCCTTGCCGCTGTGACGCTCGCCGCGATCGCCGCAGCGGCCACTGCCGCTTACTTCTGGTGGGCACAGCCGAGCGGCCCGCCCGCGACCCCGCCGCCCGCGCTGTCGAGCGCCGGCGCGCCGGTGCAGAACGAACGCTATCAGTGGCGACCGGTCGCGATCGGCGGGGGCGGCATGATCTCCGGCCTGTCGATGGACGCGGGCGGCAAGACCTTCGTCATCCGCACGGACGTCTATGGCGCGTATATCTGGGACAAGGGTGCCAATCGCTGGAGCCAGCTCGTCACCGCCGCATCGATGCCGGCGATCGACCGCGTCCAGAACGGCGCGGCTGAGGGCGCGTACGAGATCGTCGTCGCGCCTTCTCGCGCCGAGCGGATCTACATGGCGATCAAGGGCCGCGTCTATCGATCGGACGATCAGGGGCGCAGCTGGACGCTGCCCGGCGCTGGCAATCCGTTCCCGCTGACCTGGGACGCCAACAGCGAATATCGCCTGCACGGCCCCTTCATGGCGGTCGACCCGCGCAATCCCGATCTCGTCTTCCTCGGCACGCCGGGTAACGGCCTGTGGCGGTCGGCGGACGCGGGCGCGAGCTGGGCGCGCGTCGCCAGCGTGCCGGTGAGCGTCGATCGCAACCCCGATGCTGCAGGGGCGCAGGCGCCGGGCACGATGCTGTGGTTCGAGCAGCCCGCGGGTGGCAAGCCGACCGGCCGCCTGTTCGCACTGGCGCCCGGCACCGGCATGTTCGTCTCCTCGAACGGCGGCCTCAGCTTCACCCCGCTCGGCACCGGAGGGCCGCGCACGCTTCAGCGCGGCGCGTTCGATCGCCAAGGCAATTTCTGGGGCGGCGACGATCATTCCAAGTCGATCTGGTCGTTCAAGGGCGGCCAGTGGACCGACGTCACCCAGGCCAAGGGGCTGAAGGCACTCGACTACGCCGCAGTCGCCGCCAATCCGCGCGCCGACCAGGTCATCATCATCGATCGCAGCGGTAACGGGTACCAGACAAGCGACAGCGGCGAGAGCTGGTCGAGCTTCGGTCACAGCGCCGAGGTCGGGCCGGGCGATCCGCCGTGGTTGCGCACCGCCGATACCGCCTTCTTCACGACGGGCGACCTGCTGTTCGACCCGGTCGTCCCCAATCGCCTCTGGACCGCGCACGGCGTCGGCGTCTGGTATGCAGACGTGCCCCCGGGCAGCGCCGTCGCCGCCTGGGTCAGCCAGACGCGCGGGATCGAGGAATTGGTCGCGAACGACGTGATCCAGCCGACCGGCGGCGCGCCGCTGTTCGCCGGCTGGGACTTCGGCATCCATGTGAAGAGCGACCTCAATGCCTTTTCGACAACGTTCCAGCCTGGCGAGCGCGCGCTGATCTCTGCGCAGCAGCTCGACTGGACGCCGGCGCGCAAGGGCTTCGTCATCACCAACGCGTCCGACGCGCGGATCGGCTGCTGCGCCGACGGCAATTCGGTGATGGCGGGATACAGCAGCGACGGCGGGCGCAGCTGGCGCAAGTTCGGCTCGCTGCCGACGCCGCCGGGCACCAAGGAAGACGATCCGTGGCGGATGTCGTTCGGCACGATCGCGGTCTCTTCCAGCAACGCCGATAACATCATCTGGGCGGCCGCCTGGAACCGCCAGCCTTTCTATACCAAGGACGGCGGGGCCAGCTGGAAGCCGGTGGAACTGCCCGGCGCGCTGAACGAGACGCCCGGTTCGTTCGGTCACCAATGGTATCAGCGCAAGACGCTGACCGCGGACAAGTCGCAGCCTGATACCTTCTACCTCGTCCACAGCGGCGACGGCGGCAACGCGCCGCTGCTGGGCTTGTGGCGCACGCGGGACGGAGGGGCGACCTGGTCGCGGACGTTCGAGGGGGAGATCGCGCCCTCGAGCAACATGGCGGCGAAGCTGCGCTCGGTGCCGGGCCATGGCGGCCACCTGTTTTTCACCTCGGCCTTCGAGCACACCACCGACACGACCCTGCGCCGCAGCCGTGACGGCGGCGCGACCTGGGACCTGGTACCGGAGGTCAACCGGGTTGACGATGTCGCCTTCGGCAAGGCGGCGAACGGCGCGGCGTACCCGACGATCTTCATCTCGGGCCGGGTGGGCGGCGTCTATGGCATCTGGCGGTCGACCGACGATGCCAAGAGCTGGCAGCAGCTTGCCGACTTCCCCAACGGCACGCTCGACCAGGTGACCGTGATCGGTGCCGACCCCGACGTGTTCGGCCGCGTCTATATCGGCTACAAGGGATCGGGCTGGATCTGGGGCGAGCCGGCGCCGTGCAAGCCCGCACCGCGCGGACCGCGCGCCGCCGAGCAGTGCGTCGGCGTGGCCCCCGCCGTCAGAAACTGATGCGGCGGCGCGCGATCGCCAGGCCGGCGAGGGGTAGCGCGAGCACCCAGATCACGCGGTCCTGATAACGCTGCGACTGGTTCGACAGGCCGCCGCAGATGAAGGCGTTCCCGACCACGCCGGCGACGAGCAGCGCCGCAGGGACGCCGCCGCGCGAGCCCGTTCGCCGGGCGGCAAGCAGGAGGACGAGAAGCCCCCCTGCCACCATCGGCCAGATCAGCAAGCGATAGACGCCGGTTGGCAGCGCGCCGCGCTCGGCCGGTGAAGCGGCGATGGCGGCGCGGATCGTCGGCGGCATCCGCTCGGCAACGCCCGGATCGGCGAGCAGCGGCATCCGGAAGTCCTCCAGCCCCGTCAGCGTCAGCTGGCGAATTGCGCCGGCCGCAAAGGTCTGAGCGACCCAGCCCGGATGGTCGGCGACGACTGCGCGGACAAAGGCGAAATGCTCGGCCGCGATCCGTGCCTGGAGGTCGGCATCGACCGCGGTGAAGATGCCGATCCGCGGATCGGGGCTCCACATCAGCACGTCGGTGGTCTGCGGCGCGCGTCCGGCGAAGCGGCAGAGCGCGAACCGCGGATCGGGGCAATGCTCGTTCAGCCACGCCGTACCGGGACCATCGGCAATCAACCGCATCGCGAGGAACGGCGGGCGGATCGGCTTACGCCCCAGCGCCATCGCCACACCCTTGGCAAAGATCGCGTCCCCGACCGGCCCCGTCGCTGCGGCCACCAGCACCAGCAGCGGCGCGGCGAACCGGACACCGCCAACCCGGAACATGGCGAGCAGCAGCCCCAGCAGCGCCAGCCCCGTGATCAGCAGCACGTGGGAACTATGGATCAGCGCGGCATAGGCGAGCAGCGCCAGCCAGAACACGCGCCAGCCGAGCGTTTCCTTGTCCCAGCGCGCGATGGCCACGCTCGCCGCGACGATGGCGAGGCCGGCGAACAGGTCGGGCAGCAGAAACGACACGAAATAGGGCAGCGACGTCAGCATCGCGACACCGAGCACCGCGCCGGTCAAGAGCGCGAAGCATCGCGGATCTCGCGCCGGGTCGACCACATGTCGCGCCGCGCCGATCAGCACCGCGCCGGCGAGCAGCGCCTGGACCACGACGGGCCAGGCCATGCTGCCGAACAGCACACCCAAATAGAGGAGCAGCCCGTAGAAGATCGACCGGCCGAGAATGACGTTCTTGGCAACGCTGGAGGGTGTCTGTGCCGGTGCGGCGTCAGGTGCCGCCTCGACCCGGTCGGACCAGATCGTCGAGCGGCCGGTCAGCTTCATGCCGAGCGCGTCTGCGCCGCGGATGTAGCTCGTCGTGTCCGAGAAGTAGATCGGCGTGCCGTTAACCAAGGCCGGCCAGGCGAGCAGCAGGCCAAGCAGGAACAGCAGCCGCTGGCGCCAGCTCAGCCGCCCCGCCGCGCCGCGGAAGACGAAGTGCTTCTGCACGAAGAACTTGGCGCAAAAGGAGCTGCCGAGCGTCAGCAGCAGCGCCGCGGCGTATGGAAGGCGCGCACCCTCGAACAACAGCAGGAAGGCGAGATATTCGGCGCCGCGAAACGCCAGGCTGGTGAGCGCGAAGCGTGCGAGGTCGCCGCGCGCGCCGCTGGTTCTTGCGAACACGAAGCGGCGGATCAGCACGAAGTTCATCGCGAACGCCGCCACAAAGCCGATCGCCACCGCGATGCGCGGGTCGATGCCGAAGACTTCGTGAAGCAGCACCGGCAGCCCGAAAGAGACGGCGGCACTCAGCACGCTGGTACCGAGATAGCGCGTCATCTGACGGGCGAGCGCGCGGCTCATCGGCTGCCCAGTCGCTTGTCGATCATGTCGGCGATGAGGATGAACATGCCGATGTTGAGCGCGAACAGGTAGAGCATCACCGTCTTGTCCGTGATGTTCTCGAGCAGGAACACATCGTAACCGAGCGACACGGTGCCCATCGCCATCAAGCCGGCAAACACCGGAAAAAAGGCGCGGACGGGCGCGAAATACACGCCGGTGCGCAGGATGATCTTGATGAAGCGAACGGTGTCGCGAACCGGCTTGATGTGCGACTTGCCGGTGCGTTTGGCATAGCCGATCGGCACGAAGATCACGTCGAGAAAGTTGGTCAGCGTCGCCAACGTAATGGTGATGGTGAAGCTGAACCCGTCGGGCAGGATGCCGAAGAAGCGCTCGCTCACGTCCTTGCGGAACACGCGCATGCCCGAATTGATGTCGGGAACGGGGCGGCGGGCGATGTACGACACCCAGCGCTTCAGGAAGAATTTGGGGAAGGCGCGCACCTTCGAATAGGTGACGTTCTCGCCGACCCGGGCACCGACCACCATGTCGCGGCCGCGGCACAGCTCGACCAACTCGCCCAGCCGCTCGTTGGGATAGGTGCCGTCGGCGTCGGTGATCGCGATATACTCGCCATGCGCCTGCCGGATGCCGGTCTTCAGCGCCGCGCCATAGCCGCGATTGAGCGGATGGTGGACGACGCGCAGCTGCGGATATTGCGTGACCAGCCGTTCGAGAATCGAGGCGCTGGCATCGACCGAGCCGTCGTTGACGACGATCACCTCGTGCGGCGGCGCCTCTGCCAGCGCGCGGTCGAGCTCGGCGATGGTCGCCTCGATCGAGGCTTGCTCGTTGAAGCAGGGGACGATGACCGAGAAGGTCGGCACGTCGCCCGTTTCGCTCTCCGCGCTCATTGTCTGACGATGCCCCCCGTCGGCAGGCCCCCGTGCCCGCGCTGATGCGGCGCATAGCCGGTCGAGCGGGCTTGCGGAAGCGTTCGGGTGCGCAGGCGATAGAGGTCGAAGCGCTCGTCGCCGGTCGCGTTTCGCTCGGCGCCGAGGAAGGCCGTGGCGCCGCGAAAGGCGGCAACATCGGCGGGCTCGGCGATAAAGTCGCCGTAAGCGCCGCGCGCGCCGATGCGGCGTTCGCCAGGGGGCGGCAGCGGTTCGTTGAGCAGCATCACGACCTCGCGACCGGTCTCGCGACGGAGGCGCCGGGCTTCGGCGAGGATTCGGCCGGGCGTCACGGCTGTGGCTTCGGTGCGCTTGAGTCCGACGACGTCGGCGAAGGCGTGTTGGCGCAGAGAGTAGGTAGGATTGCGTGAATAATAGGGAAGGGCCTCGCCCATCGTGTCCGGATCGGTGATGACGATTGCGTCGCCAAGCCCGGCATCGTCGAGGCGAGCCGCGACCGCGGCGATCGCGCTCTCCGGCCGGCCGGCAGCGCCATTGGCGATCGCGCGCGCGCTGACCGCGAGTTGGCTGGCGAGCAGCAGGGCGAAGGCGATGCGGCCTGCACGCTCGAGCCGGCGGACGAGCGGGGAACCGGGGCTGGGCACCATGCTGGACGACAACCAGAGCAGCGTCAGGTCAAAGGCGACGATCAGCGCGGCGTGGCGATAATGGCCGGGATAGATGCAAGCAAACACGACTTGCAGGCCGATCAGCGCGGCCGCGGCGGCGAAGAGGGCGGGGGGACGGCGGACGAACACGCCCAGCGAACCGATCAGCAATGCCGCCGCGAGCAGCTGAAGCGCCGGATTGACGAAGAAATTGCCCCAGAGCCGAGCAAAGCCGGTGCCAGGAATCAGCATCAAAGCGCGAGCGATCGGTGCCATCGGCTCGATCCCGGGCGCGTCCTCAACGGGAGGGAAGACGGACCAGGCACAGAGCGCAACGCCGGTCGCGACCAGTACGCCGCCGATCGCGAGCGGACGAAACGCTGCCCCTGCGCCCCGTTCGCGGATCATGTCGAGCGCCCAGAACAGCCACAGGGCGCCCGCCAGCACGACCGAATGGACGTTGGTGTTGCACAGCAGGGCGAGGATGAGGCCGAGCCAGATGCCGCGCTCTCGCAGCCGAGGATAAAGCGCGGCAAAGCCGAACATCAGCAGTACCGAGACGCCGTAATTCCGCGCGACGACGGTATATTGGTAGAGCGCGATCCCGCCCAGCGCGAACAGCGCGATGAGCGGCAATCGCAGCCTCGAAACGCCCAGGAGCGCCACGAACCCGGCGGCTGCTGAGAACGCCAGGATCGGAAGGATGGTCAGCGATCCGGTAAGGTCATGGCCGATGCGGAGCAGCAGGTGCCAGAGCAGCGGGTGCCCATAACCGCGCGCGAGCGCCGGCATGTCGGCCAGCGTGTCGCCGCGTAGCGCAAGGGAAAGCGCGCGGATCTCGTCGCGCCACATGACGTGATTGGCGGCGAGGGAGAGCGCGCCGCCGAGCCAGGCAAGAAAGACGAGGAGGAGGCCGAGCGAGCGCCGTCGCGATTGCGGCGCCGGCTCGAACCAGTTGTCCAGCGAGGACCAGCCGAACCGTAGCCAAGGCGCCTCCCCATGATGCGATCGCCTGAGCGATGCATTCACGGGGAGGGGGGCCGTCATGCGAGCCAGGCTTAGGCGCGCGCTTCCTGATAGTAGGTTGAGTACTTCTTGCCGTAATAGTAATAGGCGCCGACGGCCTGCGAACTGGTGTCCACCATCGTGAACATCGCACCGACCAGGTTGGCACCGTCGCCGCGCAGGAAGCCCGCCGCCGACGCGACCGCGTGCTTGGGCGTCGCATCCCACTTGATGACCAGCGCGACCGCGTCGGCCAGCGCCGCGAGGAAGCGACCATCGGCGAGGCCGACGAGCGGCGGCAGGTCGAGGATGACGACGTCATACTGCGCCGACAGCTCGTCCAGGATCTTCGGCATCAGGTCGTTGCCGAACAGGTTCTCCGACGTGAAGTAGGGCTTCTGAACGACGATCTGGTCGAGACCCTCGACGCCGCTGGGACGGATCGAGTCCGCCAGCGATACCTCGCCGTGGAGGACCTCGACGATGCCGGGATCGCCGGCATTGACCGGCGTGATCGTGCGCAGCTGTGCGCGGCGGACGTCGGCATCGACGATGATCGTGCGATCGCCGTTGAGCGCCATCGTCCGCGCCAGTGCCAGCGCCGTCGTCGTCTTGCCCTCGCTCGGCAGGGCCGAGGTGAGCGCGATGATCTTGGGGCGCTGGCCGTCGCCGCGCACGCCGATCAGCGAGGCGCGCGCGTTGCGCAGCGCTTCGGCGAACTGCGACGTCGGCTTCTCGATGAGGAGATCGGCCGGACGATCGGTCTTCTTGACGTTCGGCACCGCGGCGATGAGCGGCACGCCGAGCTCGGCCTCGACCTCGTCGATCGAGCGAAGCCCGGTGACCATCAGTTCCTGCACGGTGATGACCGCGATGCCGAGGCCTAGGCCCGCGAGCAGCGACAGGAGGATGAGCAGCGGACGGTTGGGCCAGCTGGGCGCCGGCGGCGTCTCGGCGGTGTCGATGATCTGCGCCTGCGCGATCGAGTTCTGCGCCGCCTGACGCGCGTCGAGGGCGAGCTGCGCCATCTTGTCATAGGCGGTGTGCTTGCTGTCGGCGTCGCGCTGAAGGCTGGCGGCGATGACCGACGCACGGGCATTCTCGCCCTGGCGCCGCTCGAGCCCGTCCATCGATGCGCGCAGGCTGGCGGCGCGCGCCTCGGCCGCGCTGGCGTCGGCGGCGAGCGAGCGGAGCACACGGTTAGCCTCGTCGCGGATCTGCTCGTCGACGGCGTTCAGCTGATCGCGAACCTTGACGAGATCGGGATAGCGGTCGCCATAGCGGACCTGCATCGCCTGAAGCGTCTCGACGATCATTGCGCGCTGGCGGCGAAGATCCTGGATCGTGCCCGACTGGCGGACGTCCGAAACGGACTCGAGCGCGCCGCGCGACACCTGCGAACGGGCCGAATTCTCCTTCGACCGGGCCTCGGCCGCGACCGACTCCGCGCTGGCAAGCTGGAGCGACAGCGGGCCGACCTGCTGATCGACGATGGTGCTGGCGTTGCTCTGGCCGCCGCGGACGATGCCGGCACGCGCCTGGAACTCGGCGACGCGCTGGTCGGCGACGCGGACTTCCGCCGCGAGTTCGTCCATTCGGTTCTGGAACCAGGCGGTCTGGCGTTCGGCGGTGCCGATCTTCTTGCCGACCTTGGTGTCGAGATAGGCGGCGGCATAGGCATTGGCGATCCGCGCCGCCTTGGCCGCATCGACCGAGCTGAAGCGGATCGCGATGATGTAGGTCAGGCGGTCGCGAGCGGCGCTGAGATGGCCGTTGACCGCGCGCACTGTGGCCTCGAGCCGCTGTTGCTGGTTGAGCCCCTCGGCGGCTTCGCCGGTCGGTGCGAACTCGGGATCGTTGACGAGGTTGAGGCGCTGGACCACGACCTCGCTGACGTCGGTCGAGGTGATGACGGCGACCTCGGTCTCGATCGCTTCGCTGGCGAGCTGCGCCTGCGCTTCGTTCGCCGTCCGGGCGAGTGGATTGCGGCTGGGATCGATCTGGATGCGGGTCACGCCCTGATAGGTCGGCGTGATCTGGAAGACCATGATCGTGCCCAGGATCGTGACGATCGCAGTCACCGCCGCCAGAATGAGGATGCGCCGCCGAATGACGTCGCGCGCCGTCCGGATGACGTCGGAAAGCCGACCCTCGTAACCCGCCCTATCCGCGATCTGCATCGCCTTCGTCCTTCCCGCTTCGGCTGCATGCAACGCGCAGCCATACCCCGCAACACACCATCATCGACGAACGCGGATCCCCACGCTTGCCCGCAATTCGTCGAATGGATTGCCCAGCCCCGCACCCGTCGGCCGGCTCGATCCATAACCCAAACTTGCCGTAAAGCCCAGCCACCGCGATGCCTGATAACGGCCACTAAAACTGCCGCGCAAAACGTCCGTCGACGAGCCCAGCGTCGGATAGTCGCGCTTCTGACCATCGATCGAGGCGCTGAGGATCAGGTTGCGCAGCAACTCGTGATCCGCGCCGATGGTCAGGCGATTGATCCACAGCGCGGCCGAGTTGCCGATGCTGACGTCGGACAGCACACGCGACGCGGAAATCGACACCGTCGTGAGTTCGCTGGGGAACAGGTCCACCCGCGCCTGTACCGAGAGGCCGCGCGCCGTCGGATAGCGGCCAGCGTCGTAGTCGCGGATCGTGTATCCGATGCCGACCGCGCCGCGCGCTCGGCCCGCCAGGTCGAAATTGACGCCGCCGATCGCGTTGTAGCCCCGCGAATCCCGGTTCGGCGTGTTGTTGGGCAACGGCACCGAATAGTCGGTGCTGTCGATCGTCAACTGACCATAGACCGACGTGCTGGGCGTCAGCGCGTATTCGTACAGACCGGCGGCCCGCAGGATCTCACGGTTGCGGAATTCCTGGTTGCGGCGGCTGCCGTCCGCGAACTGGATGGTGTTGAAATCCAGCGTCGTCCGGTCGATCGTTCCGATGATCCGCGTCCGGCCCGGCTGGAACGTCCCGCGCAGCGCCGCATAGGATCGCAAATAGTTGGACGGTACGATGACGTTGGCGACCAGATCCTCCGAATAGGGCGATTCGAAGGTGCGATCGACCTGCAGCGTACCGTCGAGCCGCAGGTCACGACTGACGTCCAGCCGCCCCAGCGTCGACAGGAACCAGCCTTCCTGATTGCGCAGCGTTTCGTTCGCGTACCGGCGGATATCAGCGTTCGCGACGACGCTCAGACGATGCCGGCTCCAGAGCGAGTTGACGCTCAGCGTGGGATTGATCGACGCGAACACGTCGGCGCGCTTGTTGTTGTTGTCGGTGAAGACGTTGTCGGTGAAGTTGGTCGAAACGCCGATCGCCGGATTGACGCGGAACGCGCCCACCCTGACGCCCACCGCGTCGTACGAGGGGCGGGCGCGTTCGGTCACGCTGATGTTGCGATCGCGGTTGAACTCGGGATCGATCGCCGGCTGGATAAGCGTGCCGGTCGCCTCGCCCGCGGGGCCGACGACCTGCGCGCTCAGCGCACCGGGCACGACGCCGACGGCCAGCGCCGCGGCGGTGCGGCACAGCCAGACCGTGCTTACCTGTGATATCGATGCACGCCGACGATCACGCACGATCGATCGCCTCCGAAATCACGAACCCGGACGCGGGCGACGGATCAAAAGAACCGCTCCTTGAGTCGGATCGTGTCGCCCGGCCAGACGCGCAGTTCGGGCGTGAGCACATATTCAAGCTCGACCTGCTCGCCGAAGCGGCGGATCAGCACAGTCTTGCGATTGGCGCGGGGCGTGAAGCCCTGCGCCGTGGCGATCGCATTGAGTGCGGTCATGTTCGCCTGATAGGGGAACTGGCCCGGCGAGCTCACTTCGCCCAGCACGAAGAACGGGCGATAGGTCGTGATCTCGGCAGCGACGCGCGGCTCGCGGATGTAGCCGTCGCCAAGGCGCTGCTGCACCGTGGCGGCGATCTCGGCCGGAGTCTTGCCAGTCGCCGCGACATTGCCGATCAGCGGCAGCGACAGCACACCGTCGGCACCGACCGCGAACTCGCCGCTGAGCTGAGGCTCGTTGAACACGGTGACGCGCACCTTGTCGCCGGCGCCGAGCTGATACGCTTCTTCGGCGGTGCTGCTGACATAGCGCTCACCCGACGAAATCGGCGGCGTGCCCGACCGGCCGCAACCCGAAAGCAACAGCGCACCCGCCGCCATCGCCCATCCGATCCTGTTCACCCTTGACCCCGCTTTCATCCCTTGCGCCACGTTACTAACCGCAAAGTGGCATTTCATCAAGTTTATTGGCCGGTGATCCGTCTCGTCAGTAAAAGTCGCGCCATTTCGCCAAAAAGCGTTCGATATGCTCAAGAACCGATATTTGGGTGACCAACTAAACTCCTGAGCGATTGGACGATTATGCCTATTTTATCGAAGGTAATCTTGCAGAAAAGCGCCGCAATCCCGGTTGGTTGGCGTGAGCTTCGCGGCAAAATAACGTAGTACTTACGCTACCATAACTATGCTGCGCTGCGGCAAAGCCTTTGGCCGAGTTCGGGATCTATGGATGGTCATTGTGCTTGCGGGTTCGGCGATCGCTTGTCAGGTCATTTCTAATCTTGCGCAATGCAGCCCTCAGTGCGCGCGGCGTCGCAAGCGGCGCAGGAGCGATGGTTCGCCGACGCGATCGAGATGCGAGCGAAGCTGCCCGACGAACGCTTTCGACGCTTCGATGTCGGGGCAGGCGCCTGGCTTCAGCTCTGCGATGCGGTCGAGCAACCCCGCGAGCATGATCTCGTTCTCCGCGACATAGACGCCGGGCCAGTCCATGAACTTCTTGGCCGTGGCGATCTGATGCCCGTTGCGGTGTTCGTTGCGGCGATCGTCACGTGCCATGATGATGATCGGCTTGCCCATCTCCATCGCGGTGATGATCGATCCCATACCGGCATGGCTGACCATGACGTCGCATTGCTGCTGAAGCTCGCCGAACTGGTCCGGCTCGAGGAATTCGAAGCTCTGCAGGGCAGTGGGCTGATAGAGCGCGGGGCCGATCTGTGCGACGATGTTGCGCTCGCCCGTTCGGGTCGCCCACTGGTCGACCGCGCGCACCAATCGGTCGAACGGCAGCTGTGTTCCTACCGAGACGAGGATCACAGGATCTTGCCGAAAAAGCCGAGCCCGCTCTTGGGCGTCGCAAGGTCCGACCATTGGGTCAGGCGCAGATCGGCGAACGGGCGGATCGCTGAGGCCGAGAGCGACGGCTTTTCGCTGTTGGCGATGCTGTCGATCCAGATCGTGTGAGCGCCCATCAGCTTGCCGATCAGCAGCGCCACCGCGCCGGGGGCGGCGCCCGTCGACAGCACGACATCAGGGTCGAAGCGCCAGACGATCGGCAGAAGCCGCGCAAAGGTGCGCGTCACCTTTGCAACCGTGTCCCGCGAGCTGTCGGGGATCGCGAGTACGTCGCGGTGCCCGATCGGTGCGGTCATCCCGGTCGAGGTGCTGACGAATTGGCAATCCCAGCCGTCAAAGGCTGCGCAAAGATGGCGAAGCTCGATCCAGTGCCCGCCGGCGGATGCGACCAGCAACGCGCGGCGCGGCCGTGGTCGATCGGCGGTGGCCGGATCGTCGCGCGCGTCGGTCACGCCCAGTGCAGATGAATCATCCTGCACTCGCGACTTGGAGGATGTCGCAAGGGCGGGGGCCACGCGGGCCAGGCGCGAGGCCATCACCGCGGCCGTTCGCGGGGGCGAACGGACCGATGCGCTATCTTTCGCCCGCGAAGCCGAAT
Source organism: Sphingomonas sp. Y38-1Y (assembly GCF_032391395.1). Lineage (NCBI taxonomy): Bacteria > Pseudomonadati > Pseudomonadota > Alphaproteobacteria > Sphingomonadales > Sphingomonadaceae > Sphingomonas > Sphingomonas sp. Y38-1Y. Next base: position 1,641,476 of record NZ_CP135916.1, read on the forward strand.
ATGTTCGAGATCCGGCGTGAACCGCGTCAATCGAAAGATCCTTCAATCGTCCGCCCAAAGCCCGTGCAAGTGCGGGCTCTGCCCCCGGAAAGACGGCCATACCGCTAGCCCGGAGCCCTATTCTTGCCAAGTACCGATTTGGGTGAGCGCATCTATGCCGTGGGCGACGTCCATGGTCGATACGACCTGCTGACGGCGATTCTCGACCGGATCGCAACGCATTCGGCGTCGCTGCCCCCCGCCAAGAGCTTTCATATCATCTTTTTGGGTGATCTGGTCGATCGAGGCCCCGACAGCGCCCGGGTGCTGGGTCTGCTCTATGATCTTCAGCGGCAGACTGACCGGATTGTCGTGCTGGCCGGTAATCACGAGGAGGCGATGCTTCAGGCGATCGATGGCGATCCCGAGCATCTGCGCATCTGGATGGGGGTGGGTGGTGCACAGACCGTCCGCAGCTTCGAACTGTCGCCCTATCGGCGCGGTGACGATGCCCGCGACTATGCGCGGCGGCTGCGCTCGGCGATCCCGCGCGACTGGGTGTCCTGGCTGAAGCGGCTGCCGATCACGGCACGGTCCGGCGATTATTTCTTCTGTCATGCCGGCGTGCGGCCGGGCGTCGCGCTTCGGCGGCAGACGCGAACCGATCTGCTATGGATCCGGGACGACTTCCTCGACGATCCGAGCGATCATGGCGCGGTGATCGTTCATGGGCACAGTGTGGAGCCGGAAGTGTCGATTCGCGCCAACCGAATCGGCATCGATACGGGCGCGTATCGTAGCGGCGTGCTGACCGCGCTCTATCTGGAAGGCGATCGGCAGGAGACGCTCGAAGCAAGGCTTTGACGAGGCGTAACTGGAAGGATGCCGCATTGTTTAAAGCGAGTCATTGCAGACGACCCCGAATTGACTTTCGACAATCCGTCAGGCATGACGATCGCGAAATTGTTGCGTTGCGAAAACGTCGACGCGAATTGGAGGAAACGGGGATGATCAAGAAGATCGCGCTTGGCGTTGTCGCGACGACGCTTATTGCCGGCCAGGCCGTTGCCGCCGATGTGCGTCCGGCGCCGGTGACCATGAAGGCCGACGCGCAGGGCGCTCTGCCCACGCCGGCGAAGGCTTCGGTCCGCAAGAAGAACAAGGCGCTGGCCGGTGCTGGCGTGATCATCCCGATCGTCGCGGTTGGCGCGGTTGGCCTGGCGGTCGCGGTTGCGGCCGGCGGCGGCGGCAGCGGCAGCAACGACTGATTTGCCGACGGGCTGTCGCTCGTCAGCCAAGGTTTGAGGAGGGCTCCTGCCGCTGGCAGGGGCCCTTTTTGTTTGTGCCGTCCGGGTGTCGGGATGATTGCAGGCCGATCGGTTTGATACTGATTGGGTGGCGTCCTGTGCGTTGGAGATCGACCTCTGAGTTCGCTCACAGACCTTGGCGCGGGCAGTTCGGCAAACGGGATTGCCGATACTGCGATCGACGCCGCTTAGTCGCCGGTCGAGACTGCGGCGCGGAGGGCGTCGACGCGCTTACCTGTCGATGGATGGGTGAAGGAAAAGCGCGAGTGACCTTCGCGTGCGGCCCAGGCGACGAAGCGTTCGCCGCCCATAGGATCGTAGCCTGCTGCCTTCAGGATGCGGATGCCGAGCGTGTCCGCCTCGATCTCGGCGCGGCGGCTGCGGCCCCCGTCCAGGCCCAGGCTTGCGGCAACGCTTGCGCCCCCAGTACGCGCCGCGTGCGAGAGGATGTTGTGCGCCATCTCGTGCGCGACGACGAAGGCGAGCACCGCGTCGTCCGGGGCGGTGTCGACGAGCGCACTGGTGACGGCGACGCGCTTGCCGTCGGACCAGCCATTGACGTCTCTGGACGACGTCACGACCACTTCGCCGCCACAACCGGGCCGACCCATCAGCGTGTGCTCCAGAAGGAGCATGACGGCCGGCGACGGCCGCTGAGTCGTCAGGCGAACCGACCCTTTCGACAGCGACAGTTCGAGCATCGAGGCGAAGCGCTCGGTGCGCGCAGGGCTGGCCTCGTCGCCGATCCGGTCGAGCGCGAAGTCCGCCATCGGGCGATCGTCGACGATGGTGACCTCGTCCCCCGCGCGGATGCCGGCCACCGCGGCCGGGCTCCCCGGAACGACCAGCCGCACGCCGAAGCCGGTACCTAGCTTCAGCGCCGATCGCACGCGCGCCCGATCCGCGGGTTCATAGGCGGCGATGTCGTGGAGAACCATGCCCGTGACCGGTCGCGGCTTCGCGCAGAGCCCCGCATCCGCCGCGCGGCTGGCGAGGCGATAGGCGAGCGCCGCGACCCGCCCCTCGCGCGCGAGGTCGTCGGCGGCCAGATCGCTTGTGCCATGCGCCGACACGGCGAGCGAAAGAGCGACCGCGAACATGGCGATGCGAAGGCGGCGGCGGGATGCGGACACGGGGCGCATAGTCCGCCTTGACGCGCCGCGCGCAAGACCTGATTGCCAAGCCTTGTCCGGGAGTTCGTCGCACGTGCCATCCGCTTCGTCATCGCCTGCGGCGGGATCGTCCGCGACGCTGATGCTCTATCGCCTGACGCTGGTGCTTGCGGCGCTGATGGCGGTGTTCGGGGGATCGGGGCGAACCTATCCGCTCGTGCAGCTGCCGATCACGCTTGCGGCACTTGCCGTGCTCGGCTGGGCAACGCCGCTCGCGCTTCGGCTGCGTCCCACCGGACTGGCGCTGCTCATGGCGCCGTTCGCCGCATTGCTGGCGTTGGTCGTAATCCAGTCGCTGCCGCTGCCGCCTGCGATCTGGCGCGCGCTGCCGGGCCATGCGCTCGCCGCCTCGATCCTGGATGCGATCGGCGGAGGCGACGGGTGGCACGCGATCTCGCTGGCGCCGGATGCCGGGATAGGCATGCTGCTCCACGCGGCCGTGCCGCTCACAATGCTGGTCGCGACGGCGTGCCTGTCGGATCGGCGGCGCGTGGTCGTGCTTCGCGTCATCGTGGCGGTGGCGGCACTCAGTTCGGTGCTGGGTGCGCTTCAGGTCGCGATGGGCGCGGGCGGAGCGCCCATCCTGTTCGACACGCAGCATCGCGGCTTTGGCGTCGGGCTGTTCGTCAATCGAAACCACCAGGCGACATTCCTGCTGATCGCGCTGCTGCTGGTTGCGGTGCCCGGCGTCGTCGAGGTGCAGGGCGAGCGCAGGCGACAGGTCGCGCGCGATCGGCTGCTCGCGCGGACGGGGCTGCTGGTCCTCCTGTCGCTCGGCATCATGGCGACGCTGTCGCGCACAGCGCTGGCGCTGCTGCCGCCACTCCTGATCCTCGCGGCGGCGTTGATCGTCGAGAAGCAGGGGCGCGCGCGGACGCTGCTGATCGCGGCGGGGCTGTTCGCGGTGGCGATGCTGGTGCTCGCGCAGACGGGCTGGTTCCAGCAATTGCTGGGCCGCTATGCCGTCACGTCGGACGACCTGCGGCCGCTCTACTGGTCGACGACGCGACTGGCGATCGGCGAGGGGATGCCGTGGGGCACCGGCCTTGGCAGCTTCGATCCCGTCTATCGCAGCTTCGAACCGCTGGGCGAGGTCAACCGCCTCTACGTCAACCATGCGCACAACGACTATCTGGAGCTGGCGCTGGAGGGTGGGCTGCTTGGCCTGGGCCTCGCCGGCCTGGCGGTGGCGGCGGTGATCGTCGCGGCAGTGCGTGCGTGGCAACGCGCGGCGCGGCGGGAGCGGTCGACGATCGTGGTCGCGCTGGCGGGATTGGGGGTGATCCTCGCGTGGTCGCTGGTCGATTATCCGCTGCGCATGACCGCGCTGGCGGGGCTGGCAGGGCTGCTGCTGGGGCTGCTGGTGCCGGCGCGCGACGCGAGTGTGCGCGGTGTGGCGCGCGGGGCGATCGGCTGGCGGATCGGTGCGGCAGCGATCGGCATCGTCGCGATCCTCACGGCCGGAAGCGATGCTTTGGTGCGGGGGGGGCGTCCGGGAGTTGCGACGGTGCTGACGCCCTGGTCGGCGAGCGCGTGGTCAGCGCTGGCGAGCGAGGCGCAGCTCGGCGGCCGCAATGCGGAGGCGATGGACGCGGCGCGGCGGGCGTTGGGGATTGCGCCGGTCGATGCGGTTGCGGTGCGGGCGCTGGGCATGGCTGCGGCGGCGAGTGGCGATACCGAAACCGCGAGTGCGATGCTCGGGCTGGGCGCGGCGCTCGGCTGGCGCGAACCGCACCATCAGCTGTGGCTGGTCAACGAGGCGATCCGCGCTGGCGATCTCAGCGTGGCGGTCGAGCGGCTCGACGGGCTGATGCGGCTGGGCGGCACGGGCAATGCGGTGCTGCTGCAGCAGATGCAGATCCTGACGACGGTGCCGGGGGCGACCGACCTGATCGCGCTTCGGCTGGCGCAGCGGCCCGGCTGGCGCCAAGGCTTGCTCAACACGATCGCCGATGGCGAGCCGGAGGCGGCGCTGTCGCTGCTCGCCGCGATGCGCCGGGCGGGCGTGCCCGCGACGCCGCAGGAGACCGAGCTGCTGCGCTGGCGCCTGAGCGATCGCGGGCTGGACGGCGACGTGCTGCGCGCGTGGCGCGAGAGCGAGGGGCGCGGATGGATCGGCGACGGCGGGTTCGAGCGCGTGGGCGCGACGCTGCCGGAGGGAGCGGCGCCGTTCGCCTGGTCCGCGCCGCCGCTGTCGGGCGTACGCGTGTCGATCGCCGCCGATCCTGGGCATGGCCGGGCGTTGCAGATCGCCTCCGACGGCTATGGTGTCGGAACGGTGCTCGCGCAGACGCTGGCGCTGCCGCCCGGCCGCTATCGGCTGGGAAGCCGGGTGCGCGCGCAGGGCGTGGTCGAGGCGAGGGGCGGCTGGCAGCTGGTCTGCCGCAACCGCGCGCCCGCGGCGCTGCCGATGCGCTGGTCGGATGCCGGCGGCGGCTGGCGGCAGGGGCAGGCGCTGGTCGACGTGCCGGCCGGTTGTTCGCGGCCGCGGATCGAATGGACGATCGGTCGCGGAACGGGCGAGACGCCAAGTTGGACCATCGACGACGTAACGCTTGAGAGGCTCGACCGATAAGTCACGGTGTCCCCACAACATTGCTGCAGTGCGCCAAACCACTCGCGACCTTGACGCTTCAATGCTATGAATGCGAGGGAACGGGTTAAGTCGGGCGGGATGGTGAAGATGGGGCGGGGTAGAGTCGCGTTGGCGCTGATGGCGGTTGTCGCCTCGGCGTGTTCGAACAATAATGTCGGGCCCAATATTGCCGCCGGTGAAGCCGCCTATCAGATGATCCCAGCACCGGTCGGGGGACCGGGTGCACGCGACTATGTCATTGGTCCGTTGGACACGCTTCAGGTCTCGGTCTTCCAGGAACAGGACATTTCGGCCAACGGCATCGTCGTCGATGCCGCGGGCAGCATTTCCATGCCGCTCATCGGGCGGCTGGCGGCGGCGGGCCTGACCACCACCGAGCTGGCCGAGAAGGTGCGGGAGAAGCTGGCCGACCGCTTCTACGTCAACCCGCAGGTGACCGTGACGGTGTCGAGCTCGGTCTCCCAGCGCGTGACCGTGCAGGGCGAGGTGACCGAGCCCGGCATCTATCCGATCCAGGGTCCGACGACGCTGCTCGACGCGATCGCGCTGGCGAAGGGCGAGACGGAGAATGCGGCTCTGCGCGAGGTCGTGGTGGTCCGCTTCATCGACGGCAAGCGATCGGGTGCGGTGTTCGACATGCAGCGCATCCGCCGCGGCGACGATGCCGACCCCGCCGTGCAGGCACGCGACACGATCATCGTCGGCCATTCGGTGTCGAAGAAGGTTTGGCACGACGTCCTTCGCGCGGCGCCGCTGCTCAACGTCTTCACGCAGTTCTGATGCGTCGCAATCCGGGATACAATCGATGAACAACATGAGCATCCCAGCGCCGCAGCCCCCGATCGGCGACCGGATCGACGCCTATCGCGCCGCCCCGGCGGGCAGCGCCATTCCGGAGGATGACGCGCCGACGTTCGACCTGCGCGCGATCTGGGCCACCCTCTATCGCAGCCGCCGCGTCGTGCTGGCGATCCTGGTCGTCGCGGCGCTGGCGGGCATCGCATCGGTCCTGTTGATGCCGCGCATCTATCAGGCGCGCGCCAGCGTCCAGATCGACCAGCAGACCGCCAAGGTGCTGGGCACGGAGGAGAACGACCCCGTCGTCAGCGGCGGCGATGCCGACCGCTTCCTGCAAACCCAGGTCGACGTGTTGAGCAGCCGGTCGATGGCGCGCCGCGTGGCCGAGAGCCTCGGCCTTGCCGCCAATGACGAGTTCCTGAAGCGGATGAGCGGCGAGGAGGAGATCAAGGCCGATCCCAATGCCGGACCGCGCATCGACCAGGTCACCGATACGCTCCAGCGGAACCTGACCGTCGACCTGCGCCGCAACTCGCGGGTCGTCGGCGTCGTGTTCACCAGCCGCGATCCCCAGTTGGCCGCGCAGATCGCCAACAGCTATGCCAACAACTTCATCGAGGGGAACATCCAGCGCAAGTTCTCGACCTCGGCCTATTCGCGCAAGTTCCTCGACGAACAGCTCGACCTGGCCAAGCGCCGGCTGGAGGAATCGGAGCGGCAGCTCATCACCTATGCGCGCTCGGCACAGCTGATCGACGCGAGCGGCGGTGCCTCGCGCCAGCTGGACCAGGCGCAGGGACCGCGCTCGCTCGTCACCGCGAACCTCGTGCAGCTCAACACCGATTATGCGACGTCGGAGGCCAATCGCCTCCAGGCGCGTCAGCGCTGGGAGCAGGCGCGGGCGGCACCGTTGATGACGCTGCCCGAAGTGCTGTCGAACGACGCACTACAGCGGCTGACGCAGCGCCGCGCCGAGCAGATCGCCCAGATCAACGAGCTCAGCCAGCGGTTGAAGCCCGATCACCCGACGGTGGTGCAGGCCAATGCGCAGCTGAGCGCGCTGGAGCAGCAGATCCGCGTGTTCGCCGAGAGCATCCGCCAGTCGATCCGCAACCAGTATCTGACCGCCGAGCGTCAGCATCAGGCGCTGGAGCGGCAGGTCGCCTCGCTCAAGGGCGCGACGCTGGCCGAACAGGATCGCAGCGTCCGCTACAACATCCTAAAGCGCGAGGTGGATACCAACCGCCAGCTCTATGAGAGCCTGCTCCAGCGCTTCAAGGAAGTCAGCGCGGAGGCGGGCGTCACGTCGAACAACGTGACCGTCGTCGACGTGGCGGAAGCGCCGCGCCGGCCGACGTCGCCGCGACCGCTCATCAACCTGGCGCTGGCGGCGATCGCGGGCATTGGCCTGGCGCTGCTCTATGCCTTTGGTCGCGACTATCTCGACGACTCGATCCGAGATCCTCAGGATGTGGAGGCGAAGCTGGGCCTGCCGGTGTTGGGCGTCGTGCCGGAGCGTTCGGACGGGGCGCCGCTCGCCGCGCTCGCCGATCCGCGATCCGATGTCGCGGAGGCGTATCACTCCGCGCGGACCGCGATCGAGCTGTCGTCGAACCAGGGCACGCCGCGCTCGATCCTCGTCACCGGCAGCGGCAAGTCGGAGGGCAAGTCGACGACCTCCTACGCGCTCGCCCGCGACTTCGCCTCGCTCGGCAAGCGGACGCTGATCGTCGACGGCGATCTTCGCCGCCCGTCGCTCCACCGCGTGTTCAACATGCCGCAGGCCGAGCGTGGCCTGTCCAGCGTGCTCGCGCGGATCGACACGAACGACAGCGTCATCCTGAAGACGCAGGTCGAGAACCTGTCCTTCCTGCCCAGCGGACTGATCCCGCCCGATCCGGCGACGCTCTATGCCGGCACCGCGATGGCCGAGCTGCTGGCGGTGATGCAGCGCGAGTACGACATCATCGTCGTCGACGGCCCGCCGGTGCTGGCGCTGGCGGACGCCACCCAGCTTGCCGCCGCTGCACAGGCGACGGTGTTCGTGGTCGAGGCAGGCGGCGCGCATTACGGCCAGGCACGCAGCGCCGTGACGCGGCTGATGCGGGCCGGTGCCAACGTCATCGGCTGCGTCGTGACCAAGTACAATGCGCGCAAGTCCGGGTACGGCGATGCGTACGACTATTATCGCTATCACTATGAGGACGACCGCAAGCCGGCGTGAGCCGGCCGGTCGGGTCAGCGCGCCGGCGGTTTTGGCGGCGGCGCGCCGATGCAGGGATAGCGCGTCTTGATCGCGACGACGACGACCGACGCCGCCTCGCCCGAAGCGAAGCCGGGATTGCGCTCCAGATAATCGACGAAGGCGCTGCGCAGCTCGCCCTGCGGCGTACCGGCGGGCGTGCAGAATTCGCGCAGGTTGAGCCAGCTTTCATAGGCGCGGACGGCGTCGTGGACGCCCGCGACATAGGCGAAGCAGTAGGACGCATCGGGCACCGCGTTCGACTTGCAGCGATCGAGCAGGTTGCCGGCGCTGAGGAAGGTCGCGGGGGCCGGCGCCGGAGTGGGCGTGGGTGCCGGCGTGGTCTGGCCGGCGAGGGCGGCGGCGAGAAGGGCTGCGAGCATGGCGGTTCCTTTAGCTTGGGCGCAGCGATGACCCGAAGCCGCGAACGGGTCAATCATCCCCAGGCAGCAGGCGTGCCGGTTTGCCGCCTCGGCACTTTTCCGCTATGCGCGCGCCATGGCGACACGCGCCGGGGCGACGCGCCCGCACCCTGACATCACGGACGAGCCGGCGCCGCAGATCTATCTGCCGGTGGTGTATCGCTCGCGGTGGCGCCGTGCCTGGGCGCCATTGCTGCTCAGCGTGCTGCTGATCGCCGGGGCGATCGGCGGCCTGGTCTGGGTCGCGTTCCCGGGGGATGAGACGGCCACCCGCGCGCCGATGCGGCGGACGGCGGAGATCCCGCATCTCGACGCGCCCTTCGCGCCGGAGGCGCTGCGCCCGGTCGCGGCCAAGGACGCGCTGGCGATCAATGCCGCGATGCCGCTGGCGGGCGGCGCGAACCCGGCGTCGGCGGCGTTCCTGATGCCGCTTCGGAGCGCCTCCGACTATCAGCGCTCGCTCGAGTGCATGACGATGGCGATCTATTACGAGGCCGCCAACGAACTCGATGGCGGGCAGCGGGCGGTGGCGCAGGTCGTGCTCAACCGGTTGCGCCATCCGGCCTTTCCAAAGACGGTGTGCGGCGTGGTGTTCGAAGGCGCGCAGCGGCGTACCGGCTGTCAGTTCAGCTTCGCCTGCGACGGATCACTCTCGCGAGCGCCGGCGGCGACATTGTGGGGACGGGCGCGCGGCGTCGCGGCGGCGGCGCTGGGCGGCGAGGTCTATGCGCCGGTCGGCTGGGCGACGCACTATCACGCCAACTATGTCGTGCCCTATTGGGCGGCGAGCCTGGACAAGGTGGCGACGGTGGGCGCGCATATCTTCTATCGCTGGAGCGGCGCCTGGGGGCGGGTGGGCGCGTTCAACGGGCGCTATGCCGGCGGTGAGCCCGCGGCGGTGACCGCGGTGGCATCGACGGCGCCTACCGCCGAAACGCCTGCGGTCGAGGCGCAAGGCAAGCCGGTCGATACCGGCGTCGCGGAGCGGCCGGTGCTGCTGACCGACCCCGGCAAGGCGCGCGATGCGGACAAGGCGGCGCTGGTGGGATCGACCGAGCGCTACATCCTGTCGCGCCGCGCGGCGGCCGAGGCGGCGGAACCGACGCTGGCCGATCGTCCGGTGCTCGACGCGCCGCGATGAGCGCCGGTCAGAGCAGCTTCAGCGTAATCAGCATCGCATTGAGCGCGGCGCCCAGCGCGACGCTCTTGATGAGCTCGCGCGCGGTGACGGGCAGGTTGGCGTTGATGATGGCGGCCACCGACGACGTCGCGATCGCGATCGACAGCAGCGCCAGCCAGTGCGGCCATGCGGTATGCGGCACCGGGCGCGGCCACTCGGCGACCAGCGGCAACACGATCGTCAGAAAGTATCCAAAGCACGCCGCGATCCAGTGCGAGACCAGCCGCGGGATGCTCTCGCCAAGCTCGCCCTGAGGATCGTGGGTCATCGCCCGACCGGCCCTTCTTCCTCGCGGCGCATGTTCTCGAGCAGCGCCTCGGCGAGGTGTTCGTAATAGAAGGGGTTGTCGGGATCGAGCGCGCCGTCGACCGAATGATCGACGGCGCCGCCGCCCATCAGCTTGGCGCGCGCGGCGCGGATCTGCCACTCGGCCATCTCGCGCCAGGTCCGCGCGTCCCGCGCCGCGATCGCCTGTTGCGCAAGCCCGAGCAGCATGACCACCGCGCCGATGATGCCAAGGCCAAGCACAACGACGTAGCCGCGCGCCCAGATCGCGCGAGAGAAGAAGGCGTAGAGGACGATCCCGATCACCGCAAGCAGCGCGACGAAGCAGAGCACGTCGATGAAGCGCGCGGTACGCTTGGACCAGCGGGACCGGTCGAGGCTGCTTCGATCGGCGCTCATGTCGGCGAACCATGCCAAGCTTTGCACGACGCAGCAAGGCGGTGGAAAGGCGCCGGCCGATGGTGACCCGAAATGGTTCGCAATTGCGTAACCGTCGCGCGCGGGCTTTATTCACGGCGGCAGGGCGGGGGCTGGCAAAGCGGCGATGAACATCCTGATATTGGGGCTGAACTATGCGCCGGAGCTGGTCGGAACCGGGCCGCGCACCGCTGGCATGGCGCGGCATCTGGTCGAGGCCGGGCACCGCGTGACGGTGGTGTGCGGAAAGCCCTATTTTCCCGAATGGCGGATCGATCCGTCCTTTGCGGCGCGCGGGCCGCAGCGGTCGGTCGAGGACGGGGTGGAGGTCGTCCGGGTCGATCATTTCGTGCCGCGCAAGCCGCGATGGGCGGGGCGGCTGCGCCATTATCTGAGCTTCGTCCGGAACGCGGATGCCGAGATGCGGTCGGCCTTGCGGCGTTCGCGCCCCGACGCGGTGATCGTGGTCGCGCCGACGATCTTGTCGATCTGGGCCGCCCGGCGCGCGGCGACGCGGGCGGATGCGCTGTTGTGGCTGCACGTCCAGGACTTCGAGCTCGATGCGGCATTCGCGACCGGGACGCTGCGCGGCGGCGGCATCGCCGCTCGGGTGGCTCACCGAGTCGAGGCGCGATGCCTGCGTGCCGATCGGGTGAGCACGATCTCGCCGCAGATGTGCGATCGCCTACTTGCCAAGGGCGTTCCCGCCGACCGGATCGTCGAGTTGCGCAACTGGGCGGACGACGACGCGGTCGCGCCGCTCGATCGGCCGTCCACTTATCGGACGGAATGGGGGATCGAGCGACGGCATGTCGCGCTCTATTCGGGCAGCTTCGGCGGCAAGCAGGGAATCGAGATCATCGTCGAGGCGGCGCGTCGCCTGGCGCATCGGCGCGACCTGATGTTCGTGATCTGCGGTGACGGGCCGGCGCGGCGCGCATTGGAAGCGGGAGCGGCTGACCTCGACAACCTCCAATTTCACGACCTTCAGCCACTGGAGCGACTGTCCGATCTGCTCGGGCTGGCGAGCGTGCATCTGCTGCCGCAGATCGCCGGCGCGGCCGATCTGGTGCTGCCGTCGAAGCTGGCCAACATGCTCGCGTCGGGGCGGCCGGTGATCGCGACGGCGGCGACGGGGACGGGGCTAGCGCGCGAGGTCGAGGAGTGCGGGGTCGTCACGCCGCCCGGCGATCTCGACGTGTTCGTTTCCGCGATCGAAGCGCTGATCGACGGTCCGGCGTGGTGCGGCGTGCTGGGCGAGGCCGGGCGGCGGCGGGCGGAGACGCGGTGGCGGCGTGCGTCCATCCTGAACCGGTTCGAAGCCGCGTTGCGGTTGGCGGTCGCCGGAGCGCTTTAAACCAGCGGCCGTGTTCCTAGTATGTTCTGTCCTACATCGACCGTGCTGCCCTAGGCGTAGCGGCCGAGCCGAGTCGCGGATGGACCGCGGCCGAGAGGAGGAGCCGCCATGCCGACCACCCCGATCGAAGCGCCCGCCGGGTTCGTGCCCGTCGAGGCGATCGCCTTTTCCGGCCCCGAAGGCGCAGTGCGGGTCGGCGCGGCGACCCCGCTGCCGACGTCCGAACCCTCCTATCGCAGCGCCACCGCGCTGACGCCGGATGTCGAGTTGGCCCCGGGCCGCGCGATCGCCGTGGTGGCGGCCGGCCGCGGCACGGTGCGGCTGGTGCTCGACGATCTGAGCGCGATCGACCTTCCGGTCGAGGCAGGGCTGTCGATCCTGCCCTTTGCGGTGCGGCGCGTGGCCGGGGCGGGGACCACCGCCGTCGCCACCTTTTCGAACCTGGCCTGAAGAGGCATCGATGCTGGCCGTGACCCTGCCCGCCGCCTCGCCCGCGCGGCTCGATTTTGCCGAGCGGCATGCGCGGCTGATGCGTGCCGCGCGCACCGCCGCGATCTCGAATCCCCGAAGTGCGGGCGCCTATGCCGGATCGCTGACGATCACCGACAATGGCGCGGCGCTGCCCGCCGTCACGCCGCTTCACTATCCGTTCGGCGTGCCGACGACGGGGGTGTGGCGCTGGCATGGCGGCCAGTTCACCGCGAGCAATGGCGGTGGGCGCTTCACCTCGGCGATCATCGATGCGAGCACGGGCAATCTGGGGCTCGGCAATGGTCGCGCCTCAAATTTCTGGCGGGCGTCGGTGATGGTCAGCGCCCGCTATCTGACGCTGCGGCTGTTCCCGACGAGCTCGCCCTATCGGCTGCTGATCGATGGCCGCTATGTCTCGCTGGCGGGGACGACGCTGGCGACTACGACGGGGACGACGCACCAGTATCTGCTGCTCGACTTCGGATTGCGCGACGTGCGGGAAGTGACGCTGGAGGGGCATGCCAGCAGCGGCCTGGTCGGCGGCTATGTCGAGGCGACGGGGCGGGCCTGGCCCGTCGATCATCATGATCGACCGCGCGTCGCGTTTCTGGGCGACAGCTATGTGCTGGGATCGGCGGCGTCGCTCTATGGCGACGGCGCGGCGCCGATGATGGGCGATTGGCTGGGCGCGCGGATGTTGGCGAGCGGGTCGGGGGGCACGGGCTGGAACCACGCCAACGCCAGCGTCTATCGGTTCGACCAGCGCATTGCCGCGGGCGACCTTGCGCTTGATGGCGAGCCCGAGCTCATCTGCCTGATGGCGAGTGTCAACGATCGCGCGCGCGATGCCGGCGTGGTTCAGGTCAACGCGCTGGCCGGACTGCGCGAGGCGCGGCGGCGGCATCCGGGCGTGCCGATCGTCGTGTTCGGCTGCATGCCCGCGCCGCTCGGCCCGCTGACCGGGACGGCGTCGATCACCGCGGCGGAACTGGCGGTGCAGGCGGCGGTGAGCGCGCTTGCCGATCCGCTCTGTCGGTTCGTGCCGGTGACCACCGATCTGGACGGCGCCTGGGCGAGCGGGACGGGGCGCGCGGGTGCGACGACGGGCAGCGGCAATGCCGACTGGATGTTCGCCAGCGACGGCGTGCATCCGAGCCCCGAGGGCTGTGCGGCGCTCGGCAAGCGGTACGCGCAGGCGGCGATCGCGGCGTTGGGGACGATGTAGCGAGGAATTCGCCGCAAGGCTTTGTTGTTGCCACAGATCACGATCCGGCCTTATCCTTCGAAACGGGGTGAACGCCGGATCGGCGATCGGGGGGCAATCGGTGGGCGAGCCGTTGAACGTCGCCGTGGTCTATCATGTCTGGCCGCATTACCGCGCGGCGGTGATGGCGGCGATGGATCGCAGCGCGCGCGTCCGGTACACTTTCTTCGGCAGCAGCGAGTGGTTTCGCGGCATCGAGCCTGCGGATGTCGGCGCTGTCCGCCGCTTCGTGAGGGCGCCGTTTGCCTATCACGGCCGGCTGATGTGGCAGCGCGCGGCGGTGGCGGTCGCGCGCGATCGGCGGTTCGATGCGATCGTCTATCTCGGCGATCCCAACTTCGTCTCGACCTGGATCGGCGCGGCGATCGCGCGGCTGCGCGGCGTGCCGGTGCTGTTCTGGGCGCATGGCTGGCTGCGGCGGGAAGTGGGGGCGAAGCGGATGATGCGCCGCGCCTTCTATGCGCTGGCCGACCGGATGCTCGTCTATGCCGAGCGGGGGCGGGCGCTGGGGATCGCGGCTGGCCACGATCCGGCGCGGATCACCGTCGTGTACAACAGCCTCGACGTCGCGCGCGCCGATGCGATCGTGGCGGAGATCGAGGGCGGTGGGTTTGCCGAGCATCGACCGCAGGCGCTGTTCGCCGCACCGGACCGGCCGCTCCTCATCTGCACCGCCCGGCTGACGCCGCTCTGCCGCTTCGACCTGTTGTTCGAGGCGGCGGCGCGGCTGGCGGGCGACGGGATGCCCGTCAACATCCTGCTGATCGGCGACGGGCCGTCGCGCGCGGCGCTGGAGCATCAGGCGAAGGTGCGCGGGCTGGCCGTTCACTTTTTCGGCGCCTGCTATGACGAGCGGGTGTTGGGGCCGCTCACCTATCACGCCGACCTGACGGTCTCGCCGGGGAAGATCGGGCTGACTGCGATCCACAGCCTGATGTACGGCACCCCCGCGATCACGCATGGCGACCTCGACACGCAGATGCCCGAGGTCGAGGCGATCGAACCCGGGGTGACGGGCGCCCTGTTCGAGGCGGGCGACGTCGCCAGCCTGGCCGCGACGATCCGCGACTGGCTCGCGGCGCCGCGATCGCGAGCGGCGGTACGCGAGTCGGCGCGCGGGGCGATCCATGCGCGCTGGAACCCGGAAACGCAGGCGCGGATCGTCGAGCAGGTGGTGCTCGACACCGTCGCCGCCAGGCGGACGCGGCGATGAGGGTGGGCCTCGCCGCGCATCGCCTCAGCCGGCTGAATGGCGGCGTGGCGGAGAGCGTGCGGCTGGCGAGCAATGCGCTCGATGGCGCGGGGGTCGATTGCGCCCTGTTCGCGCTCGACGATCGGCATCTGGGCGAGGATCGTGCGGGTTTTCGGGTGAGCGAGGTTCATGCCGCGCGATCGGCGCCGGTTCTGCGCTACGGGTGGGCGCCAGCGCTGTCGCGAGCGATGCAGGGGGCAAGCGTCGAGTTGATGCACGTGCACGGCCTGTGGGCGACGCACGCCGATGCCGCATGGCGATGGCACCGGCGCACGGGCCGGCGCTTAGTCATCTCGCCGCACGGGATGCTGGAGCCGTGGATCCTGGCGCGTTCGCCGCGGCTCAAGCGGCTGATGCTGGGGCTCTATCAGCAGCGGATGCTGGAGGCGGCGTCGGCGTTTTATGTGCTGACCGACAAGGAGGCGCACGACGTTCGCGCGCTGGTGCCGGATGCGCGGTGCGAGGTGGTGCCGAACTTCGTCGAGATAACCGACCCGGTACCCGAGCCGCCCGCGTGGTGGCGACGCGAAGATGCGGGGAAGACTATCATCCTGTTCTTCGGGCGCATCCACGCCAAGAAGGGGATCGCCGAGCTTCTCGATGCTTGGGAAGCCTTCTGCGAGCACGAGCGCGCGGCCGATTGTCTGCTCGTCATCGCGGGCTGGGTCGATGGGGTCGACGATCTGGACGAACGCGTCGCGCGTGCAGGACGGCGGCTGAGTAACGTTCGCTTCGTCGGGCCGCAGCATGGCGCGGAGAAGGCGCGGACGCTGGCGGCGGCGTCGTTCCTGATCCTGCCGTCGAAGAGCGAGGGGCTGCCGATGGTGGTGCTGGAGGCCTGGGCCGCCGGCGTGCCGGTGCTGATGACCGAGGCGTGCAATCTGGCCGAAGGCTTTACCGCGGGCGCGGCGATCCGGATCGGCGAGGATGTGCCGGGGATCGTCGGAGGCCTGGTCGCCGCGTCCGCGATGGACGACGCGGGTCGCGCGATGGGCGAGCGGGGGCGCGCGCTCGTCGCCGAACGCTTTTCGGAAGCGGCGTTCACGCGGCGGATGATCGGCCTGTACGAGAGCGTGCTGCATGGCTGATGCCGATCCGCTCGATGCCGCAGGGACGCGCGGGGCGGGGCCAAGCTTCTCGCGCCGCAATCGCGCCGAGCGCGCGCTCTTCACGCTGGTGTGGACGGTCGCCGCGCGCTGGACGCCGCCGCCGCTGCATCGCTGGCGCTGCACGATCCTGCGCGCGTTCGGGGCCGAGGTGGGGCGCGGGGTGCGGCTCTATGGATCGACGATCGTATGGCATCCCGCCAACCTGTCGATCGGCGCGGGCGCGCTGATCGGGCCGCGCGTGCGCCTCTATAATCAGGGTCGTATCGGCATCGGCGCGGGGGCGGTCGTCAGCCAGGGCGCGCATCTGTGCGCGAGCACGCATGATCTTCGTGATGCCGATTTCCAGCTGCTGCTGCGCCCAATCACGATCGGCGCCGATGCGTGGATCGCAGCCGAGGCGTTCGTCGGTCCGGGCGTGACCGTCGGCGACGGCGCGGTGCTGGGCGCACGCGGCGCGGCGTTCGACGATCTCGAGCCCTGCCACATCTATCGCGGCAATCCCGCGGCGGCGATCAGCGTGCGTGAGCGGCGCGCGTGGTGACGTTCTTCGTCGTCCTGGCCTTCGTGATGGCGGCGGCGCTCAACGCCGCGGCGCTGTCGCGGATCGACCTGGCGCGGCTGAGTTTCATGGATGGGGTCGTGATCGGCCTCACTTACTATGTCACGGTGCCGATGGTCGCGGTGCTGGTGGCGGGGCGGATCGGGCCGGGCTTCCTGCCGATCGGCGATTATCGACCCTATGAAGACCTGCGCACCAGTTTCGTGCTGTTCGGCGGCATCGCGATCCTGTCGGTCGCGCGGATCGCGGTGTCGTTCATGCCCCGGGGGTGCCCGCCCGCCCGGCCGAGCTATCCGACCGTGCAATTGATGGCGGTGATCCTCATCCTCTATCTCGGCGCGACGATCACGGCGTTCGCGATGGCGGGGATCGGCAGCGGCGGGCACTGGTTTCGGGCGACCCACGACCTGATGGACGCAAGCCCCGGCTTCCAGATGCTGAAGCATGTCGGCAATTTCGCGCGGACGGCGGTCTTCGGCTGCCTCGCCGCGCTGTCGGTGCGCGGAGCTCGCTGGAGCCGCGCGGCGCTGATGATCGGCGCGGGCGTGGCGGTGGTCGACCTGTTCCTGACCTTCAACCGGGTGACGATCGTCTATCTGCTGGTGCTGACGATCGTCGTGTTCCGCCGGCGACTGGTGCCGACGATCGGCGTCCTTGCCGTGCTGCTGGCATTCGGCGTGCAGCTCTCCTCGACCTTCACGACGATGCGCGGCCTGGTCCCACGCTATGGCTACAGCGTCGAAGGGTTCGCGACCGCGTTCAGCGTCGCCGCGCGGACCTCGATGACGGACGAGACTTTCGTCGACGCGATGAACGGCGTGTTCGAGTCGATCAATCTCACCACCTTCAACTGGGTTGTCGGGGAGGCGCCGCGGCTGGCGGTGGAGCCGGGCGCGTGGCTGATCCGGCCGCTGACCGTCATCGTCCCGCGCGAGCTGATCCCGCAGCGGCCCGAGCCGTTCGGCCTGACGCTGGGGCGGACGATGACGGGGGACAGCCGGCTGGCGCTCAACTCGACGATGTTCGGAGAGCCCTATGCCAAT